>JBKHWC010000050.1:0-23782 GCA_046569765.1 Alphaproteobacteria bacterium | reverse complement strand
CAGCCCGGCCGGATCGGCGCAGACCGCCAGTTCCGCCCGCAACTCCCGCGCTGCCTCGGCCAGACCGGCAAGGTTCCGGCCTCCGGTGACCGCGACCACCCGGTAGGCCCCCGGCTCTGCCCGGCGCAGCAGATCCACCGTCTGCGCGCCGATGGACCCCGTCACCCCGAAGATCGAGACGCTGCGCATCAGCCTGCCACGCCCGGCAGGGGCAACTCTAGCACCAGCCCCAGCAGCATCAGAGCCACGATGGCCACGATCAGCGCGTCAAAGCGGTCCAGCACCCCGCCATGGCCGGGAATCAGCGTCGAGGCATCCTTCACCCCGCAGCGCCGCTTGATCCAGCTTTCCCAGATGTCGCCCATCTGCCCGGCAAGGGCGATCAGCGCCGACAGCACGACCAGGACCGGCCCGCCATAGCCCGCCAGCCAGAAACCCAGCCCCACCAGGCCCGCCCCTGCCCAGCCCGCGACCGTGCCGCTCCAGGTCTTCTTCGGGCTGATCGCCGGCCAGAACTTCGGCCCGCCCAGGATCCGCCCGACGAAATACCCCAGCACATCCGAGGCCACGACGATCAGCACCAGCCAAAGGATCACCGGCGTCCCTGCCGTCATCCGCAGGTCGACCAGCCCATAGCCCGCCACCATGATCGCCACCGAATAGAGGCTGGACAGCCGCCGGTCGCGCCGGTCGGTAAGCGCGATCGCCAGCGCGGGGACCAGCAGGAAGGCCGTCGCAAACGGATCATCCAGAAACAGCGCCGATCCCAGACTGGCCGAGGCGAGGGCCGCCAGCCCCAGCGGCGTGTTCTGATGATCCGGGGCCGTCATCGTCGCCAGTTCCCAGACCATCGCCCCGGTCAGAAGGATGACCAGCACGGCAAAGGACGGCCCGCCCAGCCAGATCTCGGCCCCACCCACCGCGACCAGCACCACGGCCGACACGATCCGCTTGCGCAGATCCTCCCAGCGCCCGACCGGCCGTCCCGGTGGGATGGAGGTCGCGTTCTCCGGCTCTTCGTTCATCGCAGCACCCCTCCGAACCGCCGTTCGCGGTTGCCGAAACGGGCGATGATGCCGGACAGTTCCTCGGCGGTGAAATCGGGCCAGAGCGAGCCGGTGAATTCATACTCGGCATAGGCAGCTTGCCAAGGCAGGAAGTTCGAGGTCCGGGTCTCGCCGCTGGTGCGAAGTACCAGGTCCGGGTCCGGCAAACCGCCAGTATCCAGCCGCCCGGCAAAGGCGCCTTCGGTCAAGGCCTGCGGATCCAGGATTCCGGCCGCCACATCCTGGGCGATCTTCTTGACCGCGCGCAGGATTTCGTCCCGGCCGCCGTAGTTGACCGCCAGCGTCAGGTTCAGCCTTTCGCAATCCGCCGTCCGCGCCTCGATCCCGGCCATGAGACGCTGCAGCTTGGGGTCCAGCCGACCACGGTCGCCGATGAAGCGCACCCGCACCCCCGCTTTTGCCAGCCGGTTGGCCTCGCGCTCGATGAAGCGGGCGAAGATCGCCATCAGGCCCAGCACTTCCTCGGTCGAGCGTTTCCAGTTCTCGGTCGAAAACGCATAAAGCGTCAGCCACTTGATCCCGAGGTCCGGCGCGGCATTGACGATATCGCGCACCCGCTCGGCCCCGCGGCGATGGCCGACAAGACGCGGCCAGCCCCGGTTCGTGGCCCAGCGGCCATTCCCGTCCATGATGATCGCCAGGTGGTTGACCGGCCGCAGGGCGGCGTCGCTTGCCAGATCCTTCGACACCCGCCCGACTCCGCCTCAGACCTGCATGATCTCGGCCTGCTTGACCTCAAGAGCCTTGTCCACGGCGGCGATGGCCTTGTCGGTCATCTCCTGCACCTCGTCGGCCCACATCTTCTGGTCGTCCTCGCTCATCCCGGCGGTCTTGGCCTTCTTGATCTGGTCCATCCCGTCGCGGCGGACGTTGCGGATCGCGATCTTGGCGTTCTCGGCATAACCGGCGGCGACCTTCGACAGCTGCTTGCGGCGTTCCTCGTTCAGCTCGGGGATCGGCAGGCGGATCAGCGGGCCGTCGGTGACCGGGTTGATCCCGATGCCGCTTTCGCGGATCGCCTTTTCCACCTTGCCGACCATCGCCTTGTCCCAGACGTTGATCACCACCATCCGGGGTTCCGGCACGTTGACGGTGCCCAGCTGGTTGATCGGGGTCATCTGGCCGTAGGCCTCGACCTGGATCGGATCGACGATCGAGGCGCTGGCCCGCCCCGTCCGCAGGCTGGCGAATTCGTGCTTCAGCGCGTTCATCGCGCCATCCATGCGGCGCTGGAGGTCGTCGGTGTCGATCTCGATTTCTTCATGTGCCATGGGACATGTCCTTCAAAGCGTCATGGGGGCGAAAAGCCCCCAGGGTTTCCGGCTCTATAGCAGAGGCGCGGGGCGGGGGTATAGGCCAAAGCCGTGCGGACCGCTTCAGCCCTGCACTCTGGTATAGGTCCCCTCGCCCGCGAGGATCCCCCGGAAGCCGCCGGGTTCGTCCAGCGAGAAGACGATGATCGGCAGGTCGTTGTCGCGGGCCAGGGCGATCGCCGTCGCGTCCATGACGCCCAGATGCTTCTCCAGCACCTCGTCATAGCTCACATGGTCGTAGCGTTTGGCATCGGCGTGCTTCTTGGGATCCTTGTCATAGACCCCGTCCACCTTGGTGCCCTTGAAGATCGCCTGGCAGGCCATCTCGCTGGCGCGCAGCGTCGCGGCGGTATCGGTGGTGAAATAGGGGTTGCCGGTGCCGGCGGCGAAGATGCAGACCCGCTTCTTCTCCAGGTGCCGGACGGCGCGGCGGCGGATGTAGGGTTCGCAGACCTGATCCATCGGAATCGCGCTGATCACCCGGGTGAAGACGCCGATGGCCTCCAGCGCGGCCTGCATGGCCAGCGCGTTCATCACCGTGGCCAGCATCCCCATGTAGTCGGCCGTCGTCCGCTCCATCCCCTGGGCGCTGCCTTGCAGCCCGCGGAAGATGTTGCCGCCGCCGATGACCATGCAGATCTCGACGCCCAGGTCGCGGACCGATTTCACCTCTTCGGCGATTCTGGCAACGGTGGGCGGATGCAGGCCATAGCCCTGGTCGCCCATCAGCGCCTCGCCCGAGATCTTCAGCATCACGCGGTTGTACTTGACCGCTGCCCCGGCTGTTTCGGACATGGCACCCTCTGCATTTCGTTTTGTGTTTGGACTGCGGCGCAAAATGTCGCAAAACCCCGGCGGGTTCAACCGGGGTTTCTGGTGCAGACAGGCAGCATATCGCGCGAGGCGCCCGTACTGATCGCCGGGCCCACCGCCAGCGGGAAATCCGCCCTGGCGATGGAGCTTGCGGCGCGTGACGGACGGCTGATCGTCAACGCCGATGCCCTGCAAGTCTATTCGAACTGGCGCGTCCTGACCGCCCGCCCCAGCGCGGAAGACGAGGCCGCCCTGCCCCATGCGCTTTACGGACATGTCGGCCGCGACCAGCCCTATTCCGTCGGTCATTGGCTGCGCGAGGTGGCGCCGCTGCTGCTCCACCCCGTGGTGATCGTAGGTGGAACCGGCCTGAATTTCAATGCCTTGACCAGGGGCCTTGCCGAAATCCCCGATGTGCCGCCCGAGGTCCGCGCCGAGGCCGACGCCCGCCTTGCGGCCGAGGGGCGCGAGGCCCTTCTGGCCGAGCTTGACCCCGCCACCCGCGCCCGGACTGACCCGCTGAATCCCGTCCGCGTCCAGCGCGCCTGGGAGGTCTGGCGGGCGACTGGCCGCGGCCTGGCATCCTGGCAGGACGAGACGCCCCCGCCGCTTCTGCCCCTCGATCGGGCCGAGGCCCTGGTGCTGGAGCCCGATGTCCCTTGGCTCAACGCCCGGATCGACCGGCGTTTTCACCAGATGCTGACCGAAGGCGCGTTGGATGAGGCACGGGCGAACCTGCCCGGCTGGGACGCGCGCCGCCCATCCGCCAAGGCCATCGGAGGGCCGGAACTGATCGCGCATCTGAAGGGCGAGATGTCGCTGGAAACCGCGACCGAGGCCGCGACTCTTGCCAGTCGGCAGTACGCCAAACGGCAGCGGACCTGGTTCAGATCGAACATGAAGACCTGGCGCCGGATTTCCTTGCCATAACCGAGGATTGCGGCACGACCTTCAGGCGGATTTCCGCTTGTCCACAGGGTTATGCACAGGATATTCTGATTTCGGTGGACAAGTCGGCCCCCGGCCGCCGAAATCCGCTTGGGCGGTGAGCGCCTTGCTGGTTTACTGGCCCTGCAACCTCAGTCACGGGACCCGGGCGCGATGAACAAGCCGTCGCCGATTTCTTCCTACCGCCTTGTCGCCATCCCCCGCCTCTCGGCCGGCGGCCGCTGGCGGGTCGAGGCGATGCGCTCGCTGTCGGAGCCCTGCCTGTTGTGGTTCACCAAGGGCCAGGGCCGGATCACCATCGCCGGCGTGACCCGGGGCTATACCGCGCACAACGCGATCTTCATTCCGGCCGGTGTCATGCACGGCTTCGAGGCCGGTCCGCAAGTTTTTGGCACTGCCGTCTTTTTTGGCCGCGACTGCGATCTGGTCCTGCCGAAGACACCGCTTCATCTGCGCATCCGCGAGGTCCATGCCCAGCAGGAGGTCAACATCCTGCTCGATTCGATCCTGCGCGAACTGGAAAGCGATGTCCCCGCCCATGACCGAGCGACCCAGCACTACATGGGCCTTCTGGGCGTGTGGCTGGAACGTCAGGCGAAGAAGGCCGAACCGGGCGAGGCGCCGAAACCTGATGCCACCAGGCGGCTGGTCGCGCGCTATACCGCGCTTCTGGAACGGAATTTCCGCACCGGGATGAACGTGGCCAATTTCGCGACCGCGCTGGGCGTCACACCCACCCACCTGACCCGCTGCTGCAACGCGACTTCCGGCCGCCCGGCCAGCGCACTTCTGCAGGATCGCCGCCTTTTCGAGGCAAGGAAACTCCTGACCGAGACCCAGCTTCCGGTCGGCCGTATCGCCGAACAACTGGGCTTCAACTCGGCCGCCTATTTCACCCGTGCCTTCCAGCACCTGACCGGCAAGTCGCCCACGGCCTTCCGCCGCGGCTTGTGACCACAATCTCCGGGTGAGTGGTTGCGTTTTCGACAGAAACATGTCGTATTTGCCACATGAAGCGACGAAAGCAGTCGTTGACGCGCGGCCGAAAAAGTTGCGCTATAGACTTGGGGAAGCGCGGAAGACGCGGCAGTCCCGGCGCGGCCGACTGGGCACGACGGGACGAAGGCCAGCGGTTTCGGGCGACCGAAACGTATAATGATAACACGATAATGCCTGTCAGGGAGACGAAGATGACCCACAAGACCGAAGCCGCCCGGCTGCACCCGGCGGCAAGGATGCATGCCGAGGAATACACCGCCGGCAAGATCAGCCGGCGCGAGTTCCTCAGCCGCTCGACCGCCCTTGGCGTTTCGGCCGCGACCGCCTATGGCCTGATCGGCCTGCCCACCCCCGCCCAGGCCCAGGAGGCCAAGGTCGGCGGCATCATCCGCTGCGCGATGGAGGTGAAGGGCACCAAGGACCCGCGCACCGCCGACTGGCCGCAGATCGCGAACATCTACCGCGGCTGGCTGGAGTATCTGATCCAGTACAACGCCGACGGCACCTTCGAGGGGCGCCTGCTGGAAAGCTGGGAAGCCAATGCCGATGCCACGCAGTACACTCTGAAGGTGCGCCAGGGCGTCAAGTGGAACAACGGCGACGATTTCACCGCCGATGACGTGATCCGCAACTTCGCCCGCTGGGCCGACGGCACGGTCGAGGGCAACTCGACCTCCAGCCGCTTCCTGTCGCTGGCCGACGAGACGACCAAGAAGCTGCGCGATGGCGCCGTCGTCAAGGTCGACGATTTCACCGTCCAGTTGAACCTGTCCTCCTCGGACGTGGCGATCGTGCCGAACATCGCCGACTATCCCTGCGCGGTGGTCCATTCCAGCTATGTCGACGGCTCGGACCCGGCCACGAACCCGATCGGCACCGGTCCCTATATCCCGCAGGAAGTCTCGGTCGGGCAGAAGGCGGTTCTCGTCCGCGCGCCGAACCATACCTGGTGGGGTGGCACCGCGCCGCTGGATGAAATCCACTACATCGACTTCGGCACCGACCCGTCGACCATGGTGAACCTTGCCGCGGCCGACGAGATCGACTGCAACTACGAGACCACCGGCGATTTCATCGAGCAGATGGACGCGCTGGGCTGGAAGAAGCTGGAAGTCGTCACCGCCGCCACCATCGTGGTGCGGATGAACTCGGCCACCTCGGACCTCTACAAGGACAAGGCGCTGCGTCAGGCAGTCCAGCTGGCGGTGGACCCGAAAGTCGTGCTGGAACTGGGCTACAACAACCTGGGCACCACCGCGGAAAACCACCATGCCTGCCCGGTCCACCCGGAATATGCGGAACTCCCGCCACAGGTGATCGACCCGTCCAAGCTGGTCCCGGCGCTGGAAGCTGCCGGCCTGAAGGACACCGAGTTCGAGGTGATCTCGCTGGACGACGGGTTCGAGGCCGCGACCACCGCCGCCGTGGTAGCGCAGCTGAAGGACGCGGGCATGAACGTCAAGCACACGGTCATGCCGGGATCGACCTTCTGGAACGACTGGCAGAAGTACCCGTTCAGCTCCACGGCCTGGAACCACCGGCCGCTGGCGGTGCAGAACATGTCGCTGGCCTATACCTCGACGGGCTCCTGGAACGAGACCGGCATGTCCAACCCCGAGTTCGACGCCGCGATGGTCCAGGCCCTGGCGCTGGCCGATGCCGACGCCCGGCGCGAGGTGATGGCCAAGCTGGAAGCGATCCTGCAGGACGAGGGCTATATCATCCAGCCCTACTGGCGCTCGCTCTTCGCCCACGTCAAGGAAGGCTTCAACGTCGAGCGGCACCCGTCGAACGACCACCTGCACTACAAGTGGTCGGTTGCCTGATCCCGTGACCGGCCGGGCACGCCCTGCGTGCCCGGCCCCTCGGCACATCCCAGCCTGCCGTGTCGCAGCGGCAGATTGCCTTGCCCGCATGGAGCAGAGGTAGCCTTATGCTGATATTCGTGGCACGCCGCCTGGGGCTTATGCTTCTGACGGCCTTCGTGCTGACCTTCGTCGTCTTTTATCTCACGAACCTGCCCCCGAACCTTGAGAAGCTCGCCCGCAGCGAGGGATCTGTCCGCATGTCGGACGAGGCCGTCGCCGGCTGGATCGAGCAGAATGGCCATGGCGGGTCGGTCTTCCTGCGCTACGGGCAGTGGCTTGGCGTGGTGCCGGGCTGGACCAGCGTGGACGAAAACGGCGTTGCCCGCGGCCGCTGCATGGAAGCGGGCCAGGATCCCGCTACCGCCCCGCGCTATTGTGGCATCCTGCAGGGCGACTGGGGCTATTCCACTTTCGCCAAAACCGAGGTCCTGCCTTATCTCGGCGGGATGCTCGCCTCGACCGGCTGGTTGATGCTCTGGGTGATGATCGTGATGATCCCCTCCTCGCTGATCATCGGCGTCGTCGCCGGGATGCGCGAAGGCAGCCGGACGGACCGCGTCCTCTCTACCTTCTCGATCGCCACAACGGCGACGCCGGAATATGTCTCGGGCGTGATCCTGGTGGCGCTGCTGGCCTCTCCCGTGACCGGCCTCTCGCCGATCCTGGCCGACTGGGGCTGGATCGACGGCAGGACCCTGTTCCTTGGCGCTTCTTCCCCTGACAACATCAGCTTCTGGAGCTTTACCCTGCCGGTGATGACCATCGCGCTTTACGGCATCGGCTACATCGCCCGGATGACCCGCGCGAGCATGACCGAAGTGATGACCGCGCAATATATCCGCACAGCGCGGCTCAAGGGGGTCAGCTTTGCCCAGGTCGTGCTGAAACACGCGCTGCGCAACGCCCTGATTGCGCCCTTCACCGTGATCATGCTGCAGTTCCCCTGGCTGCTGAACGGCGTCGTGATCGTCGAGACCCTGTTCAACTACAAGGGCTTCGGCTGGACGCTGGTGCAGGCCGCGGGCAACAACGACATCAACCTCCTGCTCGGCTGTTCGGTCGTGGCGGTGTTCGTGGTGCTGGTAACCCAGCTAATCTCGGACATCGGCTATGTCTTCCTGAACCCGCGCATCCGGCTTTCGTAAGGGGCGCGGGCGATGGACACCCTTTCCTATTCAGCCATCCTGGGCCGCATCCTGATGCAGTTCTGGCCGGTCTGGCTGGCGCTGGCCGCGACCTACGCCGTCTCGATCAGTTTCAAGCGGCGACTGGGCCTTTATGGCAAGCTCTTCGACAGCCCGGTGGGGATGATCGGCTTCGGCCTGGTGATGTTCTGGGTCTTCACCGCACTTTTCGCCGACCAGATCATCACATTCGACCCCTATGCGCAGTTCTCGGGCATGAAGAACAAGCCCCTGGGCACGCCGCTTGCCGGAGAGATCGAGGGCGCCTACAGCCACTTCCTGCTGGGTGGCGACCACCTGGCCCGCGATGTCTTCAGCCGGATGGTGATGGGCGCGCGCTCGGTCCTCTCGATCGCCCCGGCGGCGACGCTTTTCGCCTTCATGGTCGGGATCACCCTCGGCGTGCCCGCTGGCTATTTCGGCGGTCGGCTGGATACCGTCCTGTCCTTCCTGTCGAACCTGGTGCTGGCCTTCCCGGTGATCCTGCTCTTCTACCTTCTGGTGACGCCCGAGATCCGGCTGACCGGCATCCCGGTCGTGATGGCGGCGGTGCTGTTCCTGTTCCCGATCATCTTCCTGACCGTCCTCTTCAACGCCCGCTTCTTCACCGATCCGGGGAAGCGGAATCTCTATGTCGGCATCGTGCTGGTCCTGGGCCTCTGGGCCTATTCCGGCCTTGCCTTCAACATGGACCCGCTGGGCGTCTGGTCGATGGACCCGAACCTGCTGAACGTCTTCGTTTCGGTGGTCTTCGTGAACTCGCCCACCGTGTTCCGCATCGTGCGCGGCATCGTGATGGACCTGAAGGCGCGCGACTATGTCGCCGCCGGCCAGACAAGGGGCGAAGGCCCCTGGTACATCATGCTGTGGGAGATCCTGCCCAATGCCCGCGGGCCGCTGATCGTCGACTTCTGCCTGCGGATCGGCTACACCACGATCCTCCTCGGCACGCTGGGCTTCTTCGGCCTGGGCGTTGCGCCGGACAGCCCCGACTGGGGCTCGACCATCGACGATGGCCGCAAGACGCTCGCACTTTTCCCCCATTCGGCGCTGGCCCCGGCGCTTGCGCTGATGAGCCTGGTACTTGGCCTGAACCTTCTGGCCGACGGCCTGCGCGAAGAAAGCCTGAAAGACTGATGACTTTCATCTTTGCCCAAATATCCCACGGGGGTCCGGGGGTGTGAAACCCCCGGTCCACCGCCCGCCAAAGGAGACCGCCATGGCAGACTGGGACCCGTCCAAACCGATCCTGGAAATCGAGCATCTCTCGATCTCCTTCTTCACCCGCCTGCGCGAAATCCCCGCGGTGATGGATTTCTCCTGCACCGTCATGGCCGGCGAAGCGATGGGCCTTGTCGGCGAATCCGGCTGCGGCAAGTCGACCGTGGCGCTTGCCGTGATGCGCGAGCTTGGCAAGACCGGAAAGATCGTCGGCGGGTCGATCCGGTTCAAGGGGCGCGACCTGACCACGATGAACGAAGAGGAGCTGCGCCACATCCGCGGCTCGGAAATCGCGATGATCTACCAGGAGCCAATGGCCAGCCTGAACCCGGCGATGAAGGTCGGCGCGCAGCTGGCCGAAGTGCCGATGATCCATTCCGGCATGTCCAAGGCCGAGGCCTGGGCGCTCGCCCGCCAGATCGTCGCCGACGTGCGCCTGCCCGACCCAGACCGGATCATCAACGCCTATCCGCACCAGCTTTCGGGCGGCCAGCAGCAGCGCATCGTCATCGCCATGGCGCTGATGGCCAAGCCCGCGCTTCTGATCCTGGACGAACCCACCACTGCGCTCGACGTGACGGTCGAGGCCGGGATCGTCGATCTGGTGAAAGAGCTGGGCGAGAAATACGGCACCTCCATGCTCTTCATCAGCCACAACCTTGGCCTGGTGATGGATGTCTGCGACCGCATCTGCGTGATGTATTCCGGCGAGGCGGTCGAGACCGGCGATGTGACCGAAGTCTTCGACGAAATGCGCCACCCCTACACCCAGGCGCTTTTCCGCTCGATCCCGCTGCCCGGCGCCGACAAGAATGCGCGCCCCCTGATCTCGATCCCCGGCAACTTCCCCCTGCCCCACGAACGCCCCCCCGGGTGCAACTTCGGCCCCCGCTGCGACTATTTCCAGAAGGGCCGCTGCGACGCCGCCGACGTGCCGATGTTCCCCGTCCCCGGCGGCGACCGGCATGAGACCCGCTGCCTGCGCTGGCAAGAGATCGACTGGGCCGCCCCCCCCGCGAAACGCGAGGTCAAGGCGAAGGCCCCGATCGGCGAAGTTGTCCTGAAGATGGATGACCTCAAGAAATACTATTCGGTGTCCACCAGCGCCTTCGGCGGCGGGGCAACCAAGGTGGTCAAGGCCAATGAGACGCTCAGCTTCGAGGCGCGCGAGGGCGAGACGCTGGCCATCGTCGGCGAGTCGGGCTGCGGCAAGTCCACCTTCGCCAAGGTGCTGATGGGTCTGGAAACGGCGACCAGCGGCAGCATCATGCTGTTTGACGAAAACGTCCAGTCGACCCCGATCCAGAAGCGCAATACCGACACCGTCTCCAGCGTGCAGATGGTGTTCCAGAACCCCTTCGACACGCTGAATCCGTCAATGACCGTAGGTCGGCAGATCATCCGCGCGCTGGAGATATTCCGCTACGGCACGTCGGACGCCGAACGCCACCAGCGGATGCTGGAGCTTCTCGACCTGGTGAAACTCCCCCGCGCCTTTGCCGAGCGGATGCCCCGGCAACTGTCCGGCGGACAGAAGCAGAGGGTGGGCATCGCGCGGGCGTTTGCCGGTGGGGCAAAGGTGGTGGTGGCGGATGAACCCGTCAGCGCGCTGGACGTCAGCGTGCAGGCCGCCGTCACCGACCTTCTGATGGAGATCCAGCGTGAGAACCGCACGACGCTTCTTTTCATCAGTCACGACCTGTCGATCGTGCGATATCTGAGCGACCGGGTGATGGTCATGTACCTTGGCCATGTGGTCGAGATGGGCTCAACCGACCAGGTCTTCTCGCCTCCATACCACCCCTATACCGAGGCGCTCCTCTCCGCCGTGCCCATCGCCGACACGCATGTGCAGCGCAAGCGGATCGTGCTGGAAGGTGACATCCCCTCGGCGATGAACCCACCGCCGGGCTGCCCGTTCCAGACCCGCTGCCGCTGGAAATCCCAGGTCACCGGCGGCCTGTGCGAGCGCGAGGTCCCGCCCGTTCAGGTGCTGGAGGGCGGCCACCAGATCAAGTGCCACCTGTCGCGCGAGGTGCTGGCCAAGATGGAGCCGGTGATCAAGATCGCCGCCGAATAGGGCAAGGACAAGCGTGGGTTGGGCGATATCGCCCACCCTGCCCCTGTGCTTATCCCAGAATGGCTTTCACATAGTTCTCGGTCTCGGCATAGGGCGGGATGCCGTCATGCCGCTCGACCGCGCCGGGGCCGGCATTGTAGGCGGCCAGCGCCAGTTTCCAGCTGCCGAACTTGTCGTACATCATCCGCAGATAGCGCGCCCCGCCGTCCAGGTTCTGATGCGGATCGTCGATGTCCACGCCCAGCTTCTGCGCCGTCCCCGGCATCAGCTGCGCCAGCCCGGTTGCACCCTTCGTGCTGACGGCCACAGGGTTCCAGCCCGATTCCTGCTGCACCAGACGCAGGAACAGGTCCTCGGGCACGCCGTGCTTGCGTGCTGCCGCCTTCGCGACCTCGAGATACTTGCCCTTGTAGTTGCCGCGGAACTTCGGAACTGACTCGGAGGCGACCTCTTCTCCCTGCTTGTACTTGGGCGTGTACTTGACCGAGCCGCTGTACTGCTTCTTCAGCTTGCGGTCGATAAGATCGGCCTGCGAAGCGAAGAGAGCCGTGCGCGACTTGGTCGAGCCGCTGAGCTGCAGCCCCTCGCCCGACGCCACGCCGCTGGTCAGGACCAGAGCGCAGACCAGCGCAAGCCGGGCCATCGCCATGCCGGAAGCTGTCACCTGTCACCCCGTCTTTTCGTTTTCCGCCGGGGACTATAGCCGGAAAAGCGGGATTTTCCATCCGGGATTCGGCAGGTTTTCCGCACCCGCCGCCCCCTCGGGGCAGGAAACCGCCGATCAAGACGTCCCAAGTCACGTTGCGGCGGTCGTGGGGCGTCGGTATAGGTTTGTTAACCAAGCGCGCCGATGCTGCGCGGAAAGACACGCAAGGGAGAATCGCATGGCGGGGTCGGTCAACAAGGTCATTCTCATCGGCAACCTCGGCCGCGACCCCGAGGTGCGCAGCTTCCAGAACGGCGGCAAGGTAGTGAACCTGCGCATCGCCACGTCCGAGACCTGGCGCGACCGCAACACAGGCGAGCGGAAAGAGCGTACCGAATGGCACTCGGTTGCCATCTTCAACGAGGCTCTGGGCAAGATCGCCGAGCAATACCTGAAGAAAGGCTCGACCGTCTACATTGAGGGCCAGCTCGAGACGCGGAAATGGCAGGACCAGTCCGGCCAGGACAAGTACACGACCGAAGTCGTGCTGCGGCCCTACTCCGGCAACCTGACGCTGCTTGGCGGCCGGGGTGAAGGCGGCGGCGGTGGCGGTGGCTATGACGACCGCGGCGGCTATGATGAGGGCGGCGGCGCATCGTCGGGCGGCTACGGTGGCGGCGGCTCGGGCGGCGGACGCGGCGGCTTTGGCGGCGGCTCGTCCTCGGGCGGCGGCGGCCGGTCCGACATGGACGACGAAATCCCGTTCTGATCGCTTGTCTCCGGGCTCTGGACCTTTCCTGGCCGATTTCCTATATAATCGGTCAACAACCATCCGGGACCGAAGACATGCAGGACCAGATCGAGGGCGCGCCGCTGATCAAGCCCTCCAGCACCGACCATCCGCTTTACCCGCAGATCGTCGAGGCGTGCCGCACCGTCTTTGACCCGGAAATCCCGGTCAACATCTTCGACCTTGGCCTCGTCTACACGATCGAGATCGGCGCCGAGAACGAGGTCGATATCACCATGACGCTCACCGCTCCGGGTTGCCCCGTGGCGGGCGAGATGCCGGGCTGGGTCGCCAACGCGGTTGAGCCCCTGCCTGGGGTCAAGCAGGTCGATGTCCACATGACCTTCGACCCGCCTTGGGGCATGGACATGATGTCCGACGAGGCCCGGCTGGAACTGGGCTTCATGTAGCCTCAAGTCCTCAGACTTGATTTTTTAGGTTTAAGGCCCTAGGACTTGATAGACCACAGATCAAGCCCAGGGGCCTCATGGAACGGATTGCAGTCCTCACGGGCGACCTTGTCCGGTCTACACGGAAGTCCAAGGACCGGATTGACGCTGCCATGCGGTCGCTGCGCGAGGCAGCGGATGGCATGAAGGGATGGGGCGCGGCCCCCAGTTCCACACGTTTCACCCGGTTCCGTGGCGATGGCTGGCAGATCGTTCTGCATCACCCCTGGTTCGCGCTGCGCGCTGCGGTCGTCCTGCAGGCCAGCCAGGTGGCGCTGGGAATGGAAAGCCGCATCTCGATCGGCATCGGTCCGGTCGAGACCCTCGGCTCGGCCGACCTGGGCGATGCTTCCGGTGCGGCCTTCCAGCTCTCCGGTAAAGGTCTGGACAAGATCGGCGACGCCTGGCGCCTTGCCATCGCGGGGGAGACTGTCGTCGCCCAGGACGAAATGATCGTCGATCTTCTCGGCGAACGGATGAGCCGGTGGACCGCCGCTCAGGCCGAGGCCGCGGCGCTTTACCTGTCAAATCCCGCAAGGGCCACAACTCTGCATCAGATCGGCACAGTCCTCGGGATCAGCCCACAAGCGGTAAACGACCGGGTGCGCGGGGCTGGCTGCCACGCTATTGCTTCGGTCCTGGGTCGGTGGGAAGCTCTGAAAAGCCGCGACAGCCGGGATCCAGCGCCATGATCGAAACCTTTGTTGCCCTGCTTCTTGCCCATGCGCTTGCCGATTTTGTCTTTCAGACCAACCGGATGGCGGCCAACAAGCGGCAACCCCTGATGCTGGCGCTGCATTTCGCCACGGTCTATGCCACGCTGGTCGCCGCGACCGGCTCGCTTCACCTCGCGCTTCTGGCGCTGGCGCTGGTTCATGTCGGGATCGACATCGGCAAGCTGGCCCTTGCCTCGGCGCTCAAGGGCCGCGAGGCGCTTGCCCTCTTCCTCGGCGATCAGGCGCTGCATCTGGCAAGCCTCCTCGCCCTGGCCCTGTGGTTCCCCGACCTCTGGTCCCAGGGCCTCTGGGCCTCTGACGTCACCGGCGCGGATGGTGGCATCCTTGGCACCGGGTTCTGGGCCGAGGCGTCCCCCCTGCCCCCGCTTCCCGCCCTCATGGCCTTGGCGGCTGGCCTCATCCTCGCGACCCGCGCCGGGGGCTTTGCCGTGGGCCTCCTCATGCAGCCCTTTGCCGAGCGTCTGCCGCCCGAAGTCACCGCCGAAAGCCTGCCGGGCGCGGGCCGCGTGATCGGGCTTCTGGAACGCGGACTGATCTTCACCCTCGTCCTCCTCGGCCAGCCCGAGGGCGTGGGGCTTCTGATGGCGGCCAAGTCGATCCTGCGCTTCGGCGCGGTCAAGGACGACCGGGCGCTGTCGGAATATGTCATCATCGGCACGCTCGCCTCGTTCGGCTGGGCGCTGGTCGCAGCCTATGGCACGCTTGCCCTGCTGGCCCCGCTTGGAATCCCGACTGTTTCACCTTAGATTACCCGGAAAGGAGTTCCCCCCATGTTCGGTATTCCCGGCAAGGCCGCCGTCACCCTCACCCCCGCCGCCACCCGCCAGATCGCGCGTTTGATGGAGAAACAGGCCAGCAAGGGCCTGCGCATCGGCGTCAAGAAGGGCGGCTGCGCGGGCATGGAATACACGATGGACTATGTCTCCGAGGTCAATCCGCTGGACGAGGTGGTGGAACAGGACGGCGCGCGGGTGATGATCGCCCCCATGGCGCAGATGTTCCTGATCGGGACCGAGATCGACTACGAGACCGGCCTGATCGAATCCGGCTTCAAGTTCCGCAACCCCAATGTGGTCGAAGCCTGCGGCTGCGGCGAGTCGATCAAGTTCCGCGAAACCCCGGACGCCTGACCCGCTTTTCCTTTTCCGCCTGACGCGCTAGGCCTGTCCACAAAGAGGGGGGACCGACCATGAAGAAACTCGCCGCCGGCAACTGGAAGATGAACGGCACCGTGGCCGACCTGGATGAGGTGCGCGCCCTGATCGCCGCCCATCCCGCGCCGTCGTGCGAGATGCTGCTCTGCCCCCCGGCGACGCTCATTTCCCGCATGGCCGAGGTCGCTCGCGGCACGGCCCTGATGGTCGGCGGGCAGGACTGCCACGCGAAAGCCTCGGGCGCACATACCGGCGACCTCTCCGCCGCCATGCTGCGCGACGCGGGCGCGACCCATGTCATCCTCGGTCATTCCGAACGCCGCACCGACCATGGCGAGACCGACGCCCAGATCCGCGCCAAGGCCGAGGCCGCGTTGGCCCAGGGCCTGATCGCCATCGTCTGCATCGGCGAGACCGAGGCCGAGCGCGATGCGGGCCAGACCCTTGGCGTGATCGGCCGCCAGCTTGACGGCTCGATCCCCGGCAGCGCGACCGCCGCCACCCTGGTCGTGGCCTATGAGCCCGTCTGGGCCATCGGCACCGGCCGCACCCCGACACTGGCCGAGATCGGCGAGGTCCACACCTTCCTCCGCAGCCGCCTGCGCGGCCTGATCGGGGCCGAGGCCGACGGCCTGCGCCTGCTCTACGGCGGTTCGGTCAAGCCCTCGAACGCGGCCGAGATCTTCGCGATCCCCCACGTGGACGGCGCGCTGGTCGGCGGGGCCAGCCTGAAGGCCGCGGATTTCGGCGCCATCGTCGCCGCCCTGTCCGCCTGACGACACCGGACGTCGCCCCCGGGCCAGAGCGCGCCCGGCCCCTGCCCCTAGCGTGACCGCATGACCTCGCTTTCCCCCAGCGCCCGGCGGCCGATCCTGGCCGCCAACCTGATCTGCCTTGCCTCGATGGCGATCTGGGCCTCGGGCCTGCCGGCGGCGACGCTGATCCTCCCACATATGCCGCCCGTCGCCCTGACCGCCGGACGCGCAACCCTGGCGGCGCTGGTCCTCGTGCCCGTCTGGTGGCTGCTCGAGGGGCGACGGACGGTCTTGCGCGCCGACTGGGTCACCGGGGCCTGGGTCGGCTTTGTCACCCTGGGCCTTGCCTCGGTCCTCATCGTCATCGCTCTGCAATTCAACGATCCCGTCACCGTCGCCATCGTGTCCGCCGTGATGCCGGTGATCGGCATCCTGCTGGAATGTCTGGCCGACAAGCGCCCCTTCACCCGCGCCCTCGCGGTCGGGCTGGTCCTCTCGGTCGCCGGTGGACTGGTCGCCGTGCGCGGGGCCGGGGGCGAGGTCGATTTCGGAATCGGTGTCCTGGCCGCCCTCGCCTCGGTGCTCTGCTACACCTGGGGCAGCCGCGAGACGGTGCGCGCCCTGCCCGAGCTCACGTCGCTGGGCCGCAGCACCATCACCGTCGCGGGTTGCGCCATGGTGGCGCTGGCCGCCGCGCTGGCTGACGGCCTGATCCGCGGGGCCTGGCCGGACTGGGCCGCCATCGGACCGCTGGAAATCACGGGCCTTGCGGTCTTCGGCATCGGGTCGATGGCGCTCAGCCAGCTTCTCTGGATCATCTCGGTCGGCCGGATCGGGATCGGCGCGGCCTCGATGCACATGAACGCGGCCCCCTTTTACACGATGCTGATCGTGTTCCTGCTGGGCGGGGCCTGGAACTGGTGGCAGACGCTTGGCGCGGCGATCGTCGTATTGGGCGCGCTGATCGCCCAGGAACTTGTTGGAACGGAGAAGACCTGATGCAAAGCCTGTCGCAATCCCCCAAGGACCCCGATTTCGTCCAGAACCCCTATCCGTTCTACGAACGCGCCCGCGCGGCCGGGCCGTTCTTCCATTGGACCGACTATGACCTGACCTGCACCGGCAATGCCGCCGCCGTGAACGCCATCTTCCGCGACCGCCGTTTCGGACGCGAGCCGGTGGAGCCCCTGCCCGTGCCGCCCCATCTCGCGCCCTTCTACGCGGTCGAGGCCCATTCGATGCTGGAGCTTGAGCCGCCGCGCCACACGCGGCTGCGCAACCTGGTCCTGCGCGCCTTCACCTCGCGCAGGATCGCGGGGCTTGCCCCCGACATCACCCAGCTCGCCACGGAACTGGCCGAAGCCTTCCCCAAGGGCAAGTTCGACCTTCTGACCGCCTTCGCCCAGCCGCTCCCGGTCCGCATCATCGCCCGCCTCCTGGGCGTCCCCGAGGAGATGGCGCCGGATCTCCTGCGCTGGTCGAATGCGATGGTCGGCATGTACATGGCCGGCCGCACCCGCGAGATGGAGGACCGCGCCGTCGCTGCCACCGAAGATTTCGTTGCCTTCCTGCGCGGCTATGTCGAAGAACGCCGCGCCCGCCCGGCCGACGACCTGATCACCCAGCTGATCGCCGCCGAGATGGAGGGCGAGAAGCTGACGACGGACGAGCTCATCTCGACCTGCATCCTGCTGCTGAACGCGGGCCATGAGGCCACGGTCCACACGATCGGCAACGGGGTGAAGACGCTGCTTGAAACCGGCACGCCCCTATCCGCCCTCGCCCCCGAAGCCATCGAGCCGACGGTCGAGGAAATCCTGCGCTTCGACCCGGCGCTGCACATGTTCACCCGGCACGCCTATGAGGATATCGAGGTCATGGGCCATACCTTTCGCCGTGGCGACCAGGTGGGCCTCCTCCTCGCCGCAGCCAACCGCGACCCCGGCGGCTGGGACGAGCCCGCCCGTTTCAACCCGGCCCGCCCGCCGAAACCCCATGCCAGCTTTGGCGCGGGTCTCCATTTCTGCGTGGGCGCGCCGCTCGCCCGGCTGGAACTGCAGCTCGCGCTCCCGATCCTCTTTCGACACCACCCCGGCCTGCGCCTGGCCGAGCCACCGCATTATGGCGACGTCTACCATTTCCATGGCCTGAAGGCGCTTCCCGTCACGGCCTGACCCCAGCTTCTCCTTCGACAAATATCCTCGGGGGGTTCGGGGGGCGAAGCGCCCCCGACGCCCGAGGAGGAGGCGAAGCCCGACGACGAGAGGAAAGTCTTGCGCGTCAGCGCGCCTTTTGAAAGCCGCCCGTCACAAGGGCAGGACGGTGGTCGACTTGATCTCTTCCATGCTCAGCAGCGCGGTGACGTTATAGATCCGCACTTCGGAAATCAGCGCCTGGTAGAAGGTGTCATAGGCCCGGGCGTTCTTGACCCGCACCTTCAGGATATAGTCGATATCCCCCGCCAGCCGGTGCGCCTCCAGCACCTCGGGCCGCTCCTTCAACGCCTTGAGGAACTTGCGCTGCCACTCGGCCTCGTGCTCCGACGTGCGGATAAGGACGAAGAAACAGGCCTCCAGCCCCAGCGCCTCGGCGTCCAGGATCGCCGTCGTGCGGGTGATCACCCCCTGCTCGCGCATCCGGCGGATCCGGTTCCAGACCGGCGTCTTCGATGACCCTACCTTGCGCGCGATCTCGTCCAGCGACTGCTCGGCATCCTGCTGCAACTCGGACAGGATTTTCCGGTCAAGATCGTCCAGCTGGGCCGCCATTCGCTTCCTCCTGCTTTTCTAGGAACCCTGTTCCGCCTCGAGCCAGTATCGGAACAATCATCCTTATCTGCAAGGGCCACTGGCCGCGTCATGGGAAATTATCCTATATTGATCCGCGAAACCCAGCAGACCGAGGCCCAGGATGAGCCGCCGCTACACGCCGAAGATCGTGACCGCCAACCGCCTGCGCGAGGGGGACGTGGTCTATCTGACCGCCGATGACCGCTGGTCTCCCTTCCACCACGAGGCCGAGCTGATCGAGGACGAGGCCCACGCCCAGATGCGCCTTCTGCACGCCTCGGCCCAGAAACTCCTTGTGGTCGGGCCCTATCTGGCCGATGCCCGCCCCGGCGCCCGCGGGCCCGAGCCGACCCATTTCCGCGAGGAATTCCGCACGCGCGGCCCCTCGAACTACAACCACGGCAAGCAAGCCGACCTCGCGAGCTGAGCGTCATGTACTCCTATTCCGACTTCGACGAGGCCTTCGTCCGTTCCCGCGTCGCGCAGTTCACCAACCAGGTCGAACGGCGGCTGGACGGTTCGCTGACCGAGGATGAATTCCGCCCGCTGCGCCTGATGAACGGGCTCTACCTGCAGCTGCATGCCTACATGCTGCGCGTGGCGATTCCCTACGGCACGATCAGCCCGCGGCAGATGCGGCAGCTGGCCTATATCGCCGACACCTGGGACAAGGGCTACGGCCACTTCACCACCCGGCAGAACATCCAGTTCAACTGGCCGAAACTGCCCGACGTGCCCGCGATCCTGTCCGCTCTGGCCGATGTCGAGATGCACGCGATCCAGACCTCGGGCAACTGCGTCCGCAACGTCACCGCCGACCATTTCGCCGGTGCAGCCGCGGACGAGATCGCCGATCCCCGCCCCTATGCCGAGCTTCTGCGTCAGTGGTCGATGGACCACCCGGAGTTCCAGTTCCTGCCGCGAAAGTTCAAGATCGCCATCACCGGCAGCCCCAACGACCGCGCCGTGACCCGCGCGCATGACATCGGCCTGCGCATGGTCCGCAACGCGGCCGGAGAGCCGGGATTCGAGGTCATCGTCGGCGGCGGCCTTGGCCGGACCCCGATGGTCGGCATGACCGTCCGCGACTTCCTCCCGGAAGCCGATCTGCTGCCTTATGTCGAAGCGGTTCTCAGCGTCTACAACACGCTCGGCCGCCGCGACAACAAGTACAAGGCCCGGATCAAGATCACCCTGCACGAGACCGGCCGCGACGAGATCACCCGCATGGTCGAGGCGGAATTCGCCCGCCTGCGTCCGCTCTTCGGCGGCAACGACCAGAAGCTGCTGGCCGAGATCCGCGCGGCCTTCGCACCCCCGGCCTTCCGCAACGCTCCCACGGACGCCTACGATGCCTTCTACAAGGCCGACCCGGTGTTCCGCGCCTGGGCCGACACCAACCTGACGCAGCACCGGAACGACCAGTATGCGATCGTCACGGTCAGCATCAAGGCGCATGGCGCGACCCCCGGGGACGCCACCAGCGACCAGATGAGGTTGCTCGCCGATCTCGCTGAAAAGTATGGCCATTCCGACCTGCGCATCAGCCATGAGCAGAACGTGATCCTGCCGCATGTCCACAAGTCGGACCTGCCCGCCCTGCATGCGGCGCTGGTAAAAGCGGGTCTCGGAACGGCGAACGTCGGGCTTCTCTCCGACATCATCGCCTGCCCCGGCATGGACTACTGCGCTCTGGCCACCGCCCGCTCGATCCCCGTGGCGCAGGAACTGGCCACGCATTTCGAGGCGCTGAAGCTGGAGCACGAGATCGGACCGCTGAAGATCAAGATCTCGGGCTGCATCAACGCCTGCGGCCACCACCATGTCGGCCATATCGGGATCCTCGGCCTAGACCGCGCGGGGGTGGAGAACTACCAGATCACGCTTGGCGGCGACGGGACCGAGGACGCGGTGATCGGGGAAAAGACTGGCCCGGGCTTCGCCTACACCGAGATCGTCCCCGCCATCGAACGCATCCTGCGCGCTTATCTTGCGCTTCGCACCGAGCCGTCCGAGACCTTCCTCCAGGCCTACAAGCGGGTCGGGATGGAGCCGTTCAAGGCCGCGCTCTACGATACGGGAGACGCGCAAGATGCCGCGTGACGCAGGTCAGATCGGGCGCCACCAGGGCCCGGTGGCCGAGCGGGTGGCCGCGCTGAACGCGCGCTACAAGCACCACTCGGCGACCGCGGTGCTGGAACATGCGCTGAAGGATGACGACCTGGGCCAGGTGGCGCTGGTTTCGTCCTTCGGGGCGGAATCGGTGGTGCTGCTGCACCTTGTCAGCGTGATCGCGCCGGAAACGCCGGTCCTCTTCATCGACACGCGGATGCTCTTCCAGGAGACGCTCGACTACCAGCGTGAGCTGGCCGAGAAGCTGCATCTCTGCGATGTCCGCACGATCCGCGCCGCCCAGCCCCGCGTGGCCTTCGAGGACCCGGACAACACGCTGCACCAGTTCAACACCGACGCCTGCTGCAACGTCCGCAAGGTCGAGCCGCTGGAACGCGCGCTGGCCCCCTTCGACGGCTGGATCACCGGCCGCAAGCGGTTCCAGAATGCCGACCGCGAGGCGCTGCAGTTCTTCGAGAACGAGGGCGACTTCCGCATCAAGGTCAACCCGCTGGCCCATTGGGGCCGCGAGGATCTTGAGGAATACATGGTCGAGAACCGCCTGCCCCGGCATCCGCTGGTGGCGAAGGGCTATCCGTCCATCGGCTGCGCGCCCTGCACGAGCCCCGTGAAGCCCGGCGAGGACCCCCGCGCGGGCCGCTGGCGTGGGCAGGCGAAGACCGAATGTGGCATCCATTTCATCGACGGCAAGGCCGTTCGGACCCCAAAGGAGAACGCGGCATGAGCGTTGTCGTGACCGATACGGGCTTTGGCCCGGGAACCGAGGGCGAGGTTGTGGCGCTGGCCGACCTGACCGACCAGACCGCAGTGGACCTGTCGAACACCGACGATCCGGCAGAACTGGCCGGGCATCTTGACCGCCTGACCTTGATCCGCGTGGCCTTCCCGGCCTTCAACGACGGCCGCGCCTTCACCGTGGCGCGGCGGCTGCGGATGATGGGCTACACCGGCCAGCTGCTTGCCCTTGGTCCGGTGATCGCCGACCAGTACGCCATGCTCCGCAGGGTGGGCTTTGACGGGGCCGAGATCCCGGACGAGCTTGCCCAACGCCAGCCGGAAGACCAGTGGAAGTTCCGCGCGGCCGACTGGCAGGCCAACCACTACCAGGCCCGGCTCCGCGCCTGATCCAACCCACCCCGAGATTTCGCCGCAGGGGAACAGACTTCCCTTGTGGCCCCGGCTCGCCTATGGAGGGCGAAATTATGACCGAGGCCCTGACGATGGACGCCGCCCGCACCAAGCCCCACTTGCCCGACGCGCAGGTCGTGACCAGTGTGACGCACTGGACCGACCGGCTGTTCTCTTTCCGCGTGACCCGGCCCGCCACGCTGCGGTTCCGGTCGGGGGAGTTCGTGATGATCGGGCTGCTCGACGACAAGGGGAAACCCCTGCTGCGGGCCTATTCGATCGCCTCGCCGTCCTGGGACGAAGAGCTGGAATTCTACTCGATCAAGGTGCCCGACGGACCACTGACCAGTCGTCTCCAGCATATCCAGCCGGGGGACGAGATCATCCTGCGGCCGAAGCCGGTGGGAACGCTGGTGGTGGATGCCCTCCTGCCCGGCAAGCGGCTGTGGTTCCTGGCGACGGGGACCGGGATCGCTCCGTTCGCGTCCCTCATGCGGGACCCCGAGGTCTATGAGAAGTTCGACCAGGTCATCATGATGCACACCTGTCGCGAGGTGGCGGAGCTGGAGTACGGTCGGCAGTTGGTGGAGGGCCTCCAGGACGACCCGCTGATCGGCGAGATGGTGCAGGGCAAGCTGCGCTACTATCCGACAACGACGCGGGAGGCGTTCCATCACATGGGGCGGGTCACGGACAACCTGGCCTCAGGCAAGGTCTTCGCCGACCTCGGCCTGCCGAAGATGAACCCCGAGGAAGACCGGGCGATGGTCTGCGGGTCGCTGGCCTTCAACGTCGACGTGAAGGCGATCCTGGAGGGCTTCGGGCTGCGGGAAGGGGCGAATTCGGACCCGAAGGAATTCGTGGTCGAGAAGGCCTTCGTGGGCGACGGGATCTGACTTTGTCCACGGTGGACATTTTCTGATTACCCTGCCCGATCAAATAGTTGCCAGATCCCGTTAAGGTGGTCTTAACCACTTGAGATGCAGGGCCGCAGGGGTGAACCTTGCGGCCTTCTTCGTTTGCCTTGCGCGCCCCGCGTCCTGCGCTGCGCAAAGAAAAGGCCGCGAGGGATGCTCGCGGCCTTCGGGGATCGGCAGATGGCCGAGGATTACATGCCGAGGGCGGTCTTGACCTGGGCGATGGTGTCGGCAACCAGCGCCGGGTTGGCGCGGGCGGCCTCGACGGCGGTCTTCAGCGTGGCCTTGGTCGCGTCGTCGAGGGTCGAGCCGTCGATCAGCGCGACGACGGCGTCGGCGTTGAAGTTGGCCGGGTCCAGAGCAGCGGCGGCAGCGTCGGTCGCGTCCGCGGCAGCGTCGCCGGCAGCTTCGGTGGTGGCAGCAGCGGCGTCGGTCGCAGCCTCGGTGGTCGCGGCGGCGGCATCGGTCGCAGCGTCGGTCGCGGCAGCGGCGGCGTCGGTTGCGGCTTCGGTGGTCGCAGCGGCAGCGGCGGCGGCTTCGTCAGCGGCCTTCTGCGCGGCGGCAGCAGCCTCTTCGGCGGCCTTGGCGGCAGCCTCTTCGGCGGCCTTGGCGGCAGCCTCGGCTTGAGCGGCGGCGGCGGCGGCAGCCTCGGCAGCTTCCTGGGCCGGCTTGTAGCTGAACTGGTAGTAGCCGCCAGCGGCCAGAAGGACGACGATGGCGCCGATGATAACGGTTCTGTTCATGTCTTATACTCCCATGACCGGAGCTGGTGCCCGGATGGCACCCCATAT
>JBKHWC010000049.1:12764-25170 GCA_046569765.1 Alphaproteobacteria bacterium | reverse complement strand
TCGGTTTCCAGCTCGGGCATGATCATGTCCTCGGTCGCAAGCTGGGTCAGCGCGGCGATCTGCGCCTGCTTCAGCCGCGTCAAAAGGAAATCCGCCCGATAGCGCGCAATCGAGGGCACGAAGATCAGGACCTCGGCCAGCATGACGAAGATCACGGTCAGAATCAGGAAGCGCCCCGACAGTGTCCTAAGGAAGCTTCTCTGCCGTTCCGCCACCTGACCCGCCCTTGCCCGCTGTCAGGGCACCCAGGACTGAACCAGACGCACGACGCGCCGCAGCAGCGGGTTCCCGAACAATTTTGGCGTAAAATAGGCACTTGCGGCGCGTTTGGAAACCTCTCCCAGCGTGGGATAGGGCGCAACCATGCCGGCAATCGCGGAAAGCTTCATCCGGGCGCTGATCGCCAGCGCCCAAAGCCCGATCAACTCACCCGCCTGGGGGCCGACGATCGTCGCGCCGACCGGGCGGCCGCCGACCACCATGACCTTGGCGAAGCCCCGGGCCTTCGCCTCGGTCTGGGCGCGGTCGTTGTGGGCAAGCTCGGCCCGCACCACGGTCAGCCGGCCGCCATGGGCCTCGCGCGCCTCGGCCTCGGTCTGGCCCACCTGGGCCAGCTCTGGGTCACTGTAGGTCACGCGCGGGATGGCGCGGGGATCGGCCTTGGCGGGCAGGCCCAGCACGGCCTGGCGGACGACGATTCCGGCATGCCAGCTCGCGACATGGGTGAACTGAAGCCCCCCGGCCGCATCGCCCACGGCATAGACCCGCCGGTTCGTCGTGCTGCGCAAGGCGGGAGTGACCGTGACGCCCTTTGCTGTATGCGCAACCCCGGCCGCCTTCAGGTTCAGCGCGTCAAGCTGGACCCGGCGTCCTACGGCGACCAGAAGATGACTGCCAGGGACCTTGCTGCCATCGGCCAGCACCGCCTGAATCCCGTCCCCGCCGCACGACAGACCCACGACCCCCTGCCCTTGCCGCAGAGCGATCCCCTCGGCCTTCAACTGGTCGATCACGACGGCAGCGGCCTCGGGATCCTCACGTCCCAGGATCCGGGCAGCCTCCAGGATCGTGACCTCACAGCCCAACCGCCGATGCGCCTGGGCCATTTCCACCCCGATCGGACCGCCCCCCAGGATCAGCAGATGCTCGGGCCGCTCGCGCAGGGCGAAGATGGTTTCGTTCGTCAGATAGGGCACCGCATCGATCCCCGGGATCGGCGGCACCATTGGGCGCGAGCCGGTGGCAATGACGAAGCGCCGGGCCCGGACCTCATGCTCGCCTGCCTGCACCCGGTCGGGCGAGACGAAGCGGGCCATGGCGCGGATCACGGTACAGCCCAGGCCCTCGAACCGCTCCTGGCTGTCGACCGGAGCGATCTCGGCGATCACGGCGGCGACGTGGTCCTTGACGGCGGCAAAGTCGATCCGGGGCTCCCGCCCCGCCACTCCCTGAAATCCGCGCCGCTGCACCTCGGCCGCCTTGGCAGCGGCGATCAGCGCCTTGGACGGCACGCAGCCCGCATTCAGGCAATCGCCGCCCATCTCTCCGCCCTCGATCAGGACGACGCGCGCGCCCATCTGGACGGCCCCCGCGGCGACGGACAGCCCGCCCGAGCCCGCGCCGATCACGCAGAGATCGGTGTCGATCCGGCCCATGTCAGATACCTTTCCGAAGCGATTTCAAGACCATCGGCAAGGCAGACAGCGCCGCGAGGCCAAGGATCGGCAGAAGGACAGGCGGTGAAAACAGGATGCCCAGGTCCGGCGTCTCGCCGCGGGCAAAGACCTCGCCCAGACCCGCGCCGACCGAGGTGAAGACAAATCCCGCCGGGATGATCCCCAGGAAAGTCGTCGCGGCATAGGTCGGCAGGCGCGTGCCGGTAAAGGCCGGGATCAGATTCGCCAGGAAGAAAGGCACCGCAGGAACCAGCCGCATCAGCAAAAGAACCGACCATTCGTTCTGCCGGATCGCCTCGATCAACCGGGCTGTCTTGCCGCCGCTTTCGGCCAGCCTGGCCGAAAACCGCGCGCCGAACCCGCTGCGCGCCGCGAGGAAGATCACCATGGCCCCGACCGTGGCCGAGACGACGTTGAACAGCACGCCGGGGAAAAGGCCGAAAAGAAACCCTCCGGTCAAGGTGGCCACGGTCCCACCCGGCAGGCTAAGCGCGACGATCGCGACATAGGCCAGGACGAAGGCCGCCACCGTGGCCAGGTAATGCGCATCGCGCAGGGCCAGCAGCTCTTCGCGGTGGCGGGCCAGGGTCTCGAAGCTCAGCTGGTCACGGAAGAAGACTGCGCCTGCCAGACCGGCGACCAGGATGGCCAGAAAGGGCAGTCGGCGCAGCCAGGGCGTTGGGGAATAGCTGGTCGGTTGCATGCGGGCGAGAATGGGCGAAAGGATGGGGATTGCACAGGGGCGCGAGTCTGCCTCACGCGGCATTGATGCCTGAAGGCCGGATCGGGGCGCGCCTGAATCATTTCCCGGTCCGGGACGCGGAAATGTTGCAGGAAATCCGCGCCGGATGCGTTGACTTGGGCGCCGACCGCCCGTAAAGGACGGGCTTCAAGTTCAAGGGCCCTCGAATCCATCCGGGGTTCGGGTCAATTACGGAGAGCCGCGATGAAGCGCACTTTTCAACCGTCGAACCTGGTTCGCAAGCGCCGCCACGGCTTCCGTGCGCGCATGGCGACGAAGAACGGCCGTCTGGTGCTGGCTGCCCGCCGCGCCAAGGGCCGCCACAAGCTGACCGCCTGATGCCTGCCCCTGCGGGGGCGATCGGTGGCACGATGACACCGCCGGAGAAGGACGGGACTGGCCTTGGTGCCGGGGAACCCGCAGCCTCTCCGGCGATTTCGCTTTGCGTGCTGACCAGGCGCGCCGATTTCCTGAAATGCGCTGCCGCGCGGCGACAGGGGACGGATGGCTTCCTGCTGCAGGCCCGCAATCGGGGTGATGCCGATCCGGCCGCACGGGTAGGCTTCACGGCGTCGAAGAAAATCGGCAACGCCGTCGCCCGCAACCGCGCCAAGCGCCGCCTTCGGGCTCTGGCGCGTGAGGTACTGGCACCTGCAGCGCGGCCCGGGTGGGACTATGTGCTGGTCGCGCGACCCCAGGCCACCGTCGTGCGCCCCTATTCCGACCTGCGCGCGGACCTTCTGCGCGCCCTGCGTTCAGTCCACCGGACATGACACCGCTCGCCCATATCCTCGCCCTGCCCGTCCGCGCCTACCGGCTGCTCCTGTCGCCCTGGGTCGGCCATGGCTGCCGGTTCCAACCCACCTGCTCGACCTATGCCCTTGAGGCGCTGGAGCGGCACGGGGCGGCAAAAGGCAGCTATCTGATGGTCCATCGCCTCTGCCGCTGCCACCCCTGGGGCGGTCACGGCTATGACCCGGTGCCGGGCGCCGACCCCGACCACGACGCAGGCCGGTAGCTCCGCGACCACGAGTTGCGAACGGAAATCGGTCCGAATTCCGTTCGGACTTCGGCGTCACTCCAGGGTGGCGATGATCGCACGGAGGGTTTCGATCCCCTCGCCCTTTTCGGAACTGGTCACGACAACCTCGGGATAGGCCGCCGGATGCTTCGCCAGCGCCCCCTTGACCTGCTCGATCACCGCGGCGCGTTCGGTCCGATTGATCTTGTCGACCTTGGTCAGCACTGTCTGGAAGGTCACAGCCGAGCGGTCAAGCAGCTTCAGGATCTCTTCATCCACCGCCTTGACCCCGTGCCGTGAGTCGATCAGCACGAAGGCGCGGCGCAGTGTCTGGCGTCCCGCGAGATACTGCTTCAGCAGCGCCTGCCACTTGGCGACAATGGCGACCGGCGCCTCGGCATAGCCATAGCCCGGCAGGTCGACCAGATAACGCGCCTCACCCAGCGCGAAATAGTTGATCTCTTGCGTCCGCCCCGGCGTATTCGAGGCCCGCGCCAAGGTCTTCCGCCCGGTCAGAGCATTGATCAGGCTGGATTTCCCCACATTCGACCGTCCGGCGAAACAGACCTCGACCCGGTCGGCCGGGGGCAGGCCGGCCATGGCGGTGACGCCCTTCACGAAATCCACCGGGCCCGCAAACAAGAGCCGACCGGCCTCGCGCGCCTCTTCCTCGGGTTCGGGGGCAAGGGTAAAGACCAGACTCATGCGCGCACCTCATCGCCTAGGCTGACAGCACCGCCCTGGATCACCCGGGCAAAGACACCAAAGTCGGTGTGTCCATAACCCGACTCCAGCGCGCCCATCGTGTCGGCATCCTGCTGCCCGGTTGCAGGGTTGGCCCCGGTCGCCCGGCATCGCCCGATCGGCTCCTCGACCCGCAGCCATGCCGCGCCGATCTGGATTTCCTGCCCGATCAGCTCAAGCTCTGCCCAAGGCTCCCAGCCCTCAACCCAGATGTTGCCACGAAAGCGGTGCGGCGAAAGATCCCGCCCCATCCGCGTCGAAAGGTCGGCAAGCGAGGAAAGGCTGTTGATCGAGATCAGCGGCTTGTCCTGGTCGGTCAGCGCCTGACCCGGAACCCGGATCACCCGCGCAGGTTCCGGCCGGGTCTCGGGCCAAAGCGGGCGCAGCCAGTCGATCAGCCGCGCGGCATCGCCGGGGTCATCGGGGCGGAAGCTGGCGGTCGGCCGCCGGGGGTGGCTCAGCGTGACCTGCCCCGAAGCGGCTTCGGACCGGCAGGAGACCGCCATCAGATCAGCCGAGCCCCACCCGCGCAGGAATTGCAGTTTCGCCGCCCAGGTCGGCGGGTCCGTAAGGCGCGCAGCGGCATGAGCCACCGCCCAGATCCGATCGAAGGGGAAGGCCGCGCCCGGTGTCAACTCGACCGCTTCGACGGGCTCATACCCCGCCGACTTGATCGGATGACGGACCAGATGCGCGACCCGTCCGGTCACTTCTTGCCCTTCTTGGGCTCCGCAGGCGCTGCCTTTGCGGCCGCTTTGGCCGCGCGCGCCTCACGGATGTTGCCGAAGATGTCCGGGCGTTTTCCGTGGCTCCACATGATCATGTACTGCTGGACGAAGGTGATCGTGTTGTTGGTGATCCAGTAGACCACCAGGCCGCTGGCGAAACCGCCGAGCATGAACATGAACACCCAGGGCATCCAGGCGAAGATCTGCTGCTGCATCGGATCGGTCGGCGCCGGGTTCAGCTTCTGCTGCAGCCACATGGTGATGCCCAGAAGGATCGGCAGCGCGCCGATGAAGATAAGGTGCAACAGGCTGCCCGTCGCCGGCGCATCCCACGGCAGAAGGCCGAAGAAGTTGTAAAGCGACGACGGGTCGGGCGCCGAAAGGTCCTTCAGCCAGCCGAAGAACGGCGCGTGGCGCAGTTCGATGGTGACGAAGATCACCTTGTAAAGCGCGAAGAAGATCGGGATCTGGATCAGGATCGGCAGGCAGCCCGCCGCCGGGTTCACCTTGCGGGTCCGGTAAAGCTCCATCATCTCGCGCTGGAGCTTCTGGCGGTCCTCGCCAGCGCGTTCCTTGATCGCCTCCATCTCGGGCTGCAGCTCTTTCATCCGCGCCATCGAGACGTAGGACTTGTAGGCCAGCGGCAGCACCAGGAACTTGAGGAAGAAGGTCAGCGCGATGATGGCAAGACCCATGTTGCCGATCATCGCGTTCAGCCAGTGCAGCACGGCGAAGATCGGCTTGGTCAGGAAGTAGAACCAGCCCCAGTCGATCGAATCAAGGAAGCCGGGGATCCCGCCCTCGATCTCATACGCGCGGATGGTGGCCCATTCCTTGGCCCCGGCGAAGAGCTGGATGGTCGAGCTGGTCTCGGCTCCCGCGGCCAGGCTGATCGCGGGTGGGCGCACCTCGGCCTGGTAGATGCCGGAGGTGGGCACGTATTTCAGCACCTGCTTGTGGGGCTTGCCCTGTTCCGGGACGAGCGTCGTCATCCAGTAATGGTCGGTGAACCCGACCCAGCCGTCGGTCGTGGCTTCGGTGACCTCGGCCGGCTGGCCCTCGTTCGGATTGACTTCGAATTCGGTCAGGTCGGCGTAATCGGTTTCGGTCAACTCGCCATCGGCGCGCTGGATCGCACCTTCATGGACGACGAAGATGTTCTGCAGTTGCGGCAGGCCGTGGCGCGCGATGATGCCGTAGGGCTGCAGGCTGACCGAAGCGGCCGATCCGTTCCGAACCCGGTCGGTGACGGTGAACATATAGTCCTCGTCCACCGCGATCTCGCGGGTGAAGGTCAGGCCCTTGGGGCTGGCCCAGGTCAGGGTCACCGGCTGGCCAGGAGCAAGGTCACCGCCAGCCGCAGTCCATTCGGTCATGGCGCCGGGGACGTCAGCGGCCTCCAGTCCCGTGCCGGGCAGCCAGCCGAAGACCGAGTAATAGGCCAGATCCTCGCCCACCGGCGACAAGAGACGGACGGTTTCGGATCCGGGCTCCAGCGTCTCGCGATAACCCTTGAGCGACAGGTCGTCGATCCGACCGCCCAGAAGCGAGATCGACCCAGCGAGCTTCGGCGTGTCGATTGTCAGGCGGGGAGCCTGCGGGACCGGCTCGACGGCGGCGGTCGATCCGGCTGCGGGCTCGGCGGTCGGGGCGGAGGCCGTCGGCGGAAGAAGTTCGGACGACGGAGTCGTCGGCGTCACCTGCGGCTCGGGCGGCGGAAAGAGGACGAACCAGGTGATCATCACGGCGGCGGACAGGACCATCGCCAGGATCAGGTTCTTGTTGTTCTGCTCTTCCATCGGCACGTTACCCAAGCATCATCCGGATCAGCGGTGCTTCAACGACAGGGGCGGCCAAAGGTCAAGCGGTTTCGCCCCCGGCGTCGGCGGGCCGCGATCAAATCATGCGTCAGTTGGGCCGTTCGGCGCGGATGCCGATGCGCAGCGCGTCGGACAGACGGTCGCGGTACTGGCTCAGCCAGGTCGCGACCTCATCCATCGGAAGAGGGCGGGCAAGGACATAACCCTGCACATGGGCGCAGCCAAGCTGGGCCAGCATCGCATGTTCGCCGGGCGTTTCCACGCCTTCGGCCAGGGTATCCAGGCCCAGTTGCTCGGCCATCGCCAGGATCGCTGTCACGATGCGCTGCTGGCCGCGGTCGATGTCCACCTCGCGCACGAAGGAGCGGTCGATCTTCAGCCGAGCCAGGGCGAAGCGGCGGATCGAGGTGATCGACGCGTTGCCGGTGCCAAAATCGTCCAGGTCGACCCCGCAGCCCATGTCGGAAATGCGGGCGACATTTCGGGCGATTGCATCGTCGGCACCTCCGGCGATCACCGATTCCAGCACTTCGATCGTCAGGCGGGAGGGCGAAAGGTCGTGGCGGTCCAGTTCCCACCGCAGGCGGTCGGGCAGGTAGGGATCGCGCAGTTCCAGCGGCGAGAGGTTCACCGCCACCGTCGGGACCCGCAGGCCCGCGAGGTCCCAGGCCGCAAGCGCCGTGAGTCCCTGGTCGATCATCGTCTGGCCCAGCTGGAGCATCAGCTCGGTCCCTTCGATCGCGGGCAGAAACTCGGCCGGCGACAGGATGCCGCGTTCGGGATGGTGCCAGCGGGCCAGCGCCTCGACACCCGTGACCTCACCGCTGTCGGTGCTGACCTGGGGCTGGAAATGCGCGCGGATCTGCCCCCCCTCGACCGCCGAGACGAAATCCGCCCGCAACGCATCGCGGGCCGAACGGGCGCCCGCCAGGTCGCTGGTATAGGCGCGGATCGCGGCCGGGCGGTGGCGCCCGGCCTCATCCGCGGCGATCTGGGCGGCCTCCAGAACGGCTTGCCCGTCCGGGGACGGCAGCAAGCGGGCGTGGCAGAAGCCGATCGAACAGGTGACCTGCGCCACATCCAGGCAAAGCGGCATCGGCTGCTGTACGACCAGCTGCAACCGGCCGGCGATGGCGATCATCGCCTCAAGGTCCAGCCGCAGGGTCGGGCCAAGGACGACGGCCATGTTGCCATCCTCCAGCGCATAGAGCCGGTCGCCGGGGCGCAGGGCGCCGCGCAGGCGGGCAATGCAGGCAGCCAGAAGCTCGGATTGGCGGACGCGGCCGTGGCGGTCGCACAGGTCCGAGGCATCGTCGAACTGGATCACGAAACAGCCGGTCGAGGCCCCGGATCCCGCCCCTTCGGCAAGTGCGGCATCCAGCGCCGAGACCACCTGATCCGAGGCCGGGGGCGAGTCGGTCGTTCGCCCTGATCTGCGTCGGACGGCGAGGACGGCCAACAAGACCACCGCAAGGGGGACCAGCGCCGCCTCGCCGCCGAAGGAGAGGGCGGCCAGCAGCGCGGGCGGCAGAAAAATCAGCGAATCCGGTCTGTTAAGGCAACTCGCGATCCGTGCGACCTTCATTCCAGCCCCTTTCCCGGTCGCCCGGGTTCACCTCATGTTCGGAGGCAGGCTAGCGAAATGTTCCTGATCAGTTCCTTAACGCTCATCCGAAAGTTGCGTAGAATTTTCCCCTTCTGCCAGAGCTGCAGCAAGCCCGGCAAAGTCGAACAGGCCCGGATCGGCCAGGTGCGAGGGCCGCACGTTCATCAGCGCGCGGAACATGATCTGGCGGCGGCCCGGGGTGCGCGCCTCCCAGTCGTCCAGCAGCTTCTTGACCTGGGCGCGCTGCAACCCCTCCTGGCTGCCACAGAGGTCGCAGGGAATGATCGGATAGTTCATCGCCTGGGCAAAACGGTCGCAATCGGCCTCGGCCACGAAGGCCAGGGGGCGGGCGACATAGAGATCGCCGTCCTCGTTCAACAGGCGCGGCGGCATGCTGGCAAGCCGACCGCCGTGGAAGAGGTTCATGAAGAATGTCTCAAGAATGTCGTCGCGGTGGTGGCCGAGAATGACGGTCGAGCAGCCCTCTTCCCGCGCAATCCGGTAAAGATTTCCGCGTCTTAGCCGGGAGCAGAGGCTGCACATCGTACCCCCCGGCTTGATCTTGTCGATCACCACCGAATAGGTGTCCTGATACTCGATCCGGTGCGGGACGCCCATCTTCGTCAGGAATTCCGGCAGGACGGTGGCCGGGAAATTCGGCTGTCCCTGGTCGAGGTTGCAGGCCAGAAGGTCCACCGGCAGCAGGCCGCGCCACTTCAACTCATGCAGGATCGCCAGCAGCGTGTAACTGTCCTTGCCGCCGGACAGGCAGACCAGCCAGCGGTCCCCGGGCCGGGCCATGCCATAGGTGTCGATCGCCTCGCGGACCTGCTGGACCAGGCGCTTGCGGAGCTTGCGGAACTCCAGCCCCTTGGGCGCGCCGTGGAAGAGCGGGTGGATGTCGTCGTCGGTGTCGTCAAGCATGGGAGCCTCGCGCGGGATGCGTCCTTATGACAGAGGCGGGGGCCGAGGGCAAAGCGGAGGCGGGCGGGAATTGGTTGAGGAAGGATGAACGCTGACGGGGCAGAGGACGGGCGGAGCAGCGCGGCGCGGCCGGACAAGCCCTTGGAAACGCAGCGTTAACGTGGCTTGCCCCGGCCAGTTGGGCCGTCTGGCTTGCGTCGGGCATCTGTCGGGCATCTGTCCCGACGCAGGCCTGCCCCGAGCGCCGTTAACCATGCGCCGCGAATCGCAGCGCGGCCCTGCGTCTGAAACGGCGTCAGACGTGCTGCGCGCCGTTCACCTCGATCTCGGCGCCGGAGATGTAGCTGGACTGGTCCGAGCAGAGGAACCAGATCACGTCGGCCACTTCCTTCGGCTGGCCGAGGCGCTGCAGCGGGAGTTTCTCGACGATCTTGTCGGTGCCGGGGGACAGGATCGCCGTCTCCACCTCGCCCGGCGCGATGGCGTTCACCCGGACCCCGAGCGGGCCAAAATCATGCGCCATCTCGCGGGTGAGCGCGGCAAGCGCGGCCTTGGACGTGGCATAGGCGGCCCCGGCGAAAGGGTGGACGCGCGCGCCGGCGATGGAGGTGACGTTGACGATGGAGCCTTTCGCGGCGGTCAGCTCGTCCTTCAGGCCGCGGGCGAGGATCACGCTGGCGAAGAAATTGACGTGGAAGACATGGCCCCAGGTGCGCAGGTCGGTTTCAAGCGTGTTCAGCCGCGCCCCGCCGGGGCCCTTGGGGCTGATGCCGGCGTTGTTCACCAGGGCATGGACCTTGCCGCCGACCTTTTCCTTGATCGTCTCGATCGCGGCGATGGTCTTGTTCGGATCGGCGAGGTCGATCTCGATATGGTTCGCCTCGCCCCCCGGCCAGGGGCAGCGGGCGTCGAAGGGCTGGCGCGAGCAGGTAAGGACGCGCCAGCCCTCGGCCGAGAACCGCTTGACTGTGGCATGGCCGATCCCTCGGCTGGCGCCGGTCAGGACAAGGGTTTTCTGGTCGGACATGGCTGGGCTCCTTTGCGGGCAGAGGCTAACCTTCCGCACGGGGAAGGCAAGGCTTGGCCGAATAGTCTTGGCGGGGGGAGGGAAAAGGCTTATGCGGCGCGAAAGCATGGAGGTCCCGATGAAGCAGCAGACCCTGACCGCCGAGAACGCCAAGGCGACCGCGAAGATGCTGTCCGAGGCGCTGCCCTACCTGCAGCGGTTCGAGGATGCGGTGGTGGTCGTCAAGTTCGGCGGCAATGCGATGGGCGACGACGAGGCGATGGCCGAGTTTGCCCGCGACATCGTGCTGATGAAGCAGGTCGGCGTGCATCCGGTGGTCGTCCATGGCGGCGGGCCGATGATCAACGAAATGCTGCAGAAGCTGGGGATCAAGTCGGAATTCGTGCGCGGCAAGCGCGTCACCGACAAGGCGACGGTCGAAGTGGTGGAGATGATCCTCTCGGGCCTGGTCAACAAGCGGATCGTGCAGGCGATCATGGATGCGGGCGGGCGCGCGGTCGGGATCTCGGGCAAGGACGACGACCTGATGGTCTGCGAACCGGATGACCCGGAGCTGGGCTATGTCGGGCGGCCGGTGGAGATGAACGTGCAGGTGCTGCGCGATCTGTATAGTGCCGGGATCATCCCGGTGGTGGCCCCGGTCGCGACGGGGATGAAGGACAACGAGACCTTCAACGTGAACGGCGACACGGCGGCGGGGGCGATCGCGGGGGCGCTGAAGGCGGACCGGCTGTTGCTTCTTACCGATGTGCCGGGGGTCAAGGATGCCTCGGGCGAGGTGATGACCCAGATCACGCCCGAGGAAATCCGCCAGATGACGCGGGACGGGGTGATCTCGGGCGGGATGATCCCCAAGACCGAGACGGCGCTGATGGCGATCGAGCAGGGGACGCGGGCGGTCACGATCCTGGACGGGAAGGTTCCGAATGCCTGCCTGTTGGAGCTGTTCACCGACCACGGCGCGGGGAGCCAGATCCGGTCGACCGAGCCGAGGGTGAAGCCGCAGGTCCGGCGCTGAGCGTCCACGGTGGACAGAATCGTCAACCCGTTGATCTGACAGGGCAATCCCGATTCCGTTAACCTGGCCTTAACCCGAGCGGCACAGGTGCGGGCCAAAATCCTTAAGCAAGGATTTTGCCGAATTTCTTCCGTAAGAAATTTGGGTCCGGCGGCTGGCGGCGCGCCGGACCTGTGGGGTCAGTGCCCCAGGATCTGGCTGAGGAACAGCTTGGTCCGGTCGCTTTGCGGGTTCGAGAAGAACTCTTTCGGTTCGTTCTGTTCCACGATCTGCCCCTGGTCCATGAAGATCACCCGGTTCGCCACGGCCTGGGCAAAGCCCATCTCGTGGGTGACGCAGAGCATGGTCATCCCCTCTTCGGCAAGCTGGATCATGGTGTCCAGCACCTCCTTGATCATCTCGGGGTCAAGGGCCGAGGTCGGCTCGTCGAACAGCATGATCCGCGGCTTCATGCAGAGCGAGCGCGCGATGGCGACACGCTGCTGCTGACCGCCGGAAAGCTGGCCGGGATACTTGTGCGCCTGTTCCGGGATCTTGACCTTGCGCAGGAAGTGCATCGCGGTTTCCTCGGCCTCTTTCTTGGGGACCTTGCGGACCCAGATCGGCGCCAGGGTGCAGTTTTCCAGGATCGTGAGATGCGGGAACAGGTTGAAGTGCTGGAACACCATCCCGACCTCGGACCGGACCTTGTCGATGTTCTTCAGGTCGTTGGTGAGTTCGGTCCCGTCGACGATGATCTGCCCCTGCTGGTGTTCCTCCAGCCGGTTGATGCAGCGGATCAGCGTCGATTTGCCCGAGCCCGAGGGGCCGCAGATCACGATCCGCTCGCCCCGGTTGACCGTCATGTTGATGTCGCGAAGGACGTGGAACTGACCGTACCACTTGTTCATGCCGGTGATCTGGATCGCGACTTCGTCCGAGATCTGCATCATTGCTGCGTCTGCCATATGCCTGCCCTTAACGGTGATCGGTCTTCAGCTTGCGTTCCAGGTACATCGAGTACCGCGACATGCCGAAGCAGATGAGGAAGAAGATCGCGCCGACGAAGATGTAGGGCTCCCAGTAGATGCCCTTCCAGTCGATATCGGCGCGCACGATCG
>JBKHWC010000049.1:0-12754 GCA_046569765.1 Alphaproteobacteria bacterium | reverse complement strand
AAGGGGTCCATCAGGCCGACGAAGGCGACCAGGGTGGTGTCCTTGAAGAGGCCGATGAAGGTGGACACGATCGCGGGGATCGAGACCTTCAGCGCCTGCGGCAGGATGATGAGCCGCTGCGCCCGCCAGTAGTCGAGGCCCAGCGCATCGGCGGCCTCATACTGGCCGCGCGGCAGGGCGGCGAGACCGCCCCGGATCACCTCGGCCAGGTAGGCGGCGGCGAAGAAGGTGACCAGGATGATGACGCGCAGGATGATGTCGAAATTCGTCCCCGGCGGCAGGAAGTATTGCAGCAGGAGCGAGGCGGTGAAGAGCAGCGTGATGAGGGGCACGCCGCGCACGAACTCGATGAATCCGACCGAGAGCGTCTTGACGATCAGCATGTCCGACTGGCGCCCAAGCGCCAGCAGGATGCCGATCGGCAAGGAGAAGGTGATGCCGGTCACCCCGATCACGATGGCCAGCAGGAAGCCGCCGAACTGGTCGGAATTGATGGATTGCAGGCCGAAGGGAAGCGCGAACTGCAAGGTCTCGACCGTGGGAATGTCGAGGTAGAGCCACCAGAGCACCGCGGCCAGGATGCCGGCCCCCGCCCCCGGTGCAAGGCCGATGAACGGCGAGGCGAGACGGAAGACGGCGTAGAGGATCGCGAAACCGGCCATGGCCACGATGGGCGACCAGACCGAGCCGCCCCACAAGAGCCAGAAGCAGAGCGCCGGGTAAAGCAGGGTGAACCACAGAAGCTGGCCGGGCTGGACCTGGGCCAGGGCCAGAAGGCCCAGGATGAGGGCGACCGCCAGTCCGAAGGCCACGCCCGGCGTCGCGGCGAGCCAGAGCGTCACCAGCAGGTAGATGGCAACGCCGCCAAGGACCACGGTCAGGTTGCGCTTCTGGCCCGAATAGAGCACCGGCGCCAGCGCCGCCAGCAGCAGGCCCAGCGCCAGGATCGGGCGCCACCACTGGTCCGGCGGGTAGAAGCCGAACAGGAACTGGTGCCAGCGTTCCCGGATCATCGCCCAGCAGGCGCCGGTCGCGCCCTCACCCGCGGAGGCGGCGACGATCTCGCGGCACTGGGACAGGCTTTCGGCGTTCCAGACCGAGTTCAGCCACCAGGGCAGCGAAGACGCGACGAGCCAGTAGATGATCAGCAGGCCCAGCAGGGTGAGGGCGATGTTGAGCGGGGTGGAGAACAGGTTCGCGCGCATCCACTTGACCGCGCCGCGTTCGCCCATCGGGGGCGGGACGGGCGGCAGCATGGTGTCGCGGACGAAGGTGACGGTTTGGGCGTGGGTCTCGCTCATCCTAGCGCGCCTTCAGCTGGACGGATTTGTTGTACATGTTCATCACGGCCGAGATGATCAGGCTGATCGACAGGTAGATGAGCATCATCAGGAGCATGCACTCCAACTCGCGCCCGGTCTGGTTCAGCGTGATGCCGCCCAGCGTGCCGCGCAGGTCGAGGTAGCTGACCGCGATCCCCAGCGAGGTGTTCTTGGTCAGGTTGAGGTACTGGCTGATCAGCGGGGGAATGATGACCCGCAGCGCCTGGGGCAGGATGATCAGGCTCATCGTGCGGTTGGGACGCAGGCCCAGGGCGAAGGCGGCCTCGGTCTGGCCGCGAGAGATGGCCAGGATGCCGGCGCGCACGATCTCGGCGATGAAGGCGGCGGTGTAGAGCGAGAGCGCGATGGTCATCGCGGTGAAGCTGTGCGCCACCAGGATGCCACCGGCGAAGTTGAAGCCCTTGAGCTCGGGGATTTCCAGGTGGAAGCCCATGGCGACAAGGAGGAGGATGGTCGGGGCGAAGAGGACCAGGATCGACTTCCACCAGGTGACCGGGCGATCGCCCGTCGCCTCTTGCAGCGCGCGGGCGCTGGCAAGGATGCGGCGGTTGACCCAGATCGAGCCGACGACCACGGCGAGGATGGCCCAGAAGGTCAGGTTCAGCGTCATGAAGCCGAGGTCGAGCGTCCCGAGCCCGCGGTCGAACAGCGGCGCGGGGATGTTGGTGCCGCGGTTGGTGACGGCGACCGTGTCGAACAGGATCATCGAGGCGGCAGGGGCCTCGCCCGCGGCGGCCATCTCGTCTGTCACGCGGAAGTCGCGCGGCTGGGGCGTCGTCTCGGACAGGATGACGTAGGTCAGAAGGATCCACAGCAGCAGGGGCACGTTGCGGAAGATCTCGACATAGATCGTCATCAGCCGCGCGATCAGCCAGTTGTTCGACAGGCGCAGGACGCCGACGATCACGCCAAGGATGGTGGCGAAGATGCAGCCCCAGAAGGCCACGACAAGGGTGTTGATCAACCCGACAAGGACCGCCCGGAAATGGGTGTCGTCGTTCGAATAGGGGATCAGCTGCTGGCCGATGTCATAGCCCGCGCGCTGCCAGAGGAAGTCGTAGTTGAACTCTTTCCCGCGCGCAGCGAGGTTCTGGACCGTGTTGTTCAGAAGCCAGGCCACAGCCATGGCGAACAGGATCAGCACCACGATCTGGATCGTGTAGGACCGGTAGCGCGTATCGTAGATGAGCATCGAGAGCCGAAAGCTGTCTTTCGGCACATCCGTGGCCATTGCCATGGCTTCCCCCTGTTGCCTGCCGACGGCCCCGGGTTGCCGGTGGCGACGGGGTCTGAGAGCCCCTGGTCGGTCAGGTTGTCGCTGTCATGAAAACGGGGGCGCCGCGATGGGCGCCCCCGGGAGTGGGATCAACGGAAGGGCGGAGCGTACTGCAGGCCGCCCTGGGTCCACAGCGCGTTCAGGCCGCGGGCCAGGTTGATCGTGGTGCCTTCCCCGATGTTGCGGGCGAAGATTTCACCGTAGTTGCCGACCGAAGCGATCGCACGCTTGAAGGCATCGTTGTCGAGGCCCATCTTCGCGCCCATGTCGCCCGAAACGCCGAGCAGACGCTTCACTTCCTCGTCGGCGGTGGTGGTGGCGACTTCCTCGACATTGGCCGAGGTCACGCCTTTTTCTTCCGCCACGAGCAGCGCGTAGTAGGTCCAGCGGACCACGTCGCCCCACTGGTTGTCGCCGTGGCGCACGGCCGGCCCAAGCGGCTCTTTCGAGATGATCTCGGGCAGGATGATGTGGTTTTCAGCATCCGGCATGGTCGCGCGGCTGGCGGCCAGGCCCGAGGCGTCGGTGGTGTAGGCGTCGCAGGCACCGGCCAGATACTGGCGCTGCGCTTCCGAGTCGTCGGCCACGGTGACCGGCTGGTAGCTGATGTTGTTCTGCTTGAAGAAGTCAGCCAGGTTCAGTTCGGTCGTGGTGCCGGTCTGGATGCAGACGGTCGCGCCATCGAGTTCCTTGGCGGAGGACACGCCGAGGTCTTTCTTCACCATGAAGCCCTGGCCGTCGTAGTAGTTGATCGCCACGAAATCGAGCGCCAGCTCGGTGTCACGCGACAGCGTGTGGGTCGAGTTGCGGACCAGGACGTCAACCTCGCCCGACTGCAGCGCGGTGAAGCGGGTCTCGCCAGTGGTCGGCACGAACTTGACCTTGGTCGCGTCGCCAAGAACGACTGCGGCGAGGGCGCGGCACAGGTCCACGTCGAAGCCGGTCCAGTTCCCGCTTGCGTCCGGAGCACCAAAGCCGGTGAGGCCGGTGTTCGACCCGCAGATCAGCTCGCCCCGCGCCTTGACGTCATCAAGCGTCGCAGCGCCGGCAAGGCCCGCAACCAGCGTGGTGGCCGCCAGAGCGCCGAAGAATACGGTTTTTTTCATTCTTACCTCTTCCTGAGTGTGCGGCCGTTCGCGGGCCGCGCTTTTCTTGTGCCGGTCGACCTCTCGACCAGCCGGACTGTTGGAGGTGAGCCTCTCCCAGTGTCACGCAGTTTCGGCGAAAGCGGTTTGAAAGGTCAAGCGCTTGCGCTCACATTCAGGAAAAACGCCTGTTTTCGCGGCATTGCGCCGGGCGGTCTGCCCCGGTTGCGGCAATCAGGCGGTCGCGGCCGCGCTTTGTTACCGGCACAATGCGAAGAATCGGTCCGCGAGGAGGAAATCGCCATGCTTGCGGGCAGTCATTTCAGCCGCTTCCTCATCTGCGCCCCATTCCTCGATCTGCCAGGTCTCGTCGATCCGGCTAAGGGCCCAGGCCTCTTCCGCGGTGAGGCGGCCGCGGGTCACGGCCAGCGCCAGGACCAGTGATCCCGACAGCGCCACAAGGTCGTGGAAGGCAACCAGCTGAAAGGGCGTCAGGGCGCGGACAGCCTGCGCCAGCGCGTCCAGGCTGGCGGGCGGCTGGTCGCGGTGCATCACTCCGACGGTCGGGTGCAGGGGGGCTGCAAGGGTCGTTGCCGCCCAGGCAAGCAGCGGGTCCCATCCGGCCGACTGCCGGGCGATCAGGCCGTCCGGATGCTCGGCCCGGTAGCACAGAAGGTCGCTGCCGCCGTATTCAGCCAGCATCTCGGCCACCGCCTCGAACTGCGGGGCGACCTTGTCGATGGCGGAATTGGCCATCCGGGTAAAGGGCATCCGGCCTGGATCGACCTTGCCCTCAACCGCCTGCCATTCGGCGGCGACCTCACGGGCCAGAGCTTCCGTCGGCAGGACCAGCGGGGCCTTCTGCGGCGTGCGGACCGGCTTGCCGTCCAGCTGCACGGCAAAGCCACCCTCCACCGGGACGGCGGTGGCAGCGGTCCAGAAGCGGCGCAGGGCCCAGGTGCTCATCGGATCACCGCGAAGGGATCGGCGGGGACGTCGTCCTCTTTCCAGTCCAGCAGCTTCCAGGTGCGGGCCATGTGATCCGGCAGCGGCGCGGTGAAGGTCATCAGCTTCTTGGTGATCGGGTGTTCGATCGTCAGGCTGCGGGCGTGGAGGTGGAGCTTCTTCGACAGCTCGCCCCCAGCCCCGGCGCCCCAGCCGTCGCCGAGGTTCTCGGTTTCTGACCCGCCATACTTGCCGTCGCCCAGGATCGGATGCCCGATCTCGGCCATATGGGCACGGAGCTGGTGGGTGCGGCCGGTGATGGGCTCCAGCGCCATCCAGGACAGGCGGGTGCCGAGGAACCAGAGGGTGAAGAAATCGGTGTGCGCGCGCTTGGCGTCGGGGTGGTCGGCCAGCTTGGCGGGGTGGACGCAGAGCATCTTCTCGCCCTCGCCCCCCCTGCCCCGGCCGGGCGCCTTCTCCAGCGCGAACTTGATCGAGCCCTTGCGGGGATGCGGGACCCCGGCGACCACGGCCCAGTAGATCTTGCGCGCGTTGCGGTGGCGGAGCGCCTCCGAAAGGGCGCGGGCCACGCGGTCGGTGCGGGCGAGCATGAGGACCCCGGACGTGTCCTTGTCCAGGCGATGGACCAGCTTCGGCTTGTCCTTGTAGCCGAACTTCAGCGCCTCGGCCAAACCGTCGACATGGCGGTCGCCCTGGCCCGAGCCACCCTGCGAGGGCAGTCCTGCGGGCTTGTTCAGGACGATCAGATGCTCGTCCTTGTAGAGGACCGCCGCCTGGATCATCCTGGCATCCGCCGCGCTGATCCCTTGCGGGCGGGGGTCGGCGGGCGGCCCCTCCGGCGGCAGCGGCGGGACGCGGACCACCTGGCCCGGCGCCACGCGGTCGGACGCCTTGACCCGGCCCTTGTCCACCCGGATCTGGCCGGTGCGACAGAGCTTCTCCACCGCGCCCTGCGTCAGGTGCGGGAAGCGGCGGCGGAGCCACTTGTCGAGGCGCTGTTCGCCCTCATCCTCGGTCACGGTCAGGTTCTGGACGGTCATTGCAGGCCTCGGGCAAGGGCCACGCCAAGCGCGACCGCGAAAAGGGACAGGCCGACAGAGGCCAGGACATAGAGGGCGGCTTGCAGGGGCTGGCCCAGCTGGATGAGCTTGAGCGTGTCCAGCGAGAAGGCCGAAAAGGTGGTGAAGCCGCCAAGAAGGCCGGTCATCAGGAACAGCTGCCAGCCCGCGCGGGCGTCGAGCAGGACGAAAAGCGCGCCGATCGTGAAGCTGCCCAGCACGTTCACCGCCGCCGTTCCCCAGGGCGCGCCGATGCCGGCCACCAGAAGGTAGCGCAGCACGGAACCCAGGGCGCCGCCAAGCGCGATGAGGGGAAGGGTCTGGGACATGGTTCCGTTTGCGGTGACAAGGGCAGAATGTCAATGTTGCAGCAGGACCACCGGAATTTTCGAAAATTCCGGTTCGGAGCCTTTGAAGGCTCCGGTCCGATTTCTTCGAAGAAATCGGACCTATCCCTCCTGCCGTTTCGCCCGCAGCCTGGCGAAATACTCCACCCGCTTCTTCAACTCACGCTCGAAGCCGCGTTCGGGGGGCAGGTACCAGACCGGGCGCTTCATCCCCTCGGGGAAGTAGTTCTGGCCCGAGAACCCGTCCTCGGCATCGTGGTCATAGGCATAGCCCGCGCCATAGCCCTGATCCTTCATCATCCGAGTCGGCGCGTTCAGGATGTGCTTGGGCGGCATCAGGCTGCCGGTTTCCCGCGCCGCCGCCCGCGCTGCCTTGTAGGCGGTGTAGACCGCGTTCGACTTGGGCGCGAGCGCCAGGTAAACCACCGCCTGCGCCAGCGCGAGTTCCCCTTCGGGGCTGCCCAGGCGCTCATAGGTCTGCCAGCCGTCCAGGCAGACCGCCTCGGCCTGCGGGTCGGCGAGGCCAATGTCCTCCACCGCCATGCGGGTGATGCGCCGGGCGAGAAAGCGGGGGTCCTCGCCGCCTTCCAGCATCCGGGCGAACCAGTAGAGCGCGGCGTCGGGGTCGCTGCCTCGGACGGATTTGTGCAGCGCGGAGATGAGGTTGTAATGCTCATCCCCCGACTTGTCGTATTTCGCCGCCCGCCGCATCAGCCGCTGCGAAAGCTGGTCGCGGGTGAGGTTGCCGTCGACCTTCCAGGCGGCCACCTGCTCGATCAGGTTCAGAAGCGCGCGGCCGTCGCCATCGGCCATCTCCAGCATGGCCTCGCGCGCCTCGCCCTTCAGCGGCAGGGCGCGCCCCAACTCCTTCTCGGCCCGCTGCGCCAGGCGCTCCAGATCGGCCAGGCTGAGGCGCTCCAGCACGATGACCTGGGACCGCGAGAGAAGCGCGGCGTTCAACTCGAAACTGGGGTTCTCGGTCGTCGCGCCGACGAGGAGGATCGTTCCGTCCTCCATATGCGGCAGGAAGCCGTCCTGCTGGGCCTTGTTGAAACGGTGGATCTCGTCGACGAAAAGGAGCGTGCCCTTCCCGCTCTGGCGGCGGAGCTTCGCGGCCTCGAACACCTTCCGCAGTTCGGGGACACCAGTGAAGATCGCGCTGATCTGGACGAAATGCAGGTCGGTCTCATCGGCCAGAAGGCGGGCGATGGTGGTCTTGCCCACGCCGGGCGGCCCCCAGAGGATGAGCGAGGACAAGGACCCCGCCGCCAGCATCGCGCCCAGCGGACCGTCGCGGGACAGGACCTTGTCCTGCCCGATCACCTCGGCCAGCGACTGCGGGCGCAGCCGGTCGGCCAGCGGGCGGGGGCCGCTGTCGGGACGCTGGGGCATGTCGAAAAGGTCGGCCATGCGGCCACCTTAGCCAAGCGCAAGGCCGGACTAAAGCCGGAAGCGCAGGCGCAAGGGCTGGCCCTGACGGATCAGGTCGATCTGCCAGCGGCGCGAGGGCTGACGCGCGAGGTCCAGCGCCTCGGCCGGGGTCGCGACGGGAGAGCCGTTGAGGCCGACCAGGACATCGCCAGGCTGAAGCCCGGCCTCGCGGGCGAAGTCGCGCGCTGCCATCACCGCGACGCCCTGGGCATCCAGCGGCAGATGCAGCTCGGCGATCACGGCGGGGTTGATCCGGGCCAGGGTAGCGCCGCGCAGGATCACATCCTCGGTCACCGTCACCTCGTCGCGGGGCGGGTCATCGGGCGCGGGGGCAAGGGCAATCTCGGCCTCGCGCAGCTGGCCGTCCTGGACATAGGCGAGGGGCTGCAGACCGTTGCCGAGTACGGAGAGCCGGTAGATGAATTCCTGCGGCGTGTTGATCGGCGCGCCGCCGAGAGAAAGGACCACGTCGCCATCCTGCAGACCGGCCGCGGCGAAGGGGCTTTGCGGATGCAGTCGGGTGATCATCACGCCGAGGGGGCGGTCAAGGCCGAGGGCCTCGGCCAGGGCACCGTCGACCTCTTGCGCCTGCATCCCGGCCCAGGGGCGCTGGAAGCGGGTCGCACTGGCCTGGGCCTGCGCCACCACGGCGGCCACCAGGTTCGAGGGCACGGCAAAGCCGATCCCGTTCGAGCCGCCATCCTTGGTCAGGATCGCGGTGTTGATCCCGACCAGGCGGCCGTTCATGTCCACCAGCGCCCCGCCCGAGTTGCCGGGATTGATCGGCGCATCGGTCTGGACGAAATAGCCAGTCCCGTCGCCCACTTGCAGCGCCGATCGCGCCAGGCCCGAGACGATGCCCGAACTGACGGTCTGGCCCACCCCGAACGGGTTGCCGATCGCCAGAACGAGATCGCCGACCTGCAGCGCGTCACTGTCGCCCAGGGAAAGCGCGGGCAGCGGTTCCCCGGCCTGAACCCGCAGCACGGCGAGGTCGCTTTGCGGGTCGTCCAGCAGCACGGTCGCGGGATATTCGCGGCGGTCGGCCAGCACGACGCGGATGTCGGTGGCATCGGCGATGACGTGGTGGTTCGAGACCACGATCCCCTCGGCCGACACGATCACGCCCGAGCCGAGCGAATTCTCCACCCGCGGCGGGGCGGCGAAGTCCCGGAAGAACTGGTCGAAGAACGGGTCACCGGCGAAGGGATTGGCGCGGTCCTGCACCAGTTGGCGGGCGTAGATATTCACCACCGCCGGAGCCGTGGCGCGGGCCACCGGGGCGAAGGAAAGCGCGATCTCCTCGGCGCTTTCGGGAAGGGTTTCGGCCGCAAGGGGCAGGGTCAGGGTCAGGGCAAGGAACAGCGAACGCAGCATGGGGGCGCCTCTGGCTGGATTTTGTCTGCAATCTGGAAATTTCTGCTGCGGTCGGCAACAGCCTTGCGGCCGGACCATGCAGTCACGGTGCAGGGTTTCGCGGCACTGCCATCCTTCCCCCCGGCCGTCCCTGCGCTGATCCGCAAGGGACCGCGCAGGGACTGGTGCGTTTAGTGCAGGACTTGCGGGCAGTTCATGGCGATACACTGGTTCGGCACACCGCCGATGTCGAGCACGGGCCCGATGGATTCGGTCTGGAACCCGATCCGACGCATCCAGCGGCCCCAGATCGAAGGGCAGAGGCCGATCAGCCGCTCGGCCCCCAGCGCACGGGCGCTGGCGACCATCTCGAGCATGAGATCGCGCTGCACCTTGCTGCGGATCTCGGCCCCCACCTCGCGCGAGACGAAGACCCGGCTGGTCTCGCAGACAAGCGGCGATACCGGCGCGGCTTCGTAAAGCAGGTTCGGCGGGATCGTCTCGAGCAGGCCGCGCTGCGCGTCGCGGATCATGTAGGAATAGATCCCGCAGCGCGCGGTGGTGGGCGTCAACCGGATACCGGCCAGCACCGTGGCGCCGTCATGCACCGCGATCCAGCGGCTTTGCGGCGTGTCGTACTGGTCGAACTCCATCCCGTCGACTTCGGGCAGGTCCCACTTTCGTTGGACGATGAAGGTCTCGCGGCGTGCCTTGAGTAGATTGGTAAAGAGAACCCCATGGTCATGGATGTTCTGAAAGGACAGGGTAGTGGTCTGCATGTTCGCCTCCAGCGCGGTGAAAAACCTGTCCTGCTGGGGGCGGAGTCACAGCAGCTTGTACTCGATGGCCCGCTGGATCGCCTCGGCATTCGTCCGGCACAGCAGCCGTTCGCGCGCCGTGCGTAGGCGCGCCTTCAAGGCGCTTTCCGTGATGCCGATGTGCTGCGCGGCTTCCGAGTAGCGGAACCCCTTTGATATCAGTCGTAGCGCCTCGAGCTGCGGGCCGGACAGCTTTTCCGGCGGCGTCGATTCGCGGTGCAGAACGCGGACCAGGTCCGAAATGGCGTCGATCTCGATGTCGCTGAATTCGCGGTCAGTGCGGGCGAAGCCGCCGATCGTGCGCGAACTGGTCGGCCCATGCGAGACGGCGATCCCGTAGCGCAGGCCGAATTCGGCCGCCTGCTCCATCACGCGATGCGGATCGGGGTGGTTCAGCGCGCTCCAACGGACGGCGCCCTCGGTCCCGAAGCCCCAGGAGACCAGCGGGTCGCACATCATGTAGCCACGGTTGGTGTAGATCTCGATCCAGCGCGGGTCGTAAGTCTGAACCATGATCTGAGCCGAGGCAAACCGGATGTGCAGGCCAAGGGCATAGCCCGCCGGCGCAAGTTCGGACAGCTTTGCCAAGCCCAGTTCCAGGCCCTTGGTCCGCGTCATGTCCACAATCCCCGACATTTGGTCTCGTCGCCATATAGCAACCGATTTGCCGGACCTGCAACCTTTGGGCGATGGAGAGTGTGTTTCTTACACGCAATAAAAAAAGGGGCCCGCCGAAACGACGGACCCCTGACCTTGGCGGAGCGAAGGCTCAGCCTTCGGCGGCTTCTTCCCGGGCGCGGTCCGCGGCACCCTTGGCCGAGGGATCGCGGTCGACGAATTCGATGATCGCCATCGGGGCCATGTCGCCATAACGGAAGCCGGCCTTCAGGATGCGGACATAACCGCCCTGACGGTCCTTGTACCGGGCGGCCAGCACGTCAAACAGGCGCGTGACATGCATGTCCTGCTTCAGCTGGGCGGCAGCCTGGCGACGGGCGTGCAGATCGCCGCGCTTGGCGAGCGTGATCAGCTTCTCGACGATCGGGCGCAGTTCCTTGGCCTTGGGCAGGGTCGTCTTGATCTGCTCATGTTCGATCAGCGAGCCAGCCATGTTGGCGAAGAGCGCCTTGCGGTGCTCGTGGGTACGGTTCAGGCGGCGGTAACCGCGGGCGTGACGCATGATGGTCTCCTTACGTCTTTTGCTTTGTGTTGCCGGCCTGCGTTGGACCGGCGTCGTTGGGGCGGGATTGCCCGAATGTTCCCCGGACGGACCGGGCATTTGGCGTAGGGTGGGGTTGAACCCCACCCTACGATAGGGATCAGAACTGGTCCTCGAAGCGCTTGGCGAGATCCTCGATGTTCTCCGGCGGCCAGTCCTCGACGTCCATCCCGAGATGCAGGCCCATGCCCGAAAGCACTTCCTTGATCTCGTTCAGCGACTTGCGGCCGAAGTTCGGGGTGCGGAGCATCTCGGCTTCGGTCTTCTGGATCAGGTCGCCGATATAGACGATGTTGTCGTTCTTCAGGCAGTTGGCCGAGCGGACCGAAAGTTCCAGCTCGTCGACCTTCTTCAGCAGCAGCGGGTTGAATTCGAGCCCCGAGTCGATCTCGCCGACCTTGGCGGATTCGGGTTCCTCGAAGTTCACGAAGATCGACAGCTGGTCCTGCAGGATGCGCGCGGCATAGGCCACGGCGTCGTCCGGCGTCAGCGAGCCGTCGGTCTCGATCTTCATCGTCAGCTTGTCATAGTCCAGCACTTGCCCCTCACGGGTGGGCGTGACTTCGTACGACACCTTCTTCACCGGCGAGTAGATCGCGTCGATCGGGATCAGGCCGATCGGAGCGTCCTCAGGGCGGTTCTTGTCGGCCGAGACATAGCCCTTGCCGGTGTTCACGGTCAGCTCCATGAACACATCCGCGCCCTCGTCGAGGTGGCAGATCACATGGTCCTTGTTCAGGATCTCGATCCCGTTCGATTCCGAGATGTCGCCCGCGGTCACCACGCCCGGCCCCTTGGCCGAGATGGACAGGCGCTTCGGCCCCTCGACTTCCATCTTGATGCTGACGCCCTTGAGGTTCAGCACGATGTCGGTCACGTCTTCACGCACACCGGCGACCGAGGAGAACTCGTGCAGGACGTTGTCGATCTGCACCGAGGTGATGGCCCCGCCCTGCAGGGACGACATCAGCACGCGGCGCAGCGCGTTGCCCAGCGTCAGGCCGAAGCCACGCTCCAGCGGCTCGGCGATCACAGTCGCGACGCGGGCGGCGTCGGCCCCCGGCTTCACGACCAGCTGCGTCGGCTTGATGAGTTCCTGCCAGTTCTTGTGGATCATTCTGAAGCCCCTATTCTTGTCCGCTGCCGATGTCCGAAAGCCGGCGGACGCCCGTGGATCGTAAACGACGAAAACCGGGCCGTGAGGGAACACCCCCACGGCCCGGCCGAAATCAATGCCTTAGACGCGGCGACGCTTCGGCGGGCGGCAGCCGTTGTGCGCCAGCGGGGTCACGTCGCGGATCGAGGTGATCTGGAAGCCCACGGCAGCCAGCGCGCGCAGAGCCGACTCACGGCCCGAACCCGGACCCTGCACTTCGACTTCCAGCGTGCGGACGCCGTGTTCCTGCGCCTTGCGGCCAGCGTCTTCGGCGGCCATCTGGGCGGCATAGGGGGTCGACTTGCGCGAGCCCTTGAAGCCCATGGTGCCCGAGGACGACCACGAGATCGCATTGCCCTGGACGTCCGAGATCAGGATCTTGGTGTTGTTGAACGACGAGTTCACATGCGCCACGCCAGCGGCGATGTTCTTGCGTTCTTTTTTCTTGGTGCGGGCGGTCTTGGTATCACGTGCCATTGGTCAGACCCCCTTATTTCTTCTTGCCGGCAATGGCCTTCGCGGGGCCTTTGCGGGTGCGGGCGTTGGTGTGCGTGCGCTGGCCGCGGACCGGCAGGCCCTTGCGGTGACGCAGGCCACGGTAGCAGCCCAAGTCCATCAGACGCTTGATGTTCATCGTGACTTCGCGGCGCAGGTCGCCCTCGACGGTCAGGTTGGCGTCGATGTATTCGCGGATCGCCA
>JBKHWC010000048.1:0-25297 GCA_046569765.1 Alphaproteobacteria bacterium | reverse complement strand
GCTGAACGACTTCTTCGACGCCGAAGGCATCAGCATGGACGACTTCGCCCCGGCAACCGTCTATGCCTATTCCACCTGGCCCAAGGGCACGCCCAACTACTACGCGCTGCCCGCGATGGGCGACGCGAACGGCTGGTTCTACCGCAAGGACTGGTTCGCCCGTCCCGAGATCCAGGCCGAGTTCAAGGAGAAATACGGCCGCGACCTGGCCGAGCCGAAGACCCAGAAGGAACTCCTGGAAATCGCCCAGTTCTTCCAGGGGCGTGAGATCGACGGCAAGACCGTCTACGGCGCCTCGATCTTCACCGAGCGCGGGTCGGAAGGCATCACCATGGGCGCGACCGGCGCGCTTTACGCCTGGGGCTTCAAGTACGAGAACACCCCCGGCAGCTACGACATGGAAGGTGCGGTGAACTCGCCCGCCGCAGTGGAAGCCCTTGAATTCTACAAGGAACTTTACAAGACCGCGACGCCGCCCGGCTATGACAACGCCTACATGGAACAGTCGCTCGACGCCTTCAAGTCGGGCCAGGTGGCGATGGCGATGAACTGGTTCGCCTTCTTCCCCGGCCTCTATGCCGACCCGAACACCGGCGGCGACAAGATCGACTTCTTCGTGAACCCCGCCCAGAACGTCGCGGCCTCGACCCTTGGCGGTCAGGGCATCAGCGTGGTCGCCAATACCGACAACATGGACGGCGCGCTCGCCTACATCAAATGGTTCGCCAACCCCGAGGTGCAGAAGAAGTGGTGGGCCGCCGGCGGCTATTCCTGCCACAAGGCGGTGCTCGAGGACCCGAACTTCGTCAACACCGCCCCCTTCGCCGGTGACTTCCTGGAAGCGATGGGCGGCGTCCAGGACTTCTGGCAGGAACCGGCCTATGCCCAGCTGCTGCTGGCGATGCAGGAACGGCTGCACAACTACATCGTGGCCGACCAGGGCACCGCACAAGAGGCGCTGGATGGCCTGATCGCCGACTGGACCGAAGTCTTCGAGGACGAAGGCAAGCTCTAGCCCGTCCCAGGCGGCCCATCCCCCTCCCGGCATGGCGAGGGGGGCACCCCCTCCCTCTCCCTCCCCCATGCAGGGGGAGGGAAGCGCCCGGTCGCACCGATGCGCGTTTCCTGCACGGAATCACCCGATGACCAACCCCATCGAAGCCGCCGCCCGCGCCACCCCCGCGCCGATTGCCCGCCGCGTCCGGGGCCTGTCCGACCGCGCCATCGCCTGGATCTTCGTGGCGCCCACGATCTTCCTTCTGCTGGCGATCAACATCTTCCCGCTGATCTGGACCGTAAGGCTCTCCTTCACCAACTACGCCGCCAACCGCCCCAACCGCGAGGTCGAATGGGTGGGCCTGCGCAACTACACCCGCATCCTCACCGATGAGGGCACCTGGGCCACAATGCAGACCACGGCGCATTTCCTGATCTGGACCATCGTCCTGCAGGTCCTGATCGGCTTCACCCTCGCCTGGCTCATCAACCGCAAGTTCAAGGGGAACGACCTGCTGACCACCCTCATCGTCCTGCCGATGATGCTGTCCCCCGCCGTGGTCGGCAACTTCTGGACCTTCCTCTACCAGCCGCAGATCGGCCTGGTGAACTATGTCGTGGAACTCCTCACCGGCACCCCCGCCTCCTCCTTCTCGATGCTCGGGCCAGGAGGCCTTGCTCCCTGGTCGATCATCATCGTCGACACCTGGATGTGGACGCCCTTCGTCATGCTGATCTGCCTCGCCGGGCTGCGGTCCATCCCCGACTACATCTATGAGGCGGCCGAGGTCGACCGCGCCTCGAAGTGGCGGCAGTTCTGGACCATCACCGTACCGATGGTGTTGCCTTTTCTCATGTTGGCCGTGCTGTTCCGCGGCATCGAGAACTTCAAGATGTTCGATATGGTCAATCTCCTGACCGGCGGCGGTCCGGGGAACGAAACCCTCCTGACCTCGATCGACCTCAAGCGCGAAGCCTTCGAGAAGTGGCGCACCGGCTATTCCTCGGCCTACGCCATCATCCTTTTCGTCACGGTCTTCGGCCTGGCCTCGATCTACGTCAAGGCCCTGAACAAGGTGAAGGAGCGGTGATGACTCGCACACATGCCCCCCACCCCCATCCCCTCCCCACCAGGGGGAGGGGAGCCACCCGGCCCAACCGTTCGGCGCAACCGCACCCATCCTGCGCCTCCCTCCCCCCTCTGTGGGGGAGGGATGGGGTGGGGGGGCTCCCGGCCCGAGAAGGAGCGCACCCATGAGCGCCTATTCCGTCACCGAGCCTTCGAGGGCCTCGAAATGGGTCGCCGCCGCCCTGGTCGCGCTCTACACGATCATCACGCTTCTGCCCCTGGTCTGGATCATCTCGACCAGCTTCAAGTCCGGGCCGGACTCGATCTCCTACCCGCCGAAGGTCGTCTTCGAGCCCTCGCTGGAAGGCTACGTCAACCTTTTCACCACCCGCACCCGCATCGCGGCCGAGGACTTCGCCGCCCTCCCCCCGCCGGAAACCTGGTACGAGCAAACCGTCCGCGACCAGGGCATGGTCATCGCCGGACCCTCGCGCTTTGGCGAACGCTTCCTGAACTCGGTCATCATCGGCTTCGGCTCGACCTTCCTGTCGATCTTCCTCGGTACGCTGGCGGCCTATGCCTTCTCGCGCTTCAAGGTGCCGCTGAAGGATGACCTTCTGTTCTTCATCCTCTCCACAAGGATGATGCCCCCCATCGCCGTCGCGATCCCGATCTACCTGATGTACCGGCAGCTCGGCCTCTCCGACACGCATCTCGGCATGATCCTGCTCTACACCGCAGTGAACATCTCGCTCGCCGTCTGGCTCCTGAAAGGCTTCATCGACGAGATCCCGCGCGAATACGAAGAGGCCGCCCTCATCGATGGCTACACCCGCTTCCAGGCCTTCCGCAAAGTGGTCCTGCCTCAGGCCGCGACCGGAATCGCCTCGACCGCGATCTTCTGCCTGATCTTCGCCTGGAACGAATATGCCTTTGCAGTTCTCCTGACCTCCGGCAACGCTCAGACCGCGCCGCCCTTCATCCCCACGATCATCGGCGTCGGCGGCCAGGACTGGCCCGCCGTGGCCGCGGGCGCGACCCTCTTCCTCCTCCCCGTGATGATCTTCACCATCCTGCTGCGCAAACACCTCCTGCGCGGCATCACCTTCGGCGCGGTGCGCAAATGACCCCGATCCCAATGCCTTTCATCTTTGCCCAAATATCCCCGCCGGAGGCATCCGACGGCCGATGTGGGAGCCTCCGGCGGGGATATTTTTCCAAAGATGAAAGGGCTTGGCCATGAGCGCCTTCCTTTCCGGCCTCCTCCGCCTGCGCCGCGGCCCGTGGGAGATGCTGGCCACCGTCCTCATCGCGCTTGGCGTCGTCATGCTGATGCAGCCCTTCTTCCTCTGGGCCTACACCTGGTCCTTTCTCGTGACCCTGACCGGCACGGTGATGTTCATCATCACCAGCCATTTCCCGGAGTGAGCCTTGGCCGAGATCGTCATCCGCAACCTCCGCAAGGAATTCGGCGCCTTCACCGCCGTGCAGGGCTCGACCTTCACGATCAAGGATGGCGAGTTCTTCATGCTGCTCGGCCCGTCGGGCTGCGGCAAGACCACCACCTTGCGCATGATCGCGGGGCTTGAATTGCCGACCTCGGGCGAAATCCTGATCGATGGCGAGGACGTCAGCCAGCGCCCCGCCTCCCAGCGCGACATCGCCATGGTCTTCCAGATGTTCGCCCTCTACCCGCACATGAACGTGCGGAAGAACATCGCCTATCCCCTTGTGTCGCAAGGTGTCCCCAAGGCCGAAGTCCAGAAGAAGGTCGCCGAGGTCGCGAAGATCCTCCGCATCGACCACCTGCTCGACAAGGGCGTCGGCGGCCTGTCAGGAGGCGACCGCCAGCGCGTGGCCCTCGGCCGTGCCATCGTGCGCAACCCCAAGGCCTTCATGATGGACGAACCCCTCGGCGCGCTCGACGCCGAATTCCGCGAGATCATGGCCGAGGAATTGCGCGTTCTCCACGACCGCATGCACGCGACCACTGTCTACGTCACCCATGACCAGCTTGAGGCGATGCAGATGGGCGACAAGATCGTCGTGATGAACCACGGCGTCGTCGAACAGTTCGGCACCCCGCAGGACATCTACGACCACCCGGCGACCCTGTTTGTCGCCGACTTCATCGGCAGCCCCGCAATGAACTTCCTGAGGTTCGAAGGCACCGCCCAAGCCGGAGCCGACCACGTCACCCTTGGCAACCATGGTATTTCCCTGCCCCAACTTCAGGAATCGGCGAGCGGGGCGCTTGTCCTCGGCATCCGCCCCGAACACGTCGCGCTGTCCGACACCGCCCCCCTGCGCGGCCGCATCGAGGCTGTCGAATACCTGGGCACCACCCAGATCGTGACCCTCTCCACCCCTTTCGGCCCGATAAAGGCCCGCACTCCCTCCACCCAGCCCGCGCGAACCGGGGACCTCACCGGCCTCAAGCTCTCTGCCCCCCGCCTGTCGCTTTTCGACGCCACCACCGGCCGCGCCCTCCGCACCGCCGCCAACGCCGGGGTCCATCATGGCTGAGGTCACGCTCTCGAACCTGTCCAAGTCTTTCGGCGCAACCCGTGCGCTGCAAGACGTAACGATGACCATCCCGGACGGTGCCTTCGTCGTCCTCCTCGGCCCGACCGGCGCAGGCAAGACCACGACGCTGCGCCTCATCGCCGGCCTCGACAAGCCCGACACGGGGGACATCCAGATCGGCGGCCAGTCGGTCCTGCAAGACACCCCCGCCCAGCGCGACGTGGCGATGGTCTTCCAGCAATACTCGCTCTACCCCCACCTGACCGTCCGCGAGAATCTCGCCTTCCCGCTCCGCTCGCCCATGATCGCGATGCCCGAGGACCAGATCGCCAAGCGCGTGCAGGACGTCGCCGAGGTCCTCCGCATCCCTCACAAGCTCGACAACAAGGCCACGGCGCTCTCGGGCGGCGAGATGCAGCGTGTCTCCATCGGCCGCGCCCTTGTGCGGAACCCCCGCATCTACCTGATGGACGAACCCCTCTCCTCGCTCGACGCCAAACTCCGCGCCGACCTGAGGGTGGAACTCAAACGCATCCACCAGGACCTCGGCGCGACCTTCCTCTACGTCACCCACGACCAGATCGAGGCGATGACGATGGCGACCCATGTCGGCGTCCTCGACCACGGCCGCCTCGTCCAGTTCGGCACGCCCCGTGACATCTACGAGGCCCCCGTCTCCAGCTACGTCGCCTCCCGCCTCGGCCAGCCGCACATCAACCTCCTCCCCGCCGCGGCCTTCCCCGGCGCCCCCGCAAACGCCGTCCAGATCGGCCTCCGCCCCGAACACATCCACGTCGGCGAGGGCCAGGACGCCACCATCACCCGCGTCGAGCACCTGGGCGACCAGACCCGCCTCCACCTCTCCCTCGGGCCGCACGCCCTCATCACCCTGACCGAGCCGCACACCGCCCTCACACCGGGGCAGACCCTCAAGATCCGCCCCCACAACCCCCTCTGGTTCGACGCGACCGGAGCCCGCATCTGAAAGGCCAACCCCATGAAACAGTTCATGAATTCGCGTGAAAGCCTCGTCACCGAAGCGATCGACGGCCTCCTCAGAACCTCTGGCGGCAAACTCGCCCGCCTCGACGGCTACCCCCACATCCGCGTCGTGATCCGCACCGACTGGGACCGCCAGAAGGTCGCCCTCGTCTCCGGCGGCGGCTCCGGGCATGAGCCCTCCCACGCCGGTTTCGTTGGCCAGGGCATGCTCACCGCTGCCGTCTGCGGCGACGTCTTCGCCTCCCCCTCGGTTGACGCGGTGCTTGCGGGCATCCTCGCCGTCACCGGCAAGGCAGGCTGCCTCCTCATCGTCAAGAACTACACCGGCGACCGCCTGAATTTCGGCCTCGCCGCCGAGCGTGCCCGCGCCTTCGGCCTCAAGGTCAGCATGGTCATCGTCGACGACGACGTCGCCCTCCCCGACCTCCCCCAGGCCCGCGGCGTCGCCGGCACCCTCTTCGTCCACAAGATCGCCGGAGCCATGGCCGAATCCGGGGCCGACCTCGACACCATCACCGCCGCCGCCCAAAGCGTCATCAAGGGCGCCATCTCCATCGGCATGTCCTTGGACACCTGCACCGTCCCCGGCAGCCCGAAGGAGGACCGCATCGCCTCCGGCAAGGCGGAACTGGGCCTCGGCATCCACGGCGAGGCCGGGATCGAGCAGGTCGACTTCTCCGGCGCGCGGTCGGCCATGCAGATGGTGGCCGAGAAACTCCTGCCCCACACCGGCCCCGGCGACCATGTCGCGCTTCTCAACAACCTCGGCTCCACCACGCCGCTGGAAATGTCCGTCCTCGCCGAAGAACTCGCCCGCTCCCCCCTCGGGGCCAAGGTCAAATGGATGATCGGCCCGGCCCCCCTGATGACCTCGCTCGACATGCACGGCTTCTCGGTCTCGCTCCTCCCCGTCGACCACGCGCAGGTGACCGCACTTGCCGCCCCCACCGCCCCCCACGCCTGGCCCGGCCTCTCCCCCTTCGGCGCAGTGGCCGTCAGACCCCTCCCCGACGGCCTCGCGCCCATTCAGCCCGTCCCCAGCGCCCACCCCGCCCGCCGCGCCCTGATCGAGCGGTGCTGCAAGGCCCTCATCGCCTGCGAATCCGACCTCAACCAGCTCGACGCCAAGTCCGGCGACGGCGACACCGGCAGCACCTTGTCCGGGGCCGCCCGCGCCCTCCTGAGCGCCCTCGACCGCCTCCCCCTCGCCGACCCGACCCAGCTTTACCGCGCCATCGGCATGGAGCTTTCGCAGACGATGGGCGGCTCCAGCGGAGTCCTCCTCGCCATCTTCTTCGCCGCTGCAGGTGACGCCTCAGCCTCCGGCAAGACCTGGATCGGCGCCCTCACCGCCGGCCTCGACCGCGTGATGCAGGTAGGAGGAGCCGCCCCCGGCCACCGCACCATGATCGACGCCCTCGCCCCCGCCCTCGCCGCCCTGCCGCAGGGAGTGGCCGCCGCCGCCCAAGCCGCCCGCGAGGGGGCCAACGCCACCGCCCGGATGACCCGCGCCAAAGCCGGCCGCGCCACCTACCTCGCCGCCGACAAGCTCAAGGGGCACAACGATCCGGGGGCAGAGGGGGTCGCGCGGTTGTTTGAGGATTTGGCGAGGGGGTGACACCCCGCCCCACCTGTCATCCCCGCCTCACCTGTCATGCTGGCGAAGTCGGGGATCCAAAGCGACAAACGCCAGGCTAGCGTAGGGTGCGCTACATCGCACCGAAACGGTCACCACCAGTCACGCTCTTCGTCCTTCTTGCCCAGCCTGTAGAAGGGCCAGGCCACAATCGCGGCCACGGCAAAATAGGCAATCACCCCGCGTTCATTTTAAAGCGCGTAGCCCAGCGCGGCGAAGCAGATCAACAGCTTCCGCCAGTCCTGCTTGATTGCATCCCTGAACTTCAATCAAACTACCCACGTGTTGCTGAAAGAGGCCGGCTTTCACCTTGCCCAAATATCCCACGGGGGTCCGGGGGTGTGAAACCCCCCCGCCAGCCAGAGGCGAGGCCCTTGCGGCCCCCCAGAACCGCCACCCGCCAAAGGCGCCTCCCTCCCCCCTCCGTGAGGGAGGGCCGGGGTGGGGGGCGCCTGTCTCAAACCCTAACACCCGGTTAACACCCACGACCAACCCCTTGATTCGAAACATAATCGAAAGATTGTCTACCGTGGACACCTCAGGGCGTCATCGCCTTCCGCTGCCGCGCCCGCTCCAGCCCCAGCTGCCGCTCCCGCCAGATGATCAGGATCCCCGCCGTCACGATCAGGGCCGCCCCGCCCAGCATCGGCAGGGTCGGAACCTCGGCAAAGACGAAATACCCGATCCCCAGCGCGAACAGCATCGAGGCATAGTCGAAGGGGGCCACCAGCGAGGCGTCGGCCTCGCGGTAGGACGAGGTCAGCAGGATCTGCCCCAGCCCGCCGAGAAGCCCGGCGAGAACCAGCAAACCTGCCTCCCACGGGCTCGGCCAGACCCAGCCGAAGGGCAGCGTGACCAGCGACAGCAGGGTCGCGGTCAGCGAGAAATAGAACACGATCGCCGGCGTCGCCTCGGTCTGGACCAGCTTGCGGACGAAGACCTGCGCCAGCGCCGCAAAGACCGCGCCCCCCAGCACCAGCATCGCCCCGAAGGCCTCGGCTATCCCCGCCGCACCGGGGGCCAGCGACAGGCGCGGGGCCAGCACGATCAGCACCCCCGTCATCCCCAGAGCGACCGCCGAGATGCGGAAGGCCCGCACCTCCTCGCCCAGGAACATCGCGGCGAAGACGACCGTCAGCAAGGGGGCGGCATAGCCGATGGCGGTGACCTCGGGCAGCGGCAGATAGCCCAGCCCGGCGAACCCCAGCCCCATCGCCAGCGTCCCCACCACCCCGCGCCACAGGTGGCCCATCGGGTTGCCCGTCTTCAACCCCGTCCCCAGCTCACGCCGCAGCGCCAGCCAGACCAGGATCACCGGCATCGCGAAGAAGGACCGGAAGAACACCGCCTGCCCCGCCGGAACGTGCTCGGCCGTGGCCTTGATCAGGCTGGCCATCACGATGAACACCAGGACAGAGGCGAGCTTGAAGGCAATGCCGCGCAGGGGGCGCATGATCGGGTCCGTAGCAGTCGCGGCCTCTGGACGCCGCAGCGGCTTTCAGGTTCCCTGATCGGAAAGGAGAATGCCATGCCGAAAGCGCCACTTGCGGACAGAATTGATCAGGGCCGGGGACTGGCCCCTGCCGACCTCGTGCTGAAAGGGGGCCGCGTCTTCGACCTGGTGACCGGCGAGCTGGTGGAAACTGACGTGGCGATCTGCGGCGACACGATCGTTGGCGTGTTTGGCACCTACGCGGGCAAGCGTGAGATCGACGTCTCGGGCAAGGTGCTGGTCCCGGGCTTCATCGACACGCATCTGCATGTCGAAAGCTCGCTGGTCACCCCGCATGAGTTCGACCGCTGCGTCACCCCGCGCGGGGTGACCACGGCGATCTGCGACCCGCATGAGATTGCGAATGTCTGCGGGGTGACGGGGATCCGGTTCTTCCTCGACTCGGCCGCGCAGCTGGTCATGGACCTGCGGGTGCAGCTGTCCTCTTGCGTGCCTTCGACCCATATGGAGACGACGGGCGCGCGGCTGGTGGCGGCGGACCTCGTGCCGTTCATGGACCATCCGAAGGTCATCGGGCTGGCCGAGTTCATGAACTATCCCGGCGTCCTGATGAAGGACCCGGAGTGTCTGGAGAAGCTGGCGGCCTTCCAGGGTCGGCACATCGACGGCCACGCGCCCCTGCTGCGGGGGAACGATCTGAACGGCTATATCTCGGCCGGGATCAGGACCGAGCATGAGGCGACCAGCCATGACGAGGGGCTGGAGAAGCTGCGCAAGGGGATGCGGGTGCTGATCCGCGAGGGCTCGGTCTCGAAGGACCTGCACGCGCTGGCGGGGCTGCTGACGGAACGGTTCTCGCCCTATCTTGCCTTCTGCACCGACGACCGCAACCCGCTGGACATCGCCGAGCACGGGCATCTGGACTACATGATCCGCACCGCGATCCAGCTGGGGGCGGCGCCGCTGGCGGTCTACCGGGCAGCCTCGTTGAGCGCGGCCGAGGCTTTCGGGTTGAAGGACCGGGGCCTGATCGCGCCGGGCAAGCGGGCGGATATCGCGGTGATCGACAGCCTCGTGGGCTGCCATGCCAGCCTGGTGCTGGCCGGGGGCGTGGTGGCCGATGATGCAGCCTTTGCGGCGCGGGGGGTGACGCAGCCGGTGGCGCGGCACTCGGTGAAGGCGCCGCCGATCCAGGCCGCGGATTTTCGGACCGGCGGCAACCGGGTGGAGACGCCGGTGATCGGCATCCTGCCCGGCAAGATCATCACCGAGCATCTGACCTTCGACATCGCCCCGCAGGACGGGGACAAGCGGCCGGACCTGACCCGCGATCTGGTGAAGATCGCGGTGATCGAGCGGCATGGGGTGAACGGGAACCGGGCCACCGGGTTCGTCAAGGGGTTCGGGCTGCGGAAGGGGGCCATCGGGTCGACGGTCTGCCACGACCATCACAACATCGCGGTGGTGGGGGCGGATTACGGGGACATGGCCCTGGCGGCGACCCGCCTGGGCGAGATCGAGGGCGGCTTCGTCGTGGTCGAGGGGGGCCGGGTCCTGGCGGAGCTGCCGCTGCCGGTGGCGGGGTTGATGAGCCTGGGGAGCTTCGAGGAGGTGCGCGAGGGGCTGGTCGCGCTGCGGGCGGCGGCGCGGTCCTTGGGGGTGGTGCTGGAGGAGCCGTTCCTGCAGCTGGCTTTCCTGGCCCTGCCGGTGATCCCGCATCTGAAGATCACCGATCTGGGGATGGTCGATGTGGACCGTTTCGAGGTGATCCCCTGAGGCCTGTCCACGCGTGGACGGGTTTTCGAGTCCAGTGAAATCAAGAGGTTGGGCGCGGGCGTTAGGGAAGTATAAAGGTTTGTCGATCAGTGGGCGGGAGCGGGTTCGGCCTTTTTCCGGCGGGATGGTGCGCTGAAAGCGCACCCTACGCTGGCGGGCGGTCCGGTCAGAGGGCGCTGACGGAGACGGGTCGACAAGGTGGGGCTGCGGCGGGGAATGGCGGGACGAACAGGGCGGCGGCGGGCGCCGGTCTGAAGCCCGGCCTACGGGGCGGGGCCGGGATCAGGAGTCGCGGGCGGGGTTCTGGTCGATCAGGTAGCGCTGCGACAGCGGGATGGCGGCGGCGCCCAGGGCGCGGGCGTCGGCGCCCACGGTGCCTTCGCGGATCGCCGGGGGCTCGATCCCCGACAGGTCGAGCCGGTAAAGCGCAGCCTCGGTCCGCCGGGTGATCTCGGCCCGGACGGAGGGCGGCATCCAGCCGTCGATCAGCACCGCCTGCATCTCGAGCAGCGTCGAGGCGCTGAGGATCGCCGAGGCCAGGCCCCCAGCCGCCGAGGTCATCCAGGCATCCAGCACATCCTCGGGCAGGTCCCAGCGGTCGGGACTTTGCCAGAGCTGGTCGGACTGGCCGCCCGCCGCCTCCACCGCCTTTGCGAGGACGGAGAGCGAGGCCACGGTCATCAGCCGCCGCATCCGCCCGTCCGGGCCGGGAACCGGCATCGGTCCCACCCCGGCGGCATTACCGAACTGGCCGGTGAAAAGCTGGCCGTTCAACACCAGCCCGCCGCCGATGAAATAGCCGAAGTAGAAGTACAGGAAATCCTTGGGCCTCTCCCCCGTGCCGAAGACCAGCTCGGCCCCGCAGGCGGCGGTCGCGTCGTTCTGGACATGGACCGGCATCCCGGCCAGCGCCGAAAGCTCGGCGGCGATGTCGCGGTGGCGCCAGGCGTCCATCTCGGCCTGCGGCGCGCCGATGTAATCGACCCAGGCCCAAAGCTGGAAGGGCATCGCCACCCCCATCCCGCCGATCCGGTCGCGCAGGCCTGCGGGCAGGCAGGCCAGCAGTGCGGGCAGCGCCTCGGCCACGAAGGCCACCACGGTGTCGGGCGTGGGATAACGGTAGATCCGGCGCCGCGAGCCGCGCACCTGGCCCAGGAAATCGACCAAAGCCAGATCGGCCGAACGTCGCCCGATCTTCAGCCCCAGGAAAAAGGCCCCGTCGGCGTTCAGCGACATCGGCACCGAGGGCTGACCGATCTTGCCCCGGATCGGCTCGCCCCGCAGCAGCAGCCCGTCCTGCTCCAGCGCGCGCATGATGACGCTGACGGTCTGGGCCGAAAGCCCGGTCATCCGGGCGATGTCGGATTTCGCCAGCGCCCCGTGCTGGCGGACCAGGCTGAGGACCAGACGTTCGTTCCAGGCCCGCATCCCCGACTGGTTCGAGCCCCGCGGCCCCGCAGGATCGGGGCCGGGCCGAAGGTCCTGCGCTGGGTCGACGTGAAGGCGCAACTCGCTGTCCCGGATGGCGTGGATTTCGGGCAGAGTGGGGGGGAAGCGGGGGCTCTGTCAATAATAAATCAGAGTGATTTAATTATCTTGACGCAAGCCGGGGAATCAGCTTTCCTTCCGCCCGGCGCAGGGGAAACCTGGCTGACTGCGAATGTGATGCCGGGCATCCGCCCCGGCCTGATGGGAGGAACCACAATGAAAACCTTTACCAAGGCCCTTCTGGGCGCAGGCGCGCTGGCGCTGTCGGCGGGCATGGCCTCGGCCGAAGCGCATGGCGTCTCGGCCTGCCTGATCACCAAGACCGACACCAACCCCTTCTTCGTGAAGATGAAGGAAGGCGCCGAGGCCAAGGCGGCCGAACTGGGGATCACGCTGAAAGCCTATGCCGGCAAGGTCGACGGCGACCATGACAGCCAGGTGGCTGCGGTGGAAAGCTGCATCGCTGACGGCGCCAAGGGCATCCTGATCGCCGCCTCGGACACCAAGGCGATCACCGGCCCGCTGGCCAAGGCGCGCGAAGCCGGCCTGCTGGTCATCGCGCTGGACACGCCGCTTGATCCGGCTGACGCCGCCGACGCGACCTTCGCCACCGACAACCTGGAAGCCGGCCGCCTGATCGGCGCCTGGGCTGCCGCGACGCTGGGTGACGAAGCCGCCAACGCCAAGATCGCCTTCCTGAACCTGACCCCGTCCGAGCCGACGGTGGACGTCCTGCGCAACCAGGGCTTCATGATGGGCTTCGGCATCGACGTGAAGGACCCCAACGACATCGGCGACGAGGATGATCCGCGCATCGTCGGCCATGACGTGACCAACGGCAACGAAGAAGGCGGCCGCAAGGCGATGGAGAACCTTCTGCAGAAGGATCCGGGCATCAACGTCGTCCATACGATCAACGAACCCGCCGCCGTGGGGGCCTATCAGGCGCTGAAGGCCGTGGGTCTGGAAAGCCAGGTCCTGATCGTCTCGGTCGACGGCGGCTGCCCGGGCGTGGCCTCGGTGAAAGAGGGCGTCATCGGCGCGACTTCGCAGCAGTACCCGCTGCAGATGGCCGCGCTTGGCGTGGAAGCCATCGCCAAGTTCGCCGCCGACGGCTCGAAGCCCGCGCCGACCGAGGGCAAGTCCTTCTTCGACACCGGCGTGGCGCTGGTCACCGACAAGCCGGCCGAGGGCGTGCCCTCGATCGACACCACCAAGGGCACCGAGCTCTGCTGGGGCTGAGCCTGCGGTCCGCTTGACCCCGCCCTTGGCGGGACAGGAAAGGGCGGCCGCTGCGCCGCCCTTTCTTCACGGCAGAGGTTGAGGCAGGATCCATGGGGAGGGGGAGACGAACATGACCCAAGCGCAGGACTTCGAAAGCGCCAGCAAGGGTGCGGACCAGACCGTCGCCCATTTCGAGGAACGCAAGTCGCCGCTGGCCCGGTTGCAGCACCTGCTGCACGGCAGCCCGGCGCTGGTGCCGCTGATCGTGCTGATCGGCCTGATCGCATTCTTCGGCATTTTCGCGGGCGACCGCTTCTTCAGCGCCTACACGCTGACGCTGGTGATGCAGCAGGTGGCCGTGGTCGGCATCCTCGCGGCCGCGCAGACGCTGGTCGTGCTGACGGCGGGGATCGACCTGGCGATCGGCGTGATCATGGTCTTTTCCTTCGTCATCATGGGCAACATGGTGGTCAGCTACGGGATGCCCGCCGGGGTGGCCCTGCTGGCCGGGTTCCTGGTCGCGGCCGCCTGCGGCTTTGCCAACGGCACGCTGGTCGCGCGGCTGAAGCTGCCGCCCTTCATCGTGACGCTGGGCACCTGGAACATCATCATGGCGATCTGCCTGATCTATTCCGAGAACGCCACGATGCGCGAGGCTGACGTGACCGCCCTGACCCAGTGGCTGCATGTCTTCGCAATCAACTTCCGCATCGGTCCCGCCGTGGTGACGCTGGGCGTGGTGGCGATGATCCTGCTGTATATTGCGCTGTGGTTCATGCTGAACCACACCGCCTTTGGCCGCCATATCTATGCCGTGGGCGACGACCCCGACGCGGCGGAACTGGCCGGGATCAGCACCAAGAAGGTCCTCGTCGCGGTCTATACCCTGGCCGGGATCATCGCGGGCCTTGCCGCCTGGGTGTCCATCGGCCGCAACGGCTCGATCTCGCCCTCGACCGTGGTGACCGACTTCAACCTTCAGGCCATCACCGCGACGGTGATCGGGGGCATCTCGCTGTTCGGCGGGCGGGGGTCGATCCTGGGCGTGCTGTTCGGGACGCTGATCGTCGGGATCATGTCGATGGGCCTGAACATGATGAACGCGGACCCGCAGTGGAAGGTCCTGCTCACGGGGGTGCTGATCATCGCCGCGGTGGCGGTGGACCAGTGGATCCGCAAGGTTTCGGCGTAAGGAGGACGACATGGACCCCATCCTGACCGCACGCGGGCTGACCAAGCGCTACGGCAAGGTCACCGCGCTGGACAACTGCGACTTCGACCTGATGCCGGGCGAGATCCTCGCCGTCATCGGCGACAACGGCGCGGGGAAATCCACCCTGATCAAGGCGATCTCGGGCGCGGTGATCCCCGACGAGGGCGAGATCCGCCTGGACGGCCAGCCCGTCGCCTTCCGCACCCCGATCGAGGCCCGCAAGGCCGGGATCGAGACGGTCTACCAGACACTGGCCATGTCCCCCGCCCTCTCTATCGCCGACAACATGTTCATGGGCCGCGAGATCCGCAAACCCGGGATCATGGGGTCGGTCTTCCGCCAGCTTGACCGGCCGAGGATGCGCCAGTTCGCGCGGGAAAAGCTGAACGAGCTTGGACTGATGACGATCCAGAACATCGACCAGGCGGTCGAGACCCTGTCGGGTGGCCAGCGCCAGGGCGTGGCGGTGGCGCGGGCGGCGGCCTTCGGGTCCAAGGTGGTGATCCTGGACGAGCCGACCGCCGCGCTGGGGGTCAAGGAAAGCCGCCGCGTCCTTGAACTGATCCGCGACGTGAAGAACCGGGGCTTGCCCGTAATCCTGATCAGCCACAACATGCCCCATGTGTTCGAGATCGCCGACCGCATCCACATCCACCGCCTCGGCCGCAGGCTTTGCGTGATCCGGCCGCAGGATTATTCGATGTCGGATGCGGTGGCCTTCATGACCGGGGCGAAGCTCCCCGAAGGCGTCACCGAGACCGCCTGACCCGTCCCGAAGCGGCGGCTGCCCCCGCGCAGCCGCCGCTTTCCTTTGGCCCGAACTCCCTTCCGGGCAGCCGCGGCCAGATGCGCGCCCGCCCGTGCGAATGGGTCCGCGGCAGCCCGGCCGAGCGGGGGCTCGATGCCCCCCGAGGCCGGCCCCTGTCGGAAAAACTGCGATATCGGCGCGCAGGGGTCTTGAAACCCTTGACGCAAGGACCAAAATCGCCCGAAACCCGCCGCGACGCACCCATAACCAGAAACAGCCGCCACGACGAGGACCCTCACCGCATGTCCCTAGCCCTGATCGCGGCGCTGCCCTTCCTTGGCGCGCTTCTTCCCGGTCTGATGATCCGCGCCGGCCGCAACGCCTGCGCCCTGGCGACCGGAGCGGTCACCGCCCTTGCCCTGCTGCTTCTGGTGCTGGAAGCCCCGGCCGTCCTGCGCGGCGAGGTGGTGCAGACCCGGATCGACTGGCTGCCCGCGCTGGGGCTGAACGCGACCTTCTTCCTTGACGGGCTGGGCCTCCTGTTCGCCGGCCTGATCCTGGGGATCGGGCTGCTGATCATCCTCTACGCCCGTTTCTACCTGGCCAAATCCGACCCGATGGGCCAGTTCTACACCTATCTCCTTCTGTTCCAGGGGGCGATGGTGGGGATCGTCCTGTCGGACAACATCCTGCTTCTGCTGATCTTCTGGGAGCTGACCTCGCTCTCCTCCTTCCTGCTGATCGGCTACTGGAAGCACCTGCCCGAGGGGCGTCAGGGCGCGCGGATGGCGCTGGCAGTGACCGGGGGCGGCGGTCTTGCGATGATCGCGGGGATGCTGATCCTGGGCAATATCGCGGGCAGCTACGACCTGACGGTGATCCTGCAGAACAAGGAGGCGATCCAGGCCAGTGACTGGTATCTGCCCGCGCTGATCCTGATCCTGCTGGGCGCCTTCACCAAATCGGCCCAGTTCCCGTTCCACTTCTGGCTGCCGCACGCCATGGCCGCGCCCACCCCGGTCTCTGCCTATCTGCATTCGGCCACCATGGTGAAGGCGGGGATCTTCCTGATGGCGCGGATGTGGCCGGTGCTGGCGGGGACGCCGGAATGGTTCTGGATCGTCTCGACAGCGGGGCTGGTGACGATGGTGATGGCGGCCAAGATCGCCTTCTTCAAGGACGACCTGAAGGCGCTTCTCGCCTTCTCGACCGTCAGCCATCTGGGGCTGATCACCATGCTGCTGGGCTTCGGTACCAAGGCGGCGGCGACGGTGGCGGTGTTCCACATCATCAACCACGCCACCTTCAAGGCCGCGCTCTTCATGTCGGCCGGGATCGTCGACCACGAGGCGCATACCCGCGACCTGCGTCGGCTGGGGGGCCTCAGGACCCTGATGCCGATCACCTTCGCGATCGCGCTGCTGGCAAGCCTGTCGATGGCGGGTATTCCGCCCCTGAACGGCTTCCTGTCGAAAGAGCTGATGCTGGAAGAGGCCGCGCATACCGTCTGGCTGACGCCCTGGGCGATGGGTCTGCTGGCGACGATCGGCGCAGGGTTCTCGGTCGCCTACAGCTTCCGCTTCCTGGCGCATGGCTTCCTTGGTCCGGTCCGCGAGGACTATCCGCACACCCCGCATGACCCCGGCCCCGGCCTCTGGGCGGCCCCGGCAATCCTGGCCGCGCTGGTGGTGGTCATCGGCCTTCTGCCCATGGCGACCGCCGCCTGGCTGGTGGACGTGGCTGCGGGCGCAGTGACGGGCGAGGCCGTGTCGGTGAAGATCAGCCATTGGCACGGGCTGTACGCGCCCGCGCTGTGGATGTCGCTGGCGGCGGTCGGGGGCGGTCTGGTGCTTCTGGGCGCCTATCCCCGGCTGCGGGCCGCCTGGGACGCGGCGCCGCGGCCCGAGGCGAAGGCGATCTTCGATGCGGTGGTCGGCGCGCTGGCCCGGCTGGCGCGGACCACGGGCGAGGGGCTGCACGACGGCGGCTTCGCCCGGGCGGTGATGCTGGCGGTGCTGGCGATCGGGGCGGTGGGCCTCTGGGCGTTCCTGGGGGGCAGCCATGCGCCGGGGACCCGGCCCACCCTCCCCCTGGACCCGGCGGTTGTCGTGGTCTGGGCGGTGATGCTGCTCGCGGCACTGGCAACGACGCTTCTCCACCGCAACCGGGTGGTGGCGCTGATCCTGACGGGGGTCACGGGTCTGTTGATCGCGCCCCTGTTCATGCTGTTCTCGGCCCCCGACCTGGCGCTGACCCAGGTCTCGGTCGAGGTGGTGACGATCCTCCTGATGCTCTTGGCGCTGCACTTCCTGCCCAAGGAAACCCCGGTCGAAAGCCCGGCCTGGCGGCGGCTGCGCGATGCGGGGGTGGCCGTGGTCGCCGGTCTGGGCGTCGGCGGCCTTGCCTGGGCGATGCTGACGCGCGAGGCGGCCTTCGCGCCGATCTCGGCCTTTCACCTGGCGCAGTCCAAGCCCGGCGCGGGGGGGACGAATGCGGTCAACACGATCATCGTCGACTTCCGCGGCTATGATACCTTTGGCGAGATCATCGTGCTGGGCATCGCCGCGCTGGTGATCTTTGCCCTGGCCGAGGCGCTGCTGCGCAGCCCCGCCGTCAGTGCCCGGCTGGCCGCCTGGCCGCGAGCACGGGAATCCGGCGACCGCCACCCGGCGATGCTGGTGGTGGCGACGCGCCTGCTGCTGCCGATGGCGATGATGGTGGGCGTCTACATCTATCTGCGCGGGCACAACCTGCCCGGCGGCGGCTTCGTCGCGGGCCTGGTCTTTGCCATCGCCTATCTGATGCAATACATGGCCTCGGGCTATGACTGGACCCATGCCCGCCAGCGTTACGACCACCATGTCCTGATCGGCTGGGGCGTCCTTGTGGCAACCCTGTCCGGGGTCGGCGCCTGGGCCTTCGGGCTGCCGTTCCTGACCTCGGGCTTCGAGTACGTTCACCTCTGGCCGCTGGAAGAGTTCGAACTGGCGACGGCCGCGATCTTCGACCTGGGGGTGTTCCTCTGCGTCCTGGGGGCGGTCTTGCTGGCACTGGCCTCGCTGTCGCGGCTGGCGCTCAAGACGGGCGAGCCGGTGAACCTGCGCGCCTATGACACCGAGGAGACGAAGTGATGGAAACCCTTCTCGCCAGCGCAATCGGCGTCCTGACAGCGGTAGGGATCTACCTGGTCCTGCGTCTGCGGACCTTCCCGGTGATCCTGGGGCTGACCTTCGTCAGCTATGCGGTGAACCTGTTCCTTTTCGCCTCGGGCCGCCTTGCGGTGAACGCCGCGCCGATCATCGGCACACGCGACAGCTTTGCCGACCCCCTCCCGCAGGCGCTGGTGCTGACCGCCATCGTGATCTCGTTCGGGATGACGGCGGTGATGATGATCATGGCCATCGGCGGGCATCTGCAGGCCGGGCACGACCGGATCGACCTTGAGACCCGCGACGAAGGCCCGGAGGCCGGCGCATGAGCCACTGGATCATCGCCCCCGTCGTCCTGCCCGCGCTGGTCGCGGCGATCATGGTTACCGCCTTCCGCGGCAACCTGTCCGCGCAACGCGCGCTTTCGGTGGCGGCCGTGCTGGCACTGAACGCCATCGCCTGGGCGCTGCTGCACGCCTCGACCCAGGGGCCCGAGGCCTATTTCCTGGGCGACTGGCCCGCGCCCTTCGGGATCGTCCTGGTGCTTGACCGCCTCTCGGCGCTGATGGTTGCGCTGCTCGCGGGCCTTGCCCTGCCGGTGGTGCTGTACGCCATCGGCTCGGGCTGGGATGCGCGGGGGGCACATTTCCACCCGCTTTTGATGTTCCTGCTGATGGGGATCGGCGGGGCCTTCCTGACCGGGGATGCCTTCAACCTGTTCGTCTTCTTCGAGGTCCTGCTCATCGCCTCTTACGGGCTGATGATCCACGGCGGCGGCGAGGCGCGGACAAGGGCGGGCGTGCAGTACATCGCCTTCAACCTGATCGGCTCGTCCCTGTTCCTGCTGGCGCTGGCGCTGATCTATGCTGTCACCGGCACGCTGAACATGGCCGATCTGGCCAGCAAGCTGCCCAGCCTGCCCGAGGGCGATGCGGCCCTGATCCGCACGGCGGCGGTCATGCTGATCCTGGTCTTTGCGATCAAGGGCGCGCTGGTGCCGCTGCAATTCTGGCTGCCCGGCACCTATGCCAATGCGCCGGGGGTCGTCGCGGCGATGTTCGCAGTAATGACCAAGATCGGCGCCTATGCCACCTTGCGCGCCGGGACGCTGATCTTCCCCGCCGACCTGCCCGCGACCGGCCCACTGCTGAGCACTTTCCTGCAACCGGCCGCGCTGGTGACGCTGGCGGTCGGCGCGGTCGGAGTGCTTGGCGCCCGCACCCTGCCAAGGCTGGTGGCCTTTGGCGGCATCGCCTCGATGGGGACGGCGTTTCTTGCCATCTCGGCCTTTACCCCGCAGGCGACGACGGCGGCGCTGTATTACATCCTTCATTCGACCCTGGCGACGGCGCTGCTGTTCCTGCTGGCCGACCTGGTCAGCCGCCGCCGCGCCCATGCCGGGCTTGACGCCCCCGCCCCGGTGGCGGGAGGGGGGCTGATCTCGGCCCTGTTCCTGGCCGCCGCCGTGGCGCTGATCGGAATGCCGCCGCTGTCGGGCTTCCTGGGCAAGCTGCTGGTCCTTGACGCGCTGCGCGACCAGGCCGCGCTGATCTGGCCGGTGGTGCTGGTGTCGTCCTTCGTGATGATCCTGGGCTTCGCCCGCGCAGGCTCGCTGGTCTTCTGGAAGGGCGGAGCCTCGCCCGCCCCCGCCCCGCACGAGCCGCTGGCGCTGGCCGCGGCCTTCGCGATCCTCGCCGGGCTGGTCGCACTGACCCTCTTCGCCGGGCCGGTCACCGACTGGCTCGCCGCCACCGCCGAGACGCTTTACGCGCCCGAAGGCTATATCGCCGCAAACCGGCTGGAGGACGGGGCATGAGACGGCTGTTCCCCCACCCCTATCTGACGCTGACCCTGATCGTGCTGTGGTTCCTGCTGGTGAACCAGTGGAAGCTCGGCAGCCTGGTGATGGCGGTCATCCTGGCCACGGTGATCCCGCTGATCACCTCGGCCTGGTGGCCCGACCGGCCGCGGATTCGGCGGCCTTTCGCGCTGGCGGCCTATGCGGTGCTGGTCCTCTGGGACGTGATCGTGGCCAATTTCCAGGTGGCGCGGATCGTGCTGTTCATGCCGCGCGACCGGATCCAGTCCGCCTGGATCACCGTGCCGCTGGACCTGACCCAGCCCGAGGCGATCAGCCTTCTGGCCGGGACGATCACCATGACCCCCGGGACGCTGACCTCTGATGTCTCGGCCGACGGGCGCGCGCTTCTGATCCACGCGCTGCACGCCCCCGACCCGGACGGGGTGCGCGACGACATCAAGGCCCGCTACGAGGCCCGCCTGCAAAGGATTTTCGCATGATCCTGCCCCATGCCCTGACCTTCTTCCTTGCGGCCATTGCCGTCTCGCTGGTCCTGAACCTGTGGCGGCTGGCCACCGCGCCGACGCTGACCGACCGGATCCTCACGCTGGACACGATGGCAGTGAACGCCATCGCCCTGGTGGTGGCCTATGGCATCTGGGCCGGCACCGGGCTGTATCTGGAGGTCGCGGTCCTGTTCGCGCTGACCGGCTTTGTCGGCACCGTCGCCTACTGCAAGTATCTTCTGCGGGGGAGCATCATCGAATGACCCTGGCTCTCGACCTCTTCCTTTCGGCCATCCTGATCGGCGGCGGCATCTTCGCGCTGGTCGGCAGCTACGGCCTGCTGCGCCTGCCCCGCCCGATGCAGCGGCTGCACGCGCCGACCAAGGCCACGACGATCGGCGTCGGCGCGGCGCTGCTGGTCTCGGCGCTGGACCTGCTGGGTCAGGGTCAGATCAGCTGGCAAGAGGGGCTGATCACCCTCTTCCTGCTGCTCACCGCCCCGGTCTCGGCCTTGTTCCTGGCCAAGACCCTGATCCTGCGCGGCGAAGCCGACCCGAACCTGCCCGACAGCGGCACCGGCACCCGCTGGGCTACTTTGGCCGAGGAACGCGCGGACCCCTGATTTTTGACCATGCGGTCAGAGATCCAACGGCCCGACCCTTGCCCGGCCGCGCCCCGCATGGCATCGTCGTCCGGTCACCCTGGGGATGCCCGATGAACACGCTGACACCGGCCCAAGCGGGCCTTCTGCCGCAAGTCACCCATGCCCGAAACCCCGGCATGGCGCTGGACCTGGACTGGGTCGCCTCGGTCCAGGCCAATACCTCTGCCATCGAACGCCGGGCGGCCACTCTTCCCGGCCGGAGGTCAGTGAAGAAGGAGTATCAGGCCGCCTGGCTTTTGAAGGCGATCAGCCTCATCGACCTGACCACCCTGTCCGGCGACGATACCGAGGGCCGCGTCCAGCGTCTTTGCGCCAAGGCCCGCCAGCCTGTCGCCCCCTGGATGCTGGAAAAGCTGGGGATGCCGGGCCTGACCGTCGGCGCCGTCTGCGTCTACCACGAGATGGTCGAACCCGCCGTCCGCGCCCTTGAGGGGACCAACATCCCCGTCGCCGCCGTCTCGACCGGCTTTCCGGCGGGGCTGTCGCCCTACAAGCTGCGGATCGCCGAGATCGGCGAAAGCGTGAAGGCGGGCGCGAAGGAAATCGACATCGTCATCTCGCGCCGCCACGTCCTGACCCAGAACTGGCAGGCGCTTTACGACGAGATGCGCGACATGCGCGAGGCCTGCGGCGACGCCCATGTGAAAGCCATCCTCGCCACCGGCGAACTCGGCACCCTGCGCAACGTCGCCCGCGCCAGCCTGGTCTGCATGATGGGCGGGGCCGATTTCATCAAGACCTCCACGGGGAAAGAGGCCGTTAACGCTACGCTGCCGGTCAGCCTCACCATGATCCGCGCCATCCGCGACTATGAGGCCCGCACCGGCTTCAAGGTCGGCTACAAGCCCGCAGGCGGCATCGCCAAGGCCAAGGACGCGCTGGTCTACCTGACGCTGATGAAGGACGAACTCGGCCACCCCTGGCTGCAACCCGACCTCTTCCGCTTCGGCGCCTCCAGCCTCCTCGGCGACATCGAACGCCAGCTCGAACACCACCTGACCGGCCACTACTCCGCCGCCAACCGTCACGCGATGGGCTGACATGCCCACCCCGCGCGCCGCCCGACACCTCGCGCCTCCCTCCCCCCAACGTGGGGGAGGGATGGGGTGGGGGGGCCGCCGCCAGCCATCCTGAGGACCCCATGACCATCAAGGAAATCTTCGACAGCATGGCCTACGGCCCCGCCCCCGAGTCGGCCTCCGAAGCCCTCGCCTGGATCGCCAAACACCAGGGCACCTTCGGCCATTTCATCGACGGCCAATTCACCGCGCCCGGCGAGACTTTCACGACCCACAACCCCGCCACCGGCAAACCCCTCGCCGAAATCACCCAAGGCACCGCTAAGGACGTCGCCAAAGCCGTCGCAGCCGCCCGCCGCGCCCAGCCGAAATGGGCCGCCCTCCCCGCCTTCCGGCGCGCGGAATACCTCTACGCCCTCGCCCGCCTGACCCAGAAACACTCCCGCCTCCTCGCCACGCTGGAAACTCTCGACAACGGCAAGCCGATCCGCGAGAGCCGCGACATCGACATCCCCCTCGTCGCCCGCCACTTCTCCTACCACGCCGGGCTGGCTCAACTGCTCCCGAGCGAACACCCCGACCTGCGCCCCCTCGGCGTCTGCGGCGCCGTCATCCCCTGGAACTTCCCGCTCCTGATGCTCGCCTGGAAGGTCGCGCCCGCGCTGGCCGCCGGGAACACCGTGGTCCTCAAACCCGCCGAATACACCCCCCTCACCGCCCTCCTCTTCGCCGAGATCTCCCGCGAGGCGGGCCTGCCGAAGGGCGTCCTCAACATCGTCACCGGCGACGGCACCACCGGCGCGGCCCTCGTCGACGCGCCCGTCGACAAGATCGCCTTCACCGGCTCCACCTCCGTCGGCAAGCGCATCCGCGAGGCCACCGCAGGCACCGGCAAGGCCCTCACCCTCGAACTTGGCGGCAAGTCCCCCTACATCGTCTTCGACGACGCCGACCTCGACAGCGCCGTCGAGGGCCTGGTGGATGCGATCTGGTTCAACCAGGGCCAGGTCTGCTGCGCTGGCTCCCGCCTCCTCGTCCAGGAAGGCGTCGCCCCCCGCTTCTACGAGAAACTCAAGCGCCGGATGGACGGCCTCCGCGTCGGCGACCCGCTCGACAAGGCCATCGACATCGGCGCCATCGTCGACCCCATCCAGCTGAAAACCATCACCGACCTCGTCGCCAACAACCCCGAGGGCAAGCACTACCAGGCCCCCTGCCCCCTCCCCGCGCACGGCTCCTTCTACCCCCCCACCCTGATCACCGGCCTCGGCACCGCCTCCCCGCTGATGCAGGAAGAGATCTTCGGCCCCGTCCTCGTCGCCATGACCTTCCGCACGCCCGAGGAAGCCGTCCAACTCGCCAACAACACCCGTTACGGCCTCGCCGCGACCGTCTGGAGCGAAAACATCAACCTCGCCCTCGACGTGGCCCCCAAACTGAAGGCCGGAGTCGTCTGGATCAACGCCACCAACCTCTTCGACGCCGCCGCAGGCTTCGGGGGCGTCCGCGAATCCGGCTTCGGCCGCGAAGGCGGGTGGGAGGGCCTGATGGCCTACCTCAAACCCGCCGCCAAACCTGTGGCCCTGAAACCCGCCGCCGCGATCCCCGAGCCAAACGATCCCCAAGTCGACGCCCTAGATCGCACCGCCAAGATGTACATCGGCGGCAAACAGGCCCGCCCCGACTCGGGCTACTCGCAACCCGTCTACGGCTCCAAAGGCAAACTCCTCGGCCATGTCGGCATCGGCAATCGCAAGGACATCCGCAACGCGGTCGAGGCCGCCCATGCCGCCAAGGCTTGGGCGAAAACAACGGCCTACAACCGCGCCCAGGTCCTCTACTTCATCGCCGAAAACCTCTCCGCCCGCGCCACCGAGTTCGCGAACCGCCTGCAAGACCTCACCGGCAAACCCGGCCAGGCCGAGGTTGACGCCTCCATCCAGCGCCTCTTCACCTATGCCGCCTGGGCCGACAAATACGACGGGCACGCCAAATCCGTTCCGATCCGCGGCATCGCCCTTGCGATGAACGAACCCGTCGGCGTGATCGGCGCCCTCCTCCCCGACGAATGCCCCCTCCTCGGCCTCGTCTCCGTCATGGCCCCCGCCATCGCGATGGGCAACACCACGGTCCTCGTCCCCGGAACCGCCCCCCTTTCCGCCACCGACTTCTACCAGGTCCTCGACACCTCTGACGTGCCGCCCGGAGTCGTCAACATCGTCACCGGCCCCGCCCCCGACCTCGCCAAGACCCTCGCCGGCCACATGGACGTCGACGCGGTGTGGAGCTTCTCCTCGCAGAACCTCTCCGCCCTCATTGAGCGCGAGGCGGCCGGCAACCTCAAACGCACCTGGGTGAACCACGGTAAGGCCCGCAACTGGATGGGGGCTGAGGGCGAAGGCCGGACATTCCTGTCCCAGGCGACCGAGATCAAGACGGTCTGGGTGCCGTATGGAGAGTGACCCGTAGGACGGGGTTTGCCCCTGCTACTCTAGCGTGTATAGCGGCGCACCATCTCATATCGCACCGCAACAAGCCTCGCACTGGCTACTCCGACCAGTTGCCGGATTCATCCCTTCTCAGTGTTGCCTTGAGCTCAATCGACGGGCAGCAATTCGGATCGTTCGCCCCCCAGTCCGACCACACCAACTCAATAGTATTGCTGTCAAGAGCACGAACCGATTGGATCGTACTCAAATTCACGGCAGGCATGGTAATTAGCGGCTCAGAGAGCAGAGGATCAACATAGTATGCACTGTGAAGAGGCCCTTTTCGAACAGTTACTGGCACGAAAATACTTGTCCCGGCGCCGCCCGCGCAACCCGGATCAGCAACAACAAAGACGAGATACTCTGTATTAAGATCGGCATCTATGTCCCCATTTTCATCGCCTTCGGATAACAGGACCGCCAGCGGAGTTGGCAATTCCTGATCAAGCTCATCTCCTGAAACAAAGCAACTAATAGAGTTTGCGTAGCGCTCCGCCTGCATGATTACTTCAGGAGGCACCAAGTCACTTTGCGCTGC
>JBKHWC010000047.1:0-25726 GCA_046569765.1 Alphaproteobacteria bacterium | reverse complement strand
AGGGGCGGCGGCGGCTGATCCGGGCGGTTGAATGTATCCAGCGCCACGACCGTGCCTGCAACATTGGCGCGAACGCGGATCACCGAGCCGAGGAAATGGACCTCTTCGATCCTGGCGGGGAGAACGACCTCGCGGCCTTCGGCCCGGCCAAGGTGAATCGCTTCCGGCCGCAGCGCAACGGTAACCGTCTCGCCACTGCGCGCTGCAATCGCGCCTTTTGGAAGGGCGATCCTCTGGCCCGCCACCGTCAGCACCCTCTGCTCCGGCTCTTCCACCGTCGCGGTGAACATGTTCAGCGTGCCCACAAAGCCCGCGACGAAGCGCGTGCGCGGATTGTTGTAGATCTCGAAAGGCGCGCCGACCTGTTCGGCGATGCCGCCGTTCATCACCACGATCCGGTCCGAGATCGACATGGCCTCTTCCTGGTCATGCGTCACGAAAATCGTGGTGATCCCCAGCTCGCGCTGGATTTCGCGGATCTCGTTGCGCAAGGAGACGCGCACTTTGGCATCCAGCGCCGACAGGGGTTCGTCCAGCAGCAGAACACGCGGCCGCGGCGCCAGCGCACGCGCCAGCGCCACCCTTTGTTGCTGTCCGCCCGACAACTGGAACGGAAACCGGCTGCCCAGGTCCGGCAGGCCGATCAGGCGCAGCATCTCAACCACGCGGGCGTCACGTTCCGCCCTTGGCACGCCCTTTACCTTAAGCCCGAAGGCGACGTTGTCGGCGACGGTCATGTTCGGAAACAGCGCATAGGCCTGGAACATCATCCCGATGGCGCGCTGGTTCGTTCTTTGGCTGGTGACATCCTGCCCGTCGATCAGGATCGAGCCCGAAGTTGGCGTCTCGAATCCCGCCACCATCCGCAGGACCGTCGTCTTGCCGCAGCCAGAGGGGCCAAGCAGCGACACGAACTCGCCCTTTTCGATGGCCAGGGTAAAGTCGGTGACAACGCGGTTGGTCCCGAAGACCTTTTCAAGGTTGGTCAGCTCAAGAAAGGCCATCAGACCTTAGCCCTTTCATGTTTCGAGAACCGGGTGACAAGCTGGATCAGCCCCATGCAGCCCCAGGTGATTGCGAAGGCGATAACGGCCAGGGCCGGCGGCTCATAAGCGCGGTTGGCGCCCAGAAGCTGCATGAACGGGCCGAAGGCCGGGCGGTTCAGAAGCGCCGCCATGGTGAATTCGCCGATGACGATGGCAAGTGTCAGGAAGGCCCCGGACAGCACGGCCACCAGCACGTTCGGCAGGATGATACGCGCCAGGATGGTGAACCAGCCGGCCCCCAGGGACTGCGCGGCCTCGGTCAGGGTGGCGACGTCGATGGTGCGCAAGCCGGTGTCCACGGCGCGGTACATGTAGGGCAGTGCCAGCGTGGCATAGCCCATGGTCAGCAGGATATCGGTGCCCAGAGCCGATCCGGTCAGCGGCAGGAAGGACGAGGTGTTGTAAAGCCGGATATAGCCGAAGACGACCACGATGGCCGGGATGACCAGCGGCAAGAGGGTGATGAACTCGATGATTGGGCGGGCCTTGCGGCAGTTTCAGCCGCACCCAATAGGCGGTGGGCACCACCAGCACCACGCCCACGACAATCGTCGTCGCGGCAAGCGTCAGCGAATAGCTGAAGGTTTCCCAGAACCGCGGATCTCCGAACACGGCGCGGTAGGCGTCGAAGGAATACTCGCCACGCCGCATCTTCAGGCTGAATTCGGTCATGCCGACCAGCGGCATGAGGAAGAACAGAATCCCCAGCAGGAAGGCTGTCCAGGCGAAAAAGCGGGTCATTTCAGCCACCTTTCCGACCGGGTCCGCAAGACGATGTAGGTCAAGTTTGCCAGCCCTGTGATGACGATCATCCCGAAGGCAAGGGCATAGCCCAAGTTCGGATTGCCCAGCACATCCCCCCTGATCTGAGCGAACAGCTTGATTGGCACGATGTTCAGCTGCGGTCCAGTCAGGGCAAAGGCGGTGGCGACGGCCCCGAAGGAATTGGCGAACAGCAGCGCGAAGGTGCCAAGAAGCGAGGGGAACAGGATCGGCAGGGCCACCATGCGCCAGTATTGCGCCCCCGTCGCGCCCAGGACATCGGCCGCTTCGCGCCATTCGCGCTTCAGCCCGTCAAGTGCGGGGATGATGATCAGGATCATCAGCGGGATCTGGAAGAACAGGTAGGTGACAACCAGCCCCCAGAAGCTCAGCAGGTTGAAGCCATAGGCGCGCAGGTTGATCCCGAACTCGGTCTTGAGCCAGAGGGTCACCAGCCCGGCCGGGCCCAGCGTTGCGATGAAGGCAAAGGCGAGCGGCACCCCGGCAAAGTTCGAGGCCACGCCGGAGAAGGTCAGCAGCGGACTGCGGACGCGCTTGGGCAGGCCGCCGAAGACGACGGCCGAGGCCATGGCAAAGCCCACCGCACAGCCCAGAAGCGCCGTGATCAAGGACAGCTTGATCGAGGTCCAATAGGCGCTGCGGATCGAGTCCGTGTTCAGGTCGATCAGGTTTTGCAGCGTGAACCCGCCGTCGCCCGACTGGAAGGCTCCGACCACGATTTTCATTGTGGGCAGGATCAGGAACAGCAGCGCAAAAGCCGCAAAAGGCAGGATGCCCAGCCATTCCACCGGAAGGCGCCGTCTTGGCGCGCGGCGCTTGTGCGCGTCGGACATCGGTTCCCTCTCGTATCGGACTCTCAGGGCGTCTGGCGGCCCCGTTGAGCAAATCCCGCCCCGGAAGAGGTCCGGGGCGGGCAGGCGTCGTATCAGATCACTCGACGTTGGCGCCGACGGTCGCGTCCCAGCCTGCGGTGACGGCGGCCTTGTTCGCGTCGACTTCTTCCAGCGTCGGGAAATAGGCGGCTTCGTAGGATTCGGCCGGGGGCAGGGCGTCCAGCAGGTCCTGCGGGATCTTGCCAGCCGCGGCCATCGCGTTGAAGCGCGCAGGGTGGCAGTAGCCCTTCAGCCAGCCAAGCTGACCCTCGTCGCTGTAGAGGTATTCCATCCACAGTTTCGCGGCATTCGGCTGCGGCGCGTAGGCGCTGATCGCCTGCACGTAGACGCCGGCCAGGACGCCCGACTTCGGCACCACGACCTCGACCGGCGGGTTGCCCGCCAGCGTGTCGCGCGCGGCCAGCGCGTTGTAGTCCCACATGATGACGATGGGCGTCGTGCCCTGCGCCAGCGTGCCGGCCTTGCCGATCACCGGGACGAAGTTGCCCGCGTCGTTCAGCTGCTTGAAGAACTCAAGCCCCGCCTTCCCGGCTTCCTCGCCCGGCGCAGCGCCCGAGGCCATGCCGGCGGCCAGCACCGCCAGGATCGCCTGGTTCGACGCGCGCGGATCGCCCGCCAGCGCCACCTGCCCGGCATATTCCGGCTTCAGCAGGTCAGCCCAGTCCTGCGGGACGTTCTCGACCAGGTCCTTGTTCACCATGAAGGACATCACGCCGTAGTAGTCGCCGTACCAATGGCCCTCGGCGTCCTTGATCTCGGCCGGGATCTCGTCCCAGGTCGCGACCTTGTGGGGCTGCGTCAGCCCTTCGGCCTTGGCCTGCGGACCGAAGGCGAGGCCCACGTCCAGCACGTCGGGGGCCTGCGGGCCCTTGTTGTCCTTGTTGGCCTTCACGGCCTCAAGCTCGTCGGCCGAGCCCGCGTCGGGGTTCAGCTCGTTCACGGTGATCTCGGGGTATTTGGCCTTGAAGCCGGCAATCACCTCGCCATAGCCGCACCAGTCATGCGGCAGCGCGATGGTGGTCAACATTCCTTCGGCCTTGGCAGCAGCCTCGATCTCGGAAAGTGACTGGGCGGAAACGGACGTCGCCGACAGCAATGCTACCAGGCTCGCGGTTCGTCCAAGCGCCGTTCTGATCTTCATCTTCGTATCCTCCTGTGTTGACCGGCCCCGTGTGCCTTGGTCGCGAGGACAAGGCTGTGACATTCTGCGCGAGGTCGTGCCGTTTGCGTGCCTGACCTTGTTAGGGTGGAGTCCTGCTGATTTCCAGTGTGATGTTGGATGGCTTTGCCGCTTGTCGGATCAAGCGGACGCGGATGGCGCCCTCTGCGTGCGCCGACAGAAGCAGGCACGACCAGAGGCAGAGCGAGGCATCGCCCGGGCAGCATCTGGGGCATCTTGCATTGGCCTGCCGTCTTCCTTTCGGGCCGGTCACTGCCGCAGCCCTGCACGCAGAACATCCCGGCGCCGGGGCGGCAGGTTCCCGGCACGGGCCCCGGCCTGCCGCCGTCCTCGGGCAGGTCAGTCGGCTTCGACGAACACTTCGTCGCGCTTCTTGCGGATGGCGGGCAGAAGCATGATCACCAGCACCGCCACGGTCAGAAGCAGCAGCGTCAGACTGATCGGCCGGGTGACGAAGACAGATGGGTCGCCCCGGCCCAGGATCATTGCCCGGCGCAGGTTCTCTTCCAGCATCGGACCAAGGACGAAGCCCAGCAGAAGCGGCGCGGGCTCGCAGCGCAATTTCAGCAGGACGTAGCCCATCAGTCCGAAGAAGGCGACGGCATAGAGGTCGTAGACGTTCGAGTTCACGGAATAGACCCCGATGGAGCAGAAGGCCATGATCACCGGAAACAGGACATGGTAGGGCACCTTCAGAAGTTTCACCCAAAGCCCGATCAGTGGCAGGTTCAGCACCACCAGCATCAGGTTGCCGATCCACATGCTGGCGATGATGCCCCAGAAGAGCTCGGGCTGTTCGGTGGCGACGTTGGGACCGGGAACGATGCCCTGGATGATCATTGCGCCCACCATCAGCGCCATGACCGGGTTGGCGGGGATGCCAAGGGTCAGCAACGGGATGAAGCTGGTCTGCGCGCCCGCGTTGTTGGCCGATTCCGGCCCCGCCACCCCCGCGATGGCGCCCTGGCCGAACTCTTTCGGCGTGTCGGAGAGGCGCTTTTCCACGGTGTAGGACGCGAAGGAGGCCAGCACAGCCCCACCCCCCGGCAGGATGCCGAGGACCGAGCCGATTGCCGTGCCGCGCACCATCGGCGCGAGCATGCGTTTCAGGTCCTCGCGTGAGGGAAAGAGGCCGCCAAGCCTGGTGCCAAGGACGGTGCGGTCCTGTTCGCCTTCCAGATTGCGCAGGATCTCGGCGATGCCGAAGACACCCACCGCGAGGGCCACGAAGGACAGGCCATCGGCGTATTCGGTGATCCCGAAGGTAAAGCGTGGCGTGCCGGTGTAGATGTCGGTGCCGACAAGGCCCAGGATCAGGCCCAGGACGACCATCGCCAGCGCTTTCAGGATCGAGCCATGCGCCAGCGCGATGGCCGAGACAAGGCCAAGGACCATCAGGCTGAAATACTCTGCCGCGCCGAACTTCAGCGCGATGGTGGTCAGCGGCGGGGCGAAAAGCGCGACCAGCAGCGTCGCCACTGTCCCCGCGAAGAAGGACCCCAGAGCGGCGATGGCCAGCGCCGTCCCTGCCTTGCCGCGCCGGGCCATCTGGTAGCCGTCGATCGCGGTCACGGCCGAAGAGCTTTCGCCCGGCATGTTGATCAGGATCGCCGTGGTCGATCCGCCATACTGCGCGCCGTAATAGATCCCCGCGAGCATGATCAGGGACGAGACCGGCTCCAGCTGAAAGGTGATCGGCAGCAGCATCGCGATGGTCGCGGTGGCGCCGATGCCGGGCAGGACGCCGATCAGCGTGCCAAGGATCACGCCGATCAGGCAGAAGAACAGGTTTTCCGGCGAGGCCGCGGTGGCGAAGCCGAGCGAGAGGTTGGAAAGCAGGTCCATTGCGGTGCCTCAGAAATCCAGCCAGGGGCCGAAGCGGCGGAAGGGAAGGCCAAGGCCGTAGGAAAAGACGACGGTCGCGAAGATCGTCACCCCTGCGGCCAGCAGGAGGGCCCAATGGAGCCGCATTTTCAGCGAGGCCAGACCGGCGATCAGCGTGGTCAGGAAGATGGCGGGAACGAAGCCCAGGCCGCGGATGGTGAGGCCGAAGAAGATCGGCGCGGGCAGGATGAAGAACACCCCGCGCCAGGCAAGCGTGCCGATCCCATCGCTGCCGCGATCATGGATGGCACTGGCGATGATCAGCAGGCCAAGCAGCATCAGCAGACCGGACAGGACCAGCGGGAAATAGCCCGGACCCATGCGGAAGGTGGTGCCGATCTCCAGCCCCAGCGACTGCACGCCGAAGAGAAGTCCGAACAGGATGAAGACAAGTCCCGCGAGCGCGTCGGTCCAGTCGATCGTGAACTTCATGTGGAAGGCGCCTCCCCTCGCCAAGGCGGGGGGCGCGTTCAGCGCCCCCCTGGACGGTCAGTCGGCGAAGACGCCGGCGGTTTCGATGATCGGCTTCCAGCGTGCGATCTCGGCCTCGAGCTTGGCCTTCAGCGCCTCGGGGGTCGCGTCGGCGGCGGGCGACGGGGCGGTGCCAAGCTCGGCGAGCTTCTCGGCGATCCCCGGATCGGCCAGGGCCGATTGCAGCGCGGTGCTCAGACGCTGGACCACTTCGGCCGGGGTGCCCTTCGGGGCATAAAGGCCGTGCCAGACCGAAACTTCCATGCCGGGGAAACCACCCTCATCCACCGTCGGCAGATCGGGGAAGATGTCCAGACGCGCGGGTGAGGTCACGGCATAGGCCTTGATCGTGCCGCCCTTGATCTGCTCGGTCGTGTTGGTGGTCTGGTCGCACATGATGTCGACCTGGCCGCCCAGCAGTTCGGTCATCGCGGGGCCGGTGCCCTTGTAGGGGACCGTCACGATCGGCGCGTCGACAGCCTGCATGAACAGCATCCCGCACAGATGCGAGGCCGCACCGATCCCGGCGTTTGCCAGCGTGATCGTGTCGGCGTTTTCCTTGACGTAGGTCACCAGCGAGGCGAAGTCGGCGGGCTCGAAGTCCTTGCGGGCGACGATGGTCATCGGGACCTCGGTCACGAGGCCGACATATTCGAACGCCTCTGTCGTGTTGTAGGCGAGGTTGCGGTACAGCGTGGCGCTGGTCGCCATGCCGATGTGGTGCAGCAGGATGGTGTAGCCGTCAGGCTCGGCCCCGGCCACGTTCCCGGCCCCAAGCGTGCCGCCCGCGCCACCGACGTTCTCGACGATGATCTGCTGGCCAAGGTCGGCCGACATGCGTTCGGCAATCAGGCGGCCTACGGTGTCGGTGGGGCCACCGGCCGCGAAGGGCACGACCATCGTGATCTGCCGTTCGGGATAGGTCTGCGCAAGGGCGGCGGATGCGGTCAGGACGGCGCCGGCGGCAAAGCCGGCGAGCGTTTTCGTCAGTATCATGATGTCCTCCCAGACATGGCGTTGGTCCCCGTGCGGCTTCCTCCTCCGCACGGGCTGAGGGCAGGGGGGCGCGAAACCGGGGAATGGGCAAAGGAAACCACCGGATCGCCGGAAGGTTTCCGCAGGTCAAAGGCTGCGGTTGGGTGGATTTGGCCCCATCGCGGCCCGGGGCATGGGTGGATTTCCACCCATCCGGGCGGGTCAGCCCTCGCCCTCGTCCCCCTCGACGATCAGGCGGCGGTCCAGCCCGTGCTTCTGCATCTTCTCGTACAGCGTCTTGCGGCTGATCCCGAGCGATTCGTAGACCTTCCGCAGATGCCCGCGATGCGCCGCGATGGCGCCCGCGATCACGCTGCGTTCGAACCCTGCCACCCGGTCGGCCAGGCGCGGAGCCTCGGGACCGGCGCCTTCCATCCAGTCCAGGCCAAGGACGAAGCGGTCGGCCGCGTTGCGGAGTTCGCGGACGTTGCCGGGCCAGTCGCGGGCCGAGAGTTCGGCCAGAAGCTCGGGATCGGGCGTCCGGTCGTCGACGCCGTGCCGGGCCGCTGCCTCGCGGACGAGTTGCAGGAACAGAAGCGGGATATCCTCGCGCCGGTCGGCAAGCGGGGGGATGCGGATGGTGGCGACGGCGAGGCGGTAGAGAAGGTCCTGCCGGAAGGTTCCTGCGGCTGCGGCCTGGGCAAGATCGGCCTTGGAGGTCGCCAGGAACCGGACGTCCAGCGCGATGGGGTCGTTCGACCCCAGCCGGGTGATGACCCGGTCCTGCAGCACCCGCAGAAGCCGGGCCTGCAGGTCCAGCGGCATCGAGCCGATCTCGTCCAGCAGGATCGTGCCGCCACGGGCGTGTTCGAACCGGCCATAGCGCGGCCGCAGCGCACCGGGGAAGGCCCCGGCCTCATGGCCGAAAAGCTCGGATTCGATCAGTTGGGCGGGCAGGGCCGCGCAGTTGATCGCGACCAGGGGCTTTCCTGAACGAGGGGACAGGTCGTGCATTGCCTGCGCCACCACCTCTTTCCCCGCGCCGGTGGGGCCGGTGATCAGCGCGTCGGCCTCGGACGGGCCCAGGGTGCGGACCAGGCGGCGAAGGTCGATGATCGCGGGGCTGCGGCCAGGCAGGCGCGCCTCAAGGTCGTCGCGCTGGCCCGCGACGGCACGCAGGCGGCGGTTCTCGATCACAAGGGCGCGGCGGTCCAGTGCCCTGCGCAGGACCGCGACCAGCCGCTGCGTCGAGAAGGGCTTCTCGATGAAGTCATAAGCCCCGCGCCGCATCGCCTCGACCGCGAGGGAGACCTCGGCATGGCCGGTGATCAGGATCACTGGCAGGTCGCGGTCGGCAAGGATCAGCCGCTCCAGAAGGCTCATCCCGTCCATGCCCGGCATGCGGATGTCCGAAATGACCGCGCCGTTGAAGCCGGGGCCGATCAGCGGCAGCGCGGCCTCGGCGCTGGCGAAGGACTCGACGGTAAAATCCGCAAGCTCCAGCGCCTGCGCGGTCGACCGGCGCATTGCCTCGTCGTCGTCGATCAGGAGAACGGTCTGCTTCATTCCGCCGCCATGGCCCTGGCGCTGGCGCGGCGCAGGATCATCGAGAAGACCGCGCCTCCGTCCGGGTGGTTCGCCACGCGTAGGTCGCCGCCGAAATCCTTCATGATGTTGTAACTGATGGAAAGCCCGAGACCGAGGCCCGAGCCCACCTGCTTGGTGGTGAAGAACGGATCGAAGATCCTGTCGGCGATGGCTGGCGCGACGCCGGGGCCGTGGTCGCGGACCCGCAGCGTGATCTCGTCCCCCGCGACGGCGGCGTCGACCTCGATCCGGCGGTCGGCCATTCCCTCGACGGCATCTGCGGCATTCGACAGGACGTTCACGATCACCTGTTGCAGGCGCACCGGCCCCCCCGCTACCCGCGGAAGATCGGTCGGCAGATCCACCGTCACCTCGGCTTGCGCCGTGGTCAGGCGCCCCTGAGCGATGGCAAGCGCGTCCTGCACCACGGAAGCCAGGTCCACGACCTTCAGCGGCTCGTTCGGCTTGCGGGCCACATTGCGCAAGTGGCGGGCGATGGTCGCCATCCGGTCGATCAGGGCCAGGATTTGCCCGATGTTCTCTTTCGCGCGCGTCAGGTCGCCACGTTCGATCAGCAGCTCTGCACTGTCGGCATAATTCCGGGCCGCGGCGAGGGGCTGGTTGATCTCGTGGCTCAGCGCCGCCGACATCCGCCCCAGCGCGGCCAGCTTGCCCGCCTGCACCAGATCGGCCTGCATCTGGTGGAGGTCGGCGTTGGCGCGGGTCAGGTCCGCTGTCCGCTCCGCCACCTGACGTTCCAGATGGGCCTGAGCGGCCGCTTGAAGCGCGAGCCTCTCGGCCAGACGGGCACGACGCTGCGCCACGGTCCAGGCCAGAAGAAGCCCGACAAGCAGAAACAGCGCGACCGCCAGCACGACCAGCCGGGCCTGCGCCCGGAGCGGCTCGGTATCAAGCAGGACGCGCACCGTCCAACCCGCGCGCGGCATCTGCGTCTGCGTCGAAACATAGTCGCGCACCACCCCATCCCCATCCGCGAGCTGCATCAGCGACACGCCGCCGCTGGTCGAAGACGTGACCGGCAGCTCGGCAAGGGGCGCATCGGCATAGCGTCGGGTCTGGTCCAGCCGCTGGCGCCGGTCGGCGGTCAGCGGCAGAAGGCCGCGATACAGCCAGTCGGGGTCGGTGGACATGAAGACCACGCCTTCGGGATCGGTGACCAGGATGCGATAGTCGCGCGCTTGCCAACCGGCCTCGATCGCGTCAACGCCGATCTTCAGCGCCAGCACGCCCTGAACCCGGCCGGACGCGTCGCGCACCGGCGAGGCGAAGTAATAGCCACGCACGCCCGAGGTCGTGCCAAGCGCAAAGTAGCGGCCCAATCCGCCCCTGCTCGCCGCCGTGAAATACGGCCGGTACGAGAAATTCTGGCCGATGAAACTGTCCGGCCGGGCATGGTTCGACGCCGCGATCGTGTCGCCATCCAGATCGATGAGATACAGGTCCGAGGCTTCGACCAGCGCATTGGTGTCGGCCAGCCAGCGGTTCATCGCGCTTACCTGAAGCACATCGTCAGGATTGGCCAGCAAAGCAGCCACATCCTCGTTCTGGGCCAGCAATGCAGGAAGGGCCTCGAAGCGGCGCAGGTGGCTCTCAAGCGCGTTGATCGTTTGCCGCAGGGTTGTCTCGGCCCGCTCTCGCCCCACGGTCAGGGCGTTGTCGGTGGCCACGCGGCCGACAAGCGGCACAAGCAGGCAGGCTGCCGCCACGAATGTCCAGAACCAGAGTCGCAGCCTGCCTCCCATCATGGCGGAAGCCCTCGCAGATGCATCGGCGCGCCGGGCTTGCACCAAGCCTGCCAAGCGTCGCCTTAAAGCGTTCGATCCAGCAGCGACAGCCAGTTGCCGTGGCACAGCTTGTCCAGCAGCGGCCGGTCATAGCCGTGATCGGAAAGCGCCTGAACCAGCCTTGGCAGGCCTGTCACATCGTTGATGACGTCAGGGGTCGTGCAGCCGTCATAGTCGGACCCAAAGCCAAGATGATCTTCGCCAAGCCGTTCCAGCAGATAGTCCATCTGGCGCAGGATCGGGTCCCAGCCCATCTCGGCGATCTGGCGCCCGTCAGCCCGCAGGAAAGAGGCCGAGAAGTTCAGACCCACCATGCCGCCGCTGTCACGGATCATCGCCAGTTGCCGGTCAGTCAGGTTGCGCGACGAGGGGCAAAGCGCATGGGCGTTGGAATGGGTGGCAACCAGCGGGGCGTCGGACAGGCGCGCGATATCGTTGAACCCCGCCTCGTTGATGTGGCTCAGGTCCAGCATGATCCGCAGCCGGTTGCACTCGATCACCAGCCGCTTGCCTGCGTCGGTCAGGCCCGGCCCGGTATCGGGGCTGGACGGAAAGGCAAAGGGGACCCCATGGCCGAAGATCGTCGGCCGCGACCAGACCGGCCCCAGCGACCGCAGGCCCATGGCGTGGAACAGGTGGAGCGAATCCAGGTTTTTGTCGATTGCTTCGGCCCCCTCCATGTGCATGATCGCAGCAATGGTTCCGTCGGCAAGGCAGGCCCGTACCTCGGGCGCGGTGCGGCAGACCTTCAGGGCGCCTTCCGAGGCGCGCTCCATCCACAGAAGGTGGCCCGCTGCAGTAGCCGCGGGCGTGATGGCGTTGGCAAAGGGGATCATGTCCGGCAGCGGCAGATGATAGGGCGGGTTCTGCATCAGCGCCTGATAGTCCGGGGCGTCATGCGCGGTGGGCGAGGGGATGTAGATCGCGAAGAACCCGCCCGCGAAGCCGGAGGCCTTCATCCGCGGCAGGTCGAGATGGCCTTTCCCCTCCCCGGTCAGGAAGATCTCCTCGCGCCGGGCCGGGTCGAGCAGCAGGCGAAGCAGGAGGTCGTTGTGGCCGTCGAAAACGGGGATCATGGGGTGGGCTCCGTGGAAGCATCCAGCATCCGGTCGGCGCTGGCGTCGAACAGACTGCGGGCGTAGGGGGTTGTCATTCGGGCGCTGGCAAGGTCGTCGCGCGTGATCTCTTCCACCGTGCGGCCGTGCTGTAGGACCATGATCCGGTCGCACATGTGGTCGATGACGGCAAGGTCATGCGACACCATAAGGAAAGTCAGCCCCTGTTCGTCGCGCAGCCGGTTCAGAAGGTTCAGCACCTCGGCCTGGACGGAGGCATCCAGCGCGCTGGTCGGTTCGTCTAGAAGCAGGATCTTCGGCCGCAGCATCAGGGCGCGGGCGATGGCGACGCGCTGGCGCTGGCCGCCCGACAGCTGGTGCGGATAGCGGAAGCGGAAGGCGGCCGGCAGGCCCACGTCGGTCAGCGCCTGCACGACACGGGCATCGCGGTCGGGCATCCCGTGGATCGCCAGCGGCTCCGACAGGGTGCGGTCGATGGTGTGGCGGGGATGCAGGCTCGCGTAAGGGTCCTGGAAGACCATCTGCACTTCGGTCGAAAACGCCCGGCCGCGCGGGGTGGGCACGGGCTTGCCGCCGATCCGGATCGTGCCGCCGATCACGGGTGTCATGCCGCAGATCGCCCGCAGGATGGTGGACTTGCCCGACCCGCTTTCGCCCACCAGCCCATAGCTTTCGCGGGCATCGACCGACAGGCTGACGTCCTGCACCGCCTGCACCACGCGCCCCTTGGCCCGGAAGGTCACGGTGAGGTTCTCGATCTCGATCAGCGCCATCGGTCAGAACCCCGCCCGATCCAGAACCGGCAGCGGCTCGCGCGGGCCGCCGATCCGCGGCAGGCAGTTCAGAAGCCCGCGGGTGTAGGGATGCCTCGCCTGCATCAGCTGCGCCGCGACGAGTTCTTCCACCACCAGCCCCTTGTGCATCACCAGAACCCGGTCGCAGAACCGCGCCACCAGCCGCAGGTCGTGGCTGATGAAGATCAGGCCCATGCCCCGGTCGCGCACCAGGCCGTCCAGGATCGACAGCACTTCGGCCTGCACGGTCACGTCCAGCGCAGAGGTCGGTTCGTCGGCGATCAGGAGTTCCGGCTCCGGGATCAGCATCATCGCGATCATCACCCGCTGGCCCATGCCGCCCGACAGTTCATGCGGATAGGCTTCCATCACGCGGGCCGGATCGCGGATCTGCACCGCCTCCAGCGCGGCGATGGCCTTGGCGGCGGCGTCGGCCCGGCCCAGACCATCGCGCAGCCGCAGACCTTCGGTCAGCTGGCGACCGACGGTCATCACCGGGTTCAGGCTGTATTTCGGATCCTGCATCACCATCCCGATCCGCCGGCCGCGCAGGGCGCGCATCTCGCGTTCCGACGCATGCAGGATGTCCTGCCCGTCGAAGGTCATCGCATCGGCCTCGATCCGGCCCGGCGGGCGGATCAGGCGCAGGACCGACCGCCCGGTCATCGTCTTGCCCGACCCGGATTCGCCCACGATCCCCAGCCGTTCACGGCCCAGCGAGAACGACACGCCGCGCACCGCCTCGACCCGCGCGGTCTCGGTGTCGAAGGTGACGCGCAGGTTCCTGACCTCGAGGAGGCTCATCGCGAGGCGCTCCGCGGGTCGAGCACATCGCGCAACCCGTCGCCCAGAAGGTTGAAGCCGAGGCTGACGATGAAGATCGCAAGGCCCGGCATCGTGGCGACCCACCATTGTTCGAACAGATACTTGCGCCCCGAAGAGATCATCAGGCCCCATTCCGGCGTGGGCGGCAGGACGCCCAGGCCCAGGAAGCCAAGGCCCGCCGCGATCAGGATGACGCCGGCCATGTCCAGCGTGACCCGGATGATGACCGAGGGCAGGCACATCGGCACCACATGCCCGGCGATGATCCGGGCCGAGGAGGCACCCTGCAACCGTATCGCGGCGATGTAGTCGGAAGAGCGGACGGTCAGCGTCTCGGCCCGCGCCACGCGGGCATAGGGCGGCCAGGCGGTCAGCGCGATGGCAAGCACGGCATTCTCGATCCCGGGCCCCAGGACGGCCACCAGCGCCAGCGCCAGGATCAGCCGGGGGAAGGCCAGGAAGATGTCGGTCAGGCGCATCAGGACCGCATCGATCCAGCCGCCGAAATAGCCCGCAACAGTGCCGATCAAGAGGCCCAGCACCGGCGCGGTCACGGCCACCAGCGCGATGATGTAGAGGGTGATCCGCGCGCCGTGGATGATGCGCGACAGGATGTCCCGGCCGAATTCGTCGGTGCCGAGCCAGTTGCCGGGCGTGCCGGGCGGCAAGAGCCGGCGCGACAGGTCCTGGGCCAGGGGATCATGCGGTGCGATCCATGGCGCAAGGGCCGCGACCATGAGCAGGACGCCGACGATGACCAGCCCCGCCATCGCCAGCCGGTTGCGCCGGATGCGCTGCCAGGCCAGCCAGGCCTGCCCCAGCCGGGCCTGCCGCCGCGAGGCGGGGTTCGGGTCGGAAAGCCAGGCACGGAGTGTCGTCATGCCCGCGCCCTCGGGTCGACCAGCCGGTAAAGGATGTCCGAGGCCATGTTCAGCGTGACGAAGGCCACGCCGACGACCACCGTGCCGCCCAGCACCGCCGGCATGTCGGCGGCAAAAAGCGCGTCCGTGATATAGCTGCCCAGGCCCGGCCAGGCGAAGATCGTCTCGGTCAGGACCGAACCCTCCAGCAGATAGGCATAGGACAGCGCGATGACCGTGATCAGCGGCACGGCCACGTTCTTCATCGCATGGACCCAGATCACCCGCCACTCCGGCATCCCTTTGACCCGGGCCGTGGTGATGTACTCCTGCCCCAGTTCGTTCATCATGAAGCTGCGGGTCATGCGGCTGATATAGGCCATCGAGACATAGCCCAGCAGGCCTGCGGGCAGGACGATGTGACTGACGGCATTGCCGAAGACATCCCAGGCGCCGTTCAGCGCCGCGTCGATCAGGATCATCCCGGTGTAGGAGGTCAGGGTGAACTCCATCATCATGTCATAGGTCGGGTCCAGCCGTCCGGGCCCGGCGACCCAGTCAAGCTGGCCGTAGAAGACCAGAAGCCCGATCAGACCCAGCCAGAAGACCGGCATCGAATAGCCCATCAACCCCACGACGCGGACGATCTGGTCGGCGATGCTGCCGGGCCGGGTCGCGGCCAGCACGCCCGCGGGCACGCCCACCAGCGTGCCGAAGATCGTGCCCAAAGTCGCCAGCTCCAGCGTGGCGGGGAAATAGCGCGCGATTTCGGCGGTGACGCTTTGGCCCGTGCGGATCGAGGTGCCAAGGTCGCCCTGCAGCGCGTCGCGGACATAGATGAAGAACTGCTGCCAGAGCGGCAGGTCCAGCCCCAGCTTCTCGCGGATGGCGGCGATCTGGGCCGGGGTGGCGCGTTCGCCGACGATCGAGAGCACGGGGTCGGTCGGCACGACGCGGGCGATGATGAAGGTGATCAGCAACAGGCCGAGCAGCGTGATCGCCAGGGTGCCCAGCCCAAGCGCGACCTGTCCCAGGATCGGGAGCAGGCGGCTGCGGGGCGGCGGTGCGGGTATTCCGGTCATGCAGGGCTTGGGCCGCCGCCCGGTCGGACGGCGGCCCTGTCGCTTACTTGGTCACGGTCCAGTAGGACGCCGAGTCGGTCGCCCCACCAGCATAGAAGCCCGACACATTGGCGCGCATCGCATCCTGCCGTGCCTGCTGGAACATCATCACGAAGGCCGAGCCGTCCCGATGCTTGCGCTGGATGTCCTCATACATGGCCTTGCGCTTTTCGGTGTCCTTCTCGACCACGGCGGCTTCGGTCATCGCGTGCAGTTCACCCGGATCCCAGGCGGTGCGCCAGGCGAGGTAGCCGGTCGCCCCGGCCTCGTCGCTGTTGTCGGGGTTCATCGCGAAGGTCGAGGCGTTGGTGTGCGGGTCGGGATAGTCCGGCCCCCAGGTCTGGATGGTGATGTCGTGCTGACGGGCGCGATACTTCTCCAGCACTTGGGCGCCGTCGCCCACGTCGAGAACCAGGTTGATCCCGGCCTGCGCGAAGGTGTTCTGCAACGAGGTCGCGATATCCATCCGCTCCTGGTTGTTGCGGACGGTCAGGCCGACTTCCAGCGGCAGCGGCACGCCCGATTCCTCCAAAAGCGCCTTGGCCTTTTCGACGTCCAGGCTGTAGGGCGTCTCGGTCAGCGCGCCCAGGAAACCCTGCGGCAGGAAGGCCTGATGCACGACCCACTGGCCTTTGAGGATCGACTCGGTCATCCCGACATAGTCGACAGCCCAGCGCATCGCCTCTTGCACCTTCGGATTGGCCAGTTCCGGCTTCTTCTGGTTCAGGGCCAGATAGTAGACCTGCCCGCCCACGTCGTTCTGCACCGTGACATCGGCATTGCCGGCCAGCCCCTCGATATCGGTCGGGGTCAGCTCGCGCGCGATGTCGATGTCGCCTTTCTCCAGCAGCAGGCGCTGGGTCGCGCCTTCGGGTATGTGCTGCATGAAGATATTCTTGATCTTGGCATCGCCCCGCCAATGGCCTTCGCGAGCCTCAAGCACATAGCCCTCGTTCGGCTTGAACGACTTCAGCACATAAGCCCCGGTTCCGGCGCTGTTGGACTTGAGCCAGGCGTTGCCCATGTCGCCCTCGACCTCGTTCGCCATCACCGTCTTGATGTCGACGATGTTCGCCACGCCGGCAGTCAGGCAGTTGTAGACGAAGGACGGCGCATAGGCCTTGTCGGTCTTCAGGGTGACGGTATCGCCCTCGAAGGTGATCATCTGATCTACATTCTCGGCCGTCAGGCCGAACTGGGTCAGGATGAACGCGGGCGTCTTGTTCAGCTTGACGACCCGGCGCAGCGACAGGGCCGCATCTTCAGCCGTCACCGGATTGCCGGACGAAAAGGTGATGCCCGACTTCATCTTGAACGTATAGGTCAGGCCGTCCTCGGACACCGACCAGCTTTCCGCCAGGCCGGGGACCAACTCACCCGGCTTTGTCGGATCAAGCTCGATCAGGGTGTCGTAGACGTTGTTGTTCAGGTCCACGCCCGAAAACTCGAACGCTTCATGCGGGTCGATCGACACGATGTCGTCGATGGCATCGGCCACCACCAGCGTATCGGCCGGCGTCTCGGCCATGAGCGCCATGGGTGCGGTGCCGGCCATAAGCGCGGCAAGGGCTGCCGCACGGCCGAATCCATGCTTCAGTTCCATTGTCAATCTCCCTGTGATTGTTCGCTGAGGAGCCGACAAGCGCCAGTTCCTGGAGGGATTGGATGAAAGCAGCAAGCAGGAGTCAATGGGTAACCGTCCGCTTCAGCACGCGAAATTCCATTCCGCTGTCGGCCGCGTCGTTGCCCACCGGCGGGGGCGACCAGCAGATCAGCCTTGGCCTGACCCTGCGTTGACGCAAGGACAACCTTCTATCCAGGTCGTGTGCGTTGACAAGTCGTGTAACGGTTGCGCAACCTGCAAGACACACGCCTGTCACAGAAATCTGGAACACGACGCTTTCCAAAGCAGTCCAAGGAGGATCAAGGATGAAAACGACAAGCATATGGGCGATCGGGCTGATCGCGATCCCCTTTGCCGCGCAGGCGCAGACCGAGATTTCGTGGTGGCATGCCATGACCGGCGCGAATGCCGAAGTGGTCGAGAAAATCGCCAGTGATTTCAATGCCACGCAAAGCGACTTCGTGGTCAAGCCGGTCTTCAAGGGCACCTATCCCGAGACGCTGAACGCCGGCATCGCCGCCTTCCGCGCGGGCCAGGCCCCCGACATCATCCAGGTCTTCGACGTGGGCACCGGCGTCATGATGGGCGCCGAGGGCGCGATCAAGCCGGTGGCAGAGCTTCTGACCGAGAACGGCGCCACCTTCGACAAAAGCCAGTACTTGCCCGGGATCGTCGCCTACTACTCGAACCCCGCGGGCGAGATGCTGTCCTTCCCCTACAACTCGTCCTCGCCGATCCTGTACTATAACAAGGACATCTTCCAGAAGGCGGGCCTTGACGTCGACAACCCGCCGAAAACCTGGGAGGAAGTCTGGGCCGCCGCGCGCCAGATCAAGTCCAGCGGGGCCGCGACCTGCGGCTACACCTCGACCTGGCTGACCTGGATCCACACCGAGAACTTCGCAGCCTGGAACAACACCGCCTGGGGCACCAACGAAAACGGCCTGTCGGGCATCCCCGAGTTGAAGCTGGACAGCGACACCTATGTGAAGCACTTCCAGGCGCTGGCCGACCTGGCCAAGGAAGGCGTCTTCGTCTACGGCGGCCGTACATCCGAGGCCAAGCAGAACTTCACCTCGGGCGAATGTGGCATCCTGACCGAAAGCTCGGGCGGGCTTGGCGACATCATCAAGGCCGGGATCAACTATGGCATCGGCCAGTTGCCCTATGATGCGACCGTCGAAGGCGCGCCGCAGAACACCATCCCGGGCGGAGCCTCGCTTTGGGTGATGGGCGGCAAGTCGGACGAGACCTACAAGGGTGTCGCGGCCTTCTTCAACTATCTCTCGCAGACCGAGGTTCAGCAGTTCCTGCACGAACAGTCGGGCTACCTGCCGGTGACGATGGCGGCCTATGAGGCGTCGAAAGCCTCGGGCTTCTACGAAAAGAACCCCGCGCGCGAGGTTCCGATTACCCAGATGATGGGCAAGGCCCCGACCGAGAACTCGAAGGGCGTGCGCGCGCCGAACCTGCCGCAGATCCGCGACATCCTGAACGAAGAGTTCGAGAAGATGCTCGCCGGTCAGCAGGATGCGGCGACCACGATGAAGGCCGCGGTCGAGCGCGGGAATGCCGCGATCAAGGAAGCCGCGGGCGGCTGACGCCGGTCCGGTCCAAGTGACGCGCTGCGGGCAGAAGTGTCCGCAGCGCCTTCCCTTTTCCTGACACAAAGGACGCCGGATGCGCCGGACGGTCTTCCCGCACAAGCTGTTGCCGTGGCTCTTGCTGGCTCCGCAACTCGCAATCACGCTGATCTTCTTCTATTGGCCCGCCGCCCAGGCTTTCCGGCAATCGGTGCTGAAGGAGGACCCCTTCGGCCTGTCCAGCACCTTCGTCGGTCTGGCCAACTTCCGTAAGGTCCTGAGCGACCCGAACTATGTGAACGCGCTTCAGGTGACGGTGATCTTCTCGCTTCTGGTGGCCTTCGGCGCGCTGGCGATTGCGCTTTTCCTGGCGGTGCAGGCCGAAAAGATCGTGCGGGGCAAAGGTTTTTACCGGACGCTGATGATCTGGCCCTATGCCGTGGCGCCCGCCATTGCCGGGATGCTGTGGCTGTTCCTGTTCAACCCCTCCTTCGGGACGCTGGCCTGGCCCTTGCGACAGCTGGGCATCGACTGGAACCCGCTTCTGGACGGGGGCGATGCGATGGCGCTTGTCGTGGCGGCGGCGACCTGGAAGCAGATCAGCTACAACTTCCTGTTCTTCGTCGCCGGGCTGCAGGCGATCCCGAAATCACTTCTGGAAGCCGCGGCGATCGACGGGGCCAGCCGCAGGCACGCCTTCTGGACCGTCGTCTTCCCGCTGCTCGCCCCCACGACCTTCTTCCTTCTGGTGGTGAACACGGTCTATGCGCTGTTCGACACCTTCGGCATCATCCACGCCGTGACCGGCGGCGGCCCGGGCAAGTCGACCGAGACCTTGGTCTACAAGGTCTACAACGATGGCTTCGTGAACCTGATCATCGGCGATTCCGCGGCGCAATCGGTGATCCTGATGGTCATCGTCATCGCACTGACCGCCTTCCAGTTCCGTTTCATCGAACGGCGGGTGCATTATGCATGACGCTGGCCAAAGCCCCATGGCGGCGCGCGGTCTGGCGCGCACCATGGCGCATTTCTGGATGATCCTGGGCGTCATCATCGTCGCCTTCCCGATCTACTATGTCTTCATCGCCTCGACCCATTCGGTCCAGACCATCCTGCGCCCGCCCCTGCCGCTGCTGCCCGGACCAGAGGCCGTTGCGAACTATGGCGAGGCCTTCTCTGGCGGCGTCGGGCGGATCGGCGGGGTAAGCCTGTGGCTGCTTCTGGGCAACACGACCCTCATCGCGCTGGGCATCGCCATCGGCAAGATCGTGATCTCGATGGCTTCCGCCTATGCCATCGTCTTCTTCCGCTTCCCGTTCCGCATGGCCTGCTTCTGGCTGATCTTCATCACCCTGATGCTGCCGGTCGAGGTGCGGATCCAGCCGACCTACAAGGTCATGGTGGACCTGGGCCTGATCGACACCTATGCCGGCCTGATCCTGCCGCTGATCGCCTCGGCCACGGCGACCCTTCTGTTCCGGCAGTTCTTCATGACCATCCCGGACGAGCTGCTGGAGGCGGCCCGCGTCGACGGCGCGGGGCCTTGGCGGTTCTTCAAGGACATCCTCTGGCCGCTGTCCCTGACCAATGTCGCGGCGATCTTCGTGATCCAGTTCATCTATGGCTGGACCCAGTACCTCTGGCCGCTTCTGGTCACGAATTCCAACGAAATGAACACCATCGTCATCGCGCTGAAGAAGATGATCTCCTTCGCCGATGCCGATACGCCCTGGAACCTTGTGATGGTCACGTCAGTGCTGGCCATCCTGCCGCCGATCCTGGTGGTGGTGCTGATGCAGCGGTGGTTCGTGAAGGGCCTTGTCGAGACGGAGAAGTAAATGGCGCGCATCCAGCTGCAAGACGTGCGGAAAAGCTATGCCGGGCAACAGGTGATCCACGGCGTCACCATCGATATCCCGGACGGCGAATTCGTGGTGATCGTCGGCCCCTCGGGCTGCGGCAAGTCCACGCTTCTGCGCATGGTCGCGGGGCTGGAGGACATCACCTCGGGCACGATCAGCATCGGCGACCGGGTGGTGAACGCCCTGGAACCGCGCGAGCGCAACATCGCGATGGTGTTCCAGAACTACGCGCTCTACCCGCATATGACGGTGCGCGAGAACATGGCCTACGGGCTGAAGATCGCCGGCATGTCCAGACCGGATATCGACGCCGCAGTCGCCCGCGCCGCGGCGATGCTTGAACTTGAACCCTATCTCGACCGCAAGCCACGGCAACTGTCAGGCGGCCAGCGTCAGCGGGTCGCGATGGGCCGCGCCCTTGTGCGTGAGCCTGCGGCCCTGTTGCTGGATGAACCGCTCTCGAACCTGGATGCCAAGCTGCGGGTACAGATGCGGTTGCAGATCCGCGACCTTCAGCAGCGCACCGCCCAGACGACCCTTTACGTCACCCATGACCAGGTCGAGGCGATGACCCTGGCCGACCGTCTGATCGTGATGGAGAAGGGCCTCGCCCAACAGATCGCCACCCCGCACGAGGTCTACACCGCCCCGGCCACCGAATTCGTGGCGGGCTTCATCGGTTCGCCCGCGATGAACATCTTCACGGTGACCTGTGACGAAGACGGGCTTCTCTTGCCCGGCGGCCACCGGATGCCCGTCCCCGGCCTTGCGCCGCGCGGAGAGGTGCGGCTTGGACTGCGGCCCGAGGATATCTGTCTGGTCGAGGACGCTGCAGCGTCATTCCCCGTTGTGGTCAAATCGATCGAATGGCTGGGCGCGGATGCCTTCGGCTATGGCGTGATCGAGGGGTCGGACGTTCAGCTGACGCTGCGGATGCCCGGACAGAACGCGGTTTCCCGCGGCGACCGGCTTCGCGTCGGCCTGCCTGCGGATCGACTGCATTTCTTTTCTGTCCAGGACGGCCGACGTCTCTGAGCCGCCTGCAAAAGCAGGGGGCAATCACGGCGAGGTGACGCGGTGCCTGCCGTTGATCTGGCGCAGCATCTCGTCACCTCTGGGCGGCCTGATCAGTTGTCCGCGACGTTGCGCGCGGCTTCCAGCGCGGCAAGCTCGGCCAGCGTAAATTCGGCCGGGTTCACGCCCAGGATCGCCGCAAGTTGCGCTTTCCCGGGCGAGACTTCGCCCACCCCGCCGCGCTGCTCGCGGTTCTGGTGCGACAGGTAGAAGGCTTCTGCCTTCCAATCGCGGTCGACACGGGCCTGCCGGATGCTGTTCAGCTCGGCCAGCGTGTATTCGGCCGGATCCACGCCGAGGATCGCCGCCAATTGCGCCTTGCCGGACGAGACTTCGCCCACCCCGCCGCGCTGCTCACGGTTCTTGTGCGAGAGGTAGAAGGTTTCCGCCTTGCGGTCGCTGTCGCGGCGCGCTTCGTAGATGGTGTTCAGTTCGGCCAGCGAATAGGCGGCCGCGTCAACGCCCAGCAGGGCGGCCAGCTGTGCCTTGCCAGGCGAGACTTCCTGCGCCGAAGCGGTCCCGGCGGCGATAAGGGCGGCTGCGACAAGCGCGATCGATTTCATGGTCTGTGTCCTTTTTCTGTCTGTCTGGAAGCGTCAGCGCTTCCGGTGCAGGACAGATAGGCCCTTGGATTGGCGATATAATTCGCCACATTCCGAAAACTTTGTTCGATAAGATTGAACAGATCGGCGCAGGAACAGGCTCGTCAGAGACAAGTTTGCAGAGGTTTCTGAGGGAAACCCCGGCAACCGAGCCAGATATGCGCCAGTCCATCAGGGTGGTCACTGCCTCCCGTTGTCTTGCGATGCCCCGGCCGCACGCAATCACAGCTTCGCGACCGCAGTTGCCAGGACAGGGCCGGGCCGCGACCCTCCTTTCCAGAGGGTTCCAGGTCTTCTGACCAACCTTCGACGTCGCGCTATTCCACGCCGTTCGCCCGGGCCACGAAGTCCGCCAGATGGGGCACATAATCCTCTGGCCCCGCCCCGCCTTGCGCCACTGCCGCGGCGAAGCTGTTCTTCGCGGCGCTGGCCATCGTGGTGGCGACAGTGGCGGCGTTGGCCATCGACTCCAGATAGCGCAGGTCCTTGTAGGCGTTCGTCAGGGTGAAGCGGTGGGCCTCGCGGTTGCCGTCCAGCGCGTATCCCATGAAGGTCTGATAAAAGCCGCAGTCCATCCGCCCGCCGCGGATGACGGAGTCGAAGGTGGCGGTGGAGATGCCGACCTTGGCGGCCACGGCCAGCGCCTCGGCATAGATCGCGGCATAGCCGAGCGACAGGAAGTTGTTCAGCAGTTTCATCCGGTGGCCGTCGCCCACCCGGCCGATGTGGACGATCTTCCCGGCCCAGGTGGCGATGACGGGCTGGATGCGGTGGAAGACCTCCGGTTCCGCGCCGACCATGCAGTCAAGCGTGCCCGCCCAGGCCTCTTTCGGGGTGCGGGAGAGGGGGGCGTCGGCGAAGTGGACGCCTTTGGCCGCCAGGTCGGTGGCGAGGCGTTCGGTGACGGTAGGATCGGAGGTGGAGCAGTCGACGATCACCGTGCCTTGGCGCAGGTGCGGGGTCATCCTTGCCACGGTCTCAGCCACCTGCGGTGAGCCGGGGAGGGTGAGGAAGATGATCGTCGACCGGGCGGCAAGGTCCTCCAGGCTGGCCTCGGCAGCACCGCGCCCGATCAGGTCGTCCACGGGCGCGCGGTTGCGGTGGGCGGTGACGGTCAGGGGGTAGCCCTTCTCGACGATGTTCTTCGCCATGCCGTGGCCCATCAGGCCGGTGCCGACGAAGCCGATATGTTCCTGGGTCATTGGAGTCTCCTTCGGGCCAAGAGTGGCCCGGGTGGCGTGGCTTGACAATCCCCGCAGGGCGCGGCGGAGTTGGGGTCTGTCCAAAGGGAGGTCCACATGTTCCGCGCGCTGGTTCTGGAGAAGGAAGGCGATGCCGCCGTTGCTCACATCCGGGAGCTGGACGAGAGTGCGCTGCCTCCGGGCGACGTCACGGTGGCGGTGGAGTATTCGACGCTGAACTACAAGGATGGGCTGGCGTTGTCTCCGAACGGGGGCGGGATCGTGCGGAGCTGGCCGCATGTGGCGGGGATCGACTTCGCAGGGACGGTCGAGGGGTCGGACGACGCCCGCTACAAGCCGGGCGACAAGGTCGTGCTGACCGGCTGGCGGGTGGGTGAGGTCCATTGGGGTGGGTACGCCCAGAAGGCGCGGGTCAAGGCGGACTGGCTGGTGCCGCTGCCCTCGGGGCTCACGACGAGGCAGGCGATGGCGGTGGGGACGGCGGGGTTCACGGCGATGTTGGCGGTGATGGCGCTGGAGGAGCATGGCCTGACCCCGGACAAGGGTGAGGTGCTGGTCACCGGGGCCTCGGGCGGCGTGGGGTCGGTGGCGGTCGCGGTGCTGGGCAAGCTCGGCTACGAGGTCGCGGCGGTGACCGGGCGGGCAGAGACGGAGGGGTACCTGCGCGACCTCGGGGCCAGCCGGATCGTGCCGCGGGGGGAGCTGGCTGAGGTGGTGAAGCGGCCGCTGGAGAGCGAGACCTGGGCGGGCTGCGTGGATGCGGTGGGCGGCGCGATGCTGGCGCGGGTGCTGGGGCAGATGAAGCACGGGGCCTCGGTCGCGGCGGTGGGGCTGGCGGGAGGGGCGGCGCTGCCCGCGTCGGTGATCCCGTTCCTGCTGCGGGGGGTGAACCTGCTGGGGATCGATTCCGTGACGGTCCCCTATGAGCGGCGGGTGCGGGCCTGGGCGCGGGTGGTGTCGGACCTGCCGATGGGGAAGCTGGAGGCGATGGTCCGGGAGGTGGGGCTGGCGGACCTGCCGGCGCTCGGGGCGGCGATCCTGAAAGGGGGCGTGCAGGGACGGGTCGTGGTGGACGTGAACAGGTGAGGTCTGTCCACCGTGGACGGAGCGGAGGCCGCAAGGGATTCCAATGGGTTAGCTGTGGGCGTTAGGGGTTTGTTAAGGGGTGGGTTTGCCAAGGCTAGAACCATACCCTGTGGCCGGACTCATCGAGGTGGCAGGATAAGGTCAATTATCTCTGTTCGATTTTCGCCTGCTCGAGCTTTGGAGGTTCCGGGAAAGGACTTGATGACCCGAAGATGTTTGTGATTGGGATTCCTCGTTCCCCACTAAGTATCTGGCTGAGGTAAAACGCATTTCTTCTCTGCAAATCCTGATCGCTTCCCCATCCTTGGGGAACGTAGCTAAGTCTTTCGAGGTCTCTCTTGTCAAAACTATACTTAAGAACCCTACCCATAGTTTCGAGCAGATTCATGAAGAGATCGATTCTTTGCTCAAAGAATCGATCTTGCTCCTCGACAGCTGGCATCGGGGCGCTTAAGTGAGCGATATATACCCTATAAGCATTTGTAACTTCTCGCTCGTTGTAGAATTCCACCTCCACAAGGTTGAGAGCCGCAACGTGCACTGGGTCTATTCGGATCCCTCGTGTCCGCATTAGATCACGGAAAACGTCCAGTTTGCGACTGCGCCGTTCTGCTGCTTGATCCAGCACTCGTGTCATAAAAACCGCTATGACTGGACCAGCAACTATTGCTGCCAGGGTAGCGATTGCGTACCAAGTTGCGTCAGCCATCTCAAGATCCCAAAGATACGTTCTTTATGAACTTTGCGTTCAGAGGCCCTATTGGTGTATTTATTAGATAAGTCTCCCTTGGATCGATCTTTGTTGGAAGATCTATTGGCACCCTTATGGCATCCGACTCTCTGTCAAAACTCGCCCCTGTGATTGACATGGTGCCTGCAGGCATTGTGTAAATCACTTCGCCAACCATGCGACCGGATTCAACACTATAGCTTCCGCTAAACGTTAGACCTGCCATGTCAGCACCGGCGATCTTTCCGTTGGTGAAGACAAACATCGCCAGACCTTGTCCCGCGATGCCAGTCAAGTAGGCAGTGTAGATACCTTCGAGTTGATTTTCCAAGTGGGCCTCCTGCAGGGACCTATTGCCCGAATGATGGTCTAAGTTGCCGAGTTGTGCAACTGCACCCATTTCATTCCAGACCTACGAAATCTCTTTCAGTGGAACAACTTGGAAGCTGTAGGCCAGAGCATTTGCCATGGCCCGGAATCAAGGGCGTAAGCCCCCGGGCCGCGCCCTCCCTCCCCCCGGGAGGGCGCTCTTGTGACGGCAGTCGGCAGAACCGCGGTGGGAGGATTTGAACCATAAAGCGCTTCGCTCGGGCGTTGGTGCGCCCGCACGAGGGAGGGCGCGGCCCTGTGTTGCGCGGGATGGTTGGCGTGGGACGGTGC
>JBKHWC010000046.1:0-26143 GCA_046569765.1 Alphaproteobacteria bacterium | reverse complement strand
GGATGATGAAGGCCTCATGATGCTGGCCCCCGGCGATCTCGTCGCAGGCCCGGACGATGGCGGCCGCGACATCGCCCGCAAGCCCGCCGCAGGCCGCATTGGCCAGCGCGGCGGCCTTCTTCAGCCGGGCCAGGGCGCCGACATCTTGCGGATAGTCCGCGATCGCCCGGCCCATCCCGGCGAAATTCGTCGCGCCGCGCGCCGTTCCGGCCGAATAGAGCGCGTGCGCCGGAAGTTGCACCGGGCCGAGGCTGTCCTTGTCTGTCCGCATCATGTCACCTTGAGCACCTGGCTAAGGAAGGCGCGTGTCCTGGGGTCCTTCGGTTGCTCGAAGAACTCGCGCCGGGGGGCGTGTTCGACGATCACGCCCCGGTCGGTGAAATAGACATGGTCGGCGATCTCGCGCGCAAAGCCCATCTCGTGCGTGACCAGCACGCAGGTCATGCCCTCGGCCGCAAGGTCGCGGATGGTGACCAGAACCTCCTTCACCGTTTCCGGGTCGAGGGCCGCCGTCACCTTTTCGAAGAGCATCACGTCGGGGTTCATTGCCAGGCTGCGGGCGATGGCCACGCGCTGCTGCTGGTCGCCGGACAATTCACCGGGATAGCTGGCCTCCTTTCCCTCCAGCCGGACCTTGCGCAAGAGGGCGCGCGCGCGGGCCTCGACCTCGGCCTTCGGCTGGCGCAGGACCTTGACGGGGGCCATCATCACGTTCTGCAGCGCGGTCTTGTGCGGAAGCAGGTTGTATTGCTGGAACACCATCCCGACCTTCTTGCGCAGTTCCAGCTTCGGGTCATGGACCTCTTGCCCCTCGACCGTGATCGAGCTGGACTGGATGTCGTTCAGCGCGTCGATGCAGCGGATCAGGGTGGATTTCCCCGACCCCGACGGGCCGATGATGCAGATAACCTCGCCCCTCATCACGTCCAGGCTGACACCTTTCAGCACCTCGACGGCGCCAAAGGATTTCCGCACGTCCTTGATCGAGATGATGGGCTTGTCGGGCGCCCGGGTCATCGTCGTCGCTTCCATGTCAGACAATTGCGGGCAGGGCGGGCTTCAGAGCTTTACCGCGTCTTTCCGTTCCAGACGGCGGGTCAGCCGCGAGATCGGGTAGCAGTAGAGGAAGAACCAACCGAGGATATAAAGGTACATCGGGATCAAAAGGTCGGTCCGCGATTCCCAGGACAGCGCCGCCCGGGTCAGCGCCATGACCTCGTTCACCCCCACGATCGAGACGATCGGCGTCGCCATGGTCAGCAGGGCATAAAGGTTCATCCAGGACGGCAGGACGCGCGTCACGGTCTGCGGCAGGATCACCTCGATCATGGTCTGGCGCCGCGTGAACCCCAGCGATGCCGCGCTTTCCCACTGGCCGGAGGGGATCGACTGGATTGCCCCGCGCATGAACTCGGACATGGAGGCCATCACCGGCAGGGACAGCCCGATCACCGCCTTGATCCAGCCGGGGAAGGGCACCGTCGTGCCAAGGATCTCCAGTTCGAACGGGATCAGCAGGATGCAGTAGAACAGCAGCACCAGCCAGGGCGAGTTGCGGAAGAATTGCGTGACCGCCCAGGCCAGCCGCGCCAGGATCCGGTTCGGCGAGACTTGCAGCACGCTCAGTCCGATGCCCAGCACGGTGCCGATCAGCATCGACGGGATCGAGATCAGGATGTTGAAGGCAAAACCCTCGGCCAGGACCGGCGTCCATTTCCACAGCAGCCACAAGACCGGCGTGCGCGCCTCGCCCGTGGCCTGCGCCACCACCGGCCCGATGGTGAACCAGGCCAGAAGCGCCGCCAGCAAAAGCGCCGTGCCGGGCGTGAACAGCTCGGCCGCGGTGACGGGCCGGGGCGGGCGCACCGGCAGGAGGACCGGCAGATGTCCCCTGACCGGCGCAGAGGCGGGACTGGCCGGATGGCTGCAAAGCAAGTCGGTCATGGTCCGAACCCCGGGATGCGCAGGGATTTCTCCCAGCGGTGCAGTCCCCAGACCAGGACGGCCACCAGGACGATGTAGGTCAGCAGCGCGACGTTCATCATCTCGCGCACGTTCAGCTGGTCCGACCAGATCTGCGCCGAGACATACAGGACCTCGGGCAGCGCGATGGCTTAGGCCAGCGAGGTGGTCTTCACGAGGTTGACCAGATTGGTCCCCAGCGACGGCAGCGAGATGCGCAACGCCAGCGGCAGGACCACATAGGGATAGGTCTGCAGCCGGGTGAACCCCAGCGCGCTGGCCGCCTCGACCGTCGCGCGCGGCACGGCCTCGATGCCCGACCGGAAGATCTCGACGTTGAGCGAGCCCGCGAAGAGAGACAGCGAGATGACCGCCCAGCCGAACCCCGAGACGAGGGGCTGCGGAAGCCCGTTCTCGCCGGTGTGGCGCAGCACGGTTCCGATCGCGAAATAGAAGAAATACAGCTGCACCAGCGGCGGAGTGTTGCGGAAAAAGGCGATGAAGGCTCCGACCAGCCCGCGCAGCAGCGCCGAGCGAGAGCCCTGCACCCAGGCGCCAAACGCGCCGATGACCAGCGAGAACAGGACCCACAGGACCGACAGCTTCACCGTCATCCAGACCCGGCCAGGAACAGGCCGCGATCATAGCTGTCGTAGCCGATGGTCAGGTTGATCCCCTGCTCCTGGTAAAGCCAGGGGAAGAACTGTTCCAACCGCGCACCCCCGCCTTTCTGCGCGAAAAGGTCCGGCCCGCCTGACGCGGGCCGGGCCGATGGTCTTGCGGCTTACTTCAGATTGTCGTGCTGTTCCTGCAGGAAGGGGTTCGGCGCGATGCCGTTCGCGGCGTTGCGCTCGATCAGGAAGCCGGACTTGTGCCAGTCGGTCGACACCTCGCGCATGACCGTGCCGTACGGGCCTTCAAGGTCCTCCAGCGGGACGGCGATGGCCCAGGGGGTCAGCTGCTCGGTCGGCAGCGGCATGTGGTAGTCGGCCCATTGCGGATCCGTCGCGACCTGGCTTTCGATCCAGGTGTTGTCATAGTGGAACGCGACGCAGGACCCGTTGGCCAGGGCCGGTGGCCTCGGGGACGCCCGCGAAGGCGACCAGGTTCGCGCCATAATCCTGCTGGACCTTCTTGTTGTAGTACGACCCCTGCAGCGCGCAGATGTCCTTGCCGGACAGGTCCTGCCAGCTTGCGATCCCCGCGGCCTTCGCCGCCAGCACGTTCGCGCCGCTGGCATAGTGGTTCGGCTCGATCATGCCGATGACCTTGAGGCGCTCTTCGGTGTCGCCGAGCGTCGCGATGATCAGGTCGATCTTGCCCTGCTGCAGGAATTCCATCCGGTTCGAGGCGACGACCGGCACCAGTTCCAGCCCGACCCCAAGGCGGGTTGCCACATCCTGCGCCAGGTCGATCTCGAAGCCGACGATCTTGCCGCTGGCGTCCAGATAGCCCCAGGGGCGGTAGTCCTGTTTCACGCCGACGACGATCTTGCCGGCGGACTTGATGTCTTCCAGCGTGTCGGCGGCGGCAAGTCCGCCGGTCAGCAGTGCAGCCAGCGCGGCCGCAGCCGTAGGGGCAAGTTTCATCGGGGGTCCTCCTGTCAATTCTTCACGCTCACCACAGACACCGCCCGGTCTGGCCGGTTCACAGTTGCCTGCCCAAGGTGGATCCGTCGCCAGGATGGTTGCGCAAAACGCGGAGCCGCGTTTTTGCCGCTTCAGAAGAAGGAAAACATGGGCCCTTCGCTGGCCCGAAGACGGGCTATTCTTGCCCCGCGATCGGCACTCCGCGCTGTCAGAGAAAAGGTTTTCCTTTCTTTGAATCAAGCAGGGGCAGTTTTGCCTTCTTTGCTCCCGGCGTTAAGAAGGCATGGACAATGCGCAATCCCAAGGAACCCAGATGTCGATCCAGGACAAATTCGCCCGGCTGGCCAATGACAACGCCCCGGGGCAAGAGGTGCGCCAGACTGCCGAGGGACTGGCAGAGGTGCTGAAAGGCGACCGGCTGGACGGGCGGCCGGTCGATTTCTCGCATGGGGACGTGGACGCACATCCGCCCTCGCCCGGCAGCTTCGATCTGTTTTCCGCCGGAGTCGCGCTGGGCGGCGCGCAGGCCTATACCGAATACCGTGGCGACATGGGCATCCGCGAGATGGTCGCGGCGCGGCTGGCGGCCTTCACCGGCGCGCCGGTCGATGCGCGAGACGGGCTGATCCTGACGCCGGGCACGCAGGGCGCGCTGTTCCTTGCCGTGGCCGCCACGGTGACGCGCGGCGACAAGGTGGCCATCGTGCAGCCGGACTATTTCGCCAACCGCAAGCTGGTCGAATTCCTGGAAGCCGAGATGCTGCCAGTGCCGATGCACTATGCCACCGCCGCGCCGGGCGAGGCGGGGCTGGACCTCTCCGGGCTGGAGGCCGCCTTGCGCGCCGGGGCGAAGACCTTCCTGTTCTCGAACCCGAACAACCCGGCCGGAACGGTCTATTCCCCGGCCGAGATCGCCCGTATCGCCGCCTTGGCAGCGGAGTACGGTGCCACCGTGATCGTGGACCAGCTTTACTCGCGTCTCCTGTACAGCGGCTGCGCCTATACCCATCTGCGGGCGGTGATGCCGGGGGCCGACAACCTGATCACCATCATGGGCCCGTCCAAGACCGAGTCGCTCAGCGGCTACCGGCTGGGCGTGGCCTTCGGGTCCCCCCAGATCGTGACGCGGATGGAGAAGCTGCAGGCCATCGTCTCGCTGCGGGCGCCGGGCTATTCGCAGGCGGTGCTGCGCGGCTGGTTCGCCGAGCCCGAGGGCTGGATGACCGACCGCATCGCCCGGCATCAGGCGATCCGCGATGACCTTGTGGCCCGCTTCGCCGCGATCCCCGGCTGCACCGTCCGCGCGCCCGAGGCCGGAAGCTATCTCTTCCCGCGCCTGCCCGCGCTGACCATCACGCCCGCGCAATTCGTCCGCGCGCTGCGCCTGCAGGCCGGGGTGACGGTGACGCCGGGAACTGAATTCAGCCCGCATTGCGCCGACAGCATCCGGCTGAACTTCTCGCAGGATCATGCGGCTGCCGTCGCGGCGGTGGATCGTCTGGCCGCGCTGGTCGAGAGGTATCGGCAATGACCGGGGCGAACCCGGTTCCGCAGGGTGATTACGTCCCGGCCACGCGGCATGGCGATCTGATCCACACCGCCGGGATGACGCCCCGGCAAGCGGGGCAACTGCTTTTCACCGGCCCGGTCCACGCCGATGCGCCGCTGGAGGACTACCGTGACGCCGTGGTTCTGGCCTGCTGCAACGCGCTGACGGCGGCGCGGGCGATGCTGGAACCGGGGGAAACCCTCACCCGCGTCCTGAGCATGACGGTCTACATCGCCACCGGGCCAGGGTTCACCGCCCATTCCCGCGTCGCCGATTTCGCCTCGGTCTTCCTGCGTGATGAGTTGGGCGAAAGCGGCCGCTCTGCCCGCGCCGCCATCGGGGTCGCCACCCTGCCAGGCAATGCCCCGGTCGAGATCCAGCTGGTCGCCGTAGCGGGGCTCTGATCGGTTTTGCCCACGACAGGAAACCCTGTCGCGGGCTTTCCCTCAGCGCCGGACGTTGGGGCAGCGGTCGCCCACGGCGGCCTCGAAGTACTCGGCCGCGGCATTGTCGATGAAGATGTCCACGGCGGTCCCGGCCTCGGCCGGGGCCAGCACCAGCACCGCATCCAGACCGGCCAGCCGGGTCTGGACCACGCTGTCCGGCGCAGCGATGCCGGGCCGCAGATCGGCCGAGGTCATGGCCGAGAGGGCAGCCAGGGTGCCCGGACCCTCCAGCCGGAACCAGGCCCAGCTCTCCTCTCGGTAGCCGTCATAGGCCCCCGGAACCGTGGTGGCGGGCCGCGGAAGCCTGGCGTCGCCCGTCGGGGCCAGCACCAGGAGCTCGGTCCGGCCCAGCCGCGCCACCCGGATGCCGCCCGCCGTCGCCACCCGGTTGACCGCATCGGGGAAGGGCAGTCCGGTGGCCGCGCACCAGTCGGGCGTGGCCGGACCACGCAGGCCCAGCCGGGGCCAGAGGGTCCGGTCGTGCAGGGTGGCATCGACGTCCCCGCTCCGGGGAAGAGCCGTCGCATGTGCGGCCATGGTCATACCTCCTGGCGCTTGTTGTCGGGGTCGTAGAAGGCATGGGCCACGACTTTCGCCGTGCGCTCCACCCCCTTGCGGTCACGCAGGCGGATCGTCCCGCCCGGCACCGCATCCTCGGGATGGGCATAGGCCAGGCCGATCACCTGGCCCAGCGTCGGCGACTGCGCGACCGAGGTGACAAAGCCCACCGGCTCACCCTGCCGCAGCACCAGCGAGGATTCGCCCACATCGCGCCCCGCCTCGACCGGCAGGGTGAAGCGGCAGAGGCGGCGGGTCAGGCCGATCTCGCGGCGCTTTTCCAGGGCAGGTTTGCCCAGGAAATACGGTTTCTTCTTCGACAGTGCCCAGCCCATGTCCAGCTCTTCGGGCGTGGTCAGCGCGTCGGTGTCCTGGCCGATGATGATGTGGCCCTTCTCCAGCCGCAGGATGCGCGAGGCTTCCAGCCCATAGGGCCGCAGGCCGACGGGGGCGCCGGCCTCCAGCAGCGCCTGCCACAGCGCGAGCCCGTGCGAACGCGGGGTGTGCAGCTCATAGCTGACCTCGCCCGAAAAGCCGATGCGCATGACCCGCACCGGATGGCCGCCGATGGTGCCCGATCGGCCTTCGAGAAAGCCGAAATCGCCCGCGCCGACCGCGATGTCGCCGCCCAGCCGTTCCAGCACCGCGCGGGCCTTTGGGCCGGTCAGGTTGATCGCCGCGAAGGCCGAAGTGACGTTCTGGATGTCCACCTGCATCCGCCATTGCGCGTTCAGAAAGCTCATCTCGGTGAAGACGCGGTCGACGGCGCCGGTGGTGGCGGTGACATAGAAGTCATCCTCGGCCAGCCGCCAGGCCACGCCATCGTCGATCACGGACCCCATGTCGTTCAGCATCAGGCAATAGCGCACCCGGCCGACCGGCTGGCTGGCATGGGCCATGGTATAGATGCTGTCGAGGAAGGCCCCGGCATCGGGGCCGCGCACCGCGAGCTTGCCAAGGGTCGAGACGTCCAGCATGCCCGCACCCTCGCGCACCAGCCGCACCTCGTCGGCGATGGCGGCGCGGGGGTCGGCGGCCTTGCCGGCATAGTGCAGCGGCCTCCACCAGTTGCCCGCCGCGACCATCGCCGCGCCCGCCTTGCGGTGCCAGTCGTGCATCGCCGTCAGCCGGTAGGGCTCGCGCAGCGGTCCGGCCAGCAGGCCCAGCTTTTCCGGCCCGAATGGCGGGCGCGCGGTGGTGATGCCGATGTCGCCCACCTGACGCCCGGTTTCCCGCGCCACGATCCGCGCGGTGGCCAGCGCCGAATGACGCCCCTGTGACGGGCCCATGCCGACGGTTGAGTAGCGTTTCACCAGTTCCAGATCGCGGTAGCCGTCCGCGACGGCATTGGCGATGTCCTTGACCTGCAGATCCTCGTCGAAATCGACGAAGTCGCGGCCCGCCTTGCTGGCGGCGGGAACCGGATAGGTGCGGTGCCAGGCGGCCTCGGGGTCGGGCAGCGGGGACAGGGCAGGGGCCTGAAGACCCAGGGCCCGCGCGGCCCCCGCGCCTGCGATCTCGCCGCTGCGGATGACGCTGGCCGGGGTGTGGTGCCCCGCGACCGACCCCGCAAGGCGCAGCCCCTCGGGCAGGTTCGAGAGCGTGAAGGCCTGCCGCGCATCGTCGAAGCCCAGCTTCGCCCCGGCATGTAGCGCCAGCTGGTAGCCCGGCGTCGCGCCCGCGTCGATCACCGCGAGGTCGCAGTCCAGCGTCTCGCGCCCCTTGGGGCTTTCCACGACCAGCCCGCTCAGGTGCCGCTTGCCCTGCGCCTCGATCACCTGAGCGTCGGTCAGCACGCGCAAGCCCCGGGCGGTCAGCCTGTTGCGAAGCTCGGCGGGCAGGGTTGCCTTGGGCGGGATCAGCACGGTGGCGATGGCCACCCCGGCATCCCTCAGATCCTCGGCCGCGTCCACGCCATGCGGCGTGCCCGCGACGACCACCGCGCGACGGCCGGGGCGCACGCCATGGTGCCGCATCAGCCGCTGCACGCCCGAGGCGGTGACGATGCCTGGCAGGTCGTTGTTGCGAAAGACCAGCGGCTGGTCCTGCGTCCCGGTCGTCAGGATCACCTGCGCCGCCCGCACCCGCCAAAGCGTGTTGCCCTGCAGGACCGGCAGGAAATTGTCCGCATACCAGCCATTGCAGGTGGCGCCGGTCAAGACGCGCACACCGCTTGCCTCAAGCGCCGCCCGCGCCGGGGCAAGGGCCTGCTGCCCGTTCCGGCCATAGGTCAGCGCGCCGCCCGTCTCGGGTTCAGAGTCGACCAGCACCACCTCGGCCCCCGCGGCGGCGGCGACGGTGGCCGCGGTCATGCCGGCCGGTCCCGCGCCGATGACCAGCACGTCGCAGGCCAGGTTCCGGCGGGCATAGGCCACAAGGGGTTGGCCGGGGTCGATCTGCCCCAGCCCGGCGGATTTGCGGATGATCGGCTCCCAGAACTTCAGCCAGCTGTTCTTTCCGGGGCCAAAGAAGGTGCGGTAATAGAACCCCACCGGCATGAAGCGGCCGAAGAGACCCAGCACGCTGTTCAGGTCGCGGTCGGCGCTGTGCGAGGTGTTCTGCGCGCTGACCTCCATGCCGGTTTCAAGCAGGCGCAGGTCAGCGCGGACGTTGGGCTCGGGGCCGATCTGGACCAGCGTGTTCGCATCGGTCCCGGAGAATGTCATCGGTCCGCGCGGGCGGTGGTACTTGAACGACCGTGACAGTACCCATTGTCCTTGCGCCACAAGAGCGCTGGCCACGGTGTCCCCCGGATGGCCCACGACGGACCGGCCGTCAAAGCGGAACTCCAGCCGCCGCGCGCGGTCGATCCGGGTGCCCCAGGGGGCGGGAAGGCGGTGTGTGTCAGACATTCTGCGTCTCCGATCCGTCGGCCAACCAGGTGCGGATGATCCGGTCCGTGCCGGTATGGCGTTCGGCCAGGAACACCGTGTTCGAAGGGCGGTGCCGCCACCATTCCACCAGCGGGCCGATCGGGTTCTCGGCATAGAGCAGGTGCCGGGTGACGGCCGCCGGGTCCTCGGCGCGGGTCGAGCGCAGGGGGCCGAGATACTGGAACTCGGTGATGTAGCGCGGGCCGTTCATCGGGCAGGTCAGGCGTTTCATGGCATGTCCTAAGTGGCTTGCTGCCGTGGCGCCCATCTCGTTCAGCAGGGCGAAACGGTCGAAGCGGGTCAGGGCGAAGGGCGTGATGATGTCGGGAACGCGGCCGGTGGCGATGGTCTCGGCCATGTATTTCCCGGCGACCGGGGTCGCCTTGAACCCCCAGGTGCCCCAGCCGGTATCCAGCCAGTAGTTCGTCAGCGGCGAGGCGCCCATGATCGGGCTGTAATCCGGGGTCATGTCGGTGATCCCGGCCCATTGCCGCAGAAGCCGGACATTGTGCAGGAAGGGGAACAGATGCAGCGCCCCCTGGGCCAGCGCCTCTTTCTGGTCGAAGGTCGAGCGGGTCGAGGCCAACTGATAGGGGTCCGAACCGCCGCCGATCACGATCTCCCCGCGAGAGGACTGGACCAGATAGGTGTGCAGGTTGGCCGAGGAGACCAGCGTGTGCAGGAAGGGTTTCAACGGCTGGGTGACCATCGCCTGCAGCGGAAAGCAGCGGATCGGCAGCGGGAATCCGGCCATCTCGGCAATCTGCCCGTTCAGCCCTCCGGCCGCCTGCAGGACCTGGCCCGCCCGGATCGTGCCGCGGTCGGTCACGATCTCGGTCACGCGGTCGCCCTGGCGGCGGATGGCGGTGACGGTCGTGCGCTGGTGGATCTCCACCCCTTTCTCGGCCGCGCGCTTGGCATAGCCCCAGGCCACCGCATCATGCCGCGCCGTGCCGCCGTCCTTGTGCCACAGGCCGCCCAGAACCTCGTGCTGGCCGCCCTCGTCCATGTTCAGATGCGGGCAAAGCTCGCGCACGGTCCGGGCATCGACCACCTCGATCCCGGTGCCGGCATGTTTGCCCATTTCGGCGCGCAGGTGGAAGCTGCGCATCGTCGCCTCGGAATGGGCCAGCGTCAGCTGACCGCGCTGCGAGAACATGATGTTGAAGCCCAGGTCCTGAGACATGGTCTCGAACAGTGACACCGCCTCCCGGTAGAACCGGATCGACGCCTGCGTCAGGTAGTTGGACCGGATCGTCGTCGTGTTGCGCGCGGTATTGCCGCCCGCGAGATAGCCCTTTTCCAGCACCGCCACCGACCGGATGCCGTGGTGGTGCGACAGGTAATAGGCCGCCGCCAGCCCGTGACCTCCGCCGCCGATGATCACCACATCATAGCTTTGCCGCAGCGGCGGGGTCGGCGGGATGTCGTCGAATGGCCGGTGCGAGCGGCGCAGGCCGTAGCGAAGCAGGGCGAAGGGCATCGGGGACTCCCCGGGTTTGCGCCAGATGGCCCGCGGAAGGCACCTGTCGCAAGAAAGCGATACTGGCGCTCAGCCCCCGATTTCGTTATGGGGTCAAAAATCGGATCGAGTCATGCGTGAGCTTCCCCACCTTGTCTGCCTCCAGGCCTTCGAGGCCGCAGCCCGCCATCTCAGCTTTACCCGCGCCGCGGCCGAGCTGAACTGCACCCAGGCGGCGATCAGTCAGCGGGTGCGCGCGCTGGAACAGTATTTCGGCCGCCCGCTCTTTCATCGCCACGCCAACGGGCTGGACCTGTCATCGGCCGGCAAGGCCTATCTGCCGGGCGTGACCCAGGCGCTGGACATGGCCGAGGCGGCCACGCGCGGCCTGACCGGGCGCCGGCTGCACCAGAGCCTCACGGTCTCGGGGCCGATCTCGTTCCTGAATCTGTGGCTCGCGCCGCGGCTTGCGGGCTTCGTTTCCAGCCATGCCGGGGTGGCGGTGCAGCTGAACAGCTCGATCTGGACCGACCCGAACCTGGAACTGGCCGATGTCAGCATCGCGATCGTGGACGCGGCGCAGCGCCCGGCCGAGGCGATTGTCCTGGGCCGCGAGCGTCTGGTCCTGGTCGGCAGCGCGGCGGATGCGGCGCATCTGCGCGCGGGCGGTTCGCTGGACGCCCTGCCGCAGATCGAGGTGCTGGGCCGCTATGCCCTGTGGGATATCTGGGCCGAGGCCGCGGGCCAGACGCGCGCGCCGCAGATGCCGACCTTGCGCGCTGACAATGCCTCGACCGCGCTGGCGCTGGCGGCCGGGGGGGCGGGGGTGACGGTGGTCTATTCCACCTATGTCGCGTCCTTGCTCGCCTCGGGCAGGCTGCTCCCCCTCGCGGGGCCGGGGGTCGCGACCCCGCATGTCCTGACGCTGGCCCGGAACCCCGCGCGCAAGACGGGCAGCGCGGCGCGGGATTTCATCGACTGGATGCTGGCCGAGTTCGCCGGATCAGGCGCGGGCCCAGCTGTCGAGTGACAGGTCGCCCATCCCGGCAAGGGCCGGGGACTGGGCCGAAAGCACCTTCATGATCCGCTGCTTGGTCAGCACATAGTGATCGACGGCAAGCCGGTCGGCCGCTTCGACATCCCGACGCTGGATGGCGTCATAGATGTTGCGGTGCTCTCCCACGGTCTTGGCCAGATGCGCCTGCAGTTCAGCGTCCGGTTCCCCGGTGCCGAATTCCTGCGCGCCCGAGAAACAGGCGCGCGCCAGCCGGATGGTGCCGATCAAAGCGGTCTCGTAGAAGTCCGAGATATACGGATTGCCCGCCGCCGCCGCGATCGCCTTGTGGAAGGCCAGGTTGGTCTCCGACCGGATCACGCCGTTCCCGGTCTCGATGGAATTCTCGAAGGCCTGCATCTCGCGGGCGATCGCCTTCAGCTGCGCCTCGGTCCGGTTTTCGGCGGCAAGCCGGTGGACGAGTTCAACGAGGCCCTGCGCAAGGCCGGCGAGTCGGTCTATGCCGAATGGCTGGAGAAGGTCGGAGCGGACGGTCAGGCCATCCTGGACGAATACAACAGCCGCCGCGCCAAGTGATGCCATAGCGGGCAAGGGTCAACCCCTTGCCCGCACCATCTTCGGGGGGGGAACAATCAATGGTCATCAACCTTGTGAACCGCGCGGCTTCGGCAGGATCCGCGCTGGGGCTCTGGGTATCGGCGGGCCTGCTGGTCTATATCGTCATCCACGTCAATCTCGAGATCGTCCTGCGCAGCTTCTTCGGCTCGTCGACCAATTCGATGGGCGAATTCGTCGGCTATGCCATCGGCGCCATGACCTATCTGGCGATGGCCCATACGCTGGCCTCGCGCAAGCATGTCCGCGTCAGCCTGATCCGCGCGATCCCGGGCAAGGGCCTGGCCCTTGCGGTCGAGCTCTTCTGCCTTGTGTCCACCTTCGCGATCTTCAGCTTCATCGCCTGGCAGATCTGGCGCATCCTCGTGCGCGACTTCACCCGCGGGTCGGTCAGCCCCACGCTGATGGAAACGCCCACCTGGTACATCGACGCGGCGATCCTGGCCGGTCTTGTCCTGCTTCTGCTGCAAATCCTGGCCAGCGCGCTTGACGCCATCGTCAACGGCGTTCCCGAAGACGCCCAGGAAGGAGATTGATCTTGGAGACTCTTTACGTTGCCGCGGGTGTCCTTGGTCTGGTCATCCTGTTCCTCGGCCTTGGGGTCTGGGTCTTCGCGGGGCTGATGCTGGTCAGCATCCTGGGCCTGGCCGTCTTCATCGACATGCCGCTTGCCCGCATCGGCTCGATCGTCGGGCCGATCATGATCCGCAGTTCGACCGGATGGGAGCTTTCGGCCATCCCGGTGTTCATCTGGATGGGCGAGCTGATCCTCAGGACCGACATTTCCACCCGGCTTTTCAAGGGCCTGGCCCCGCTGACCTACCATCTGCCCGGCCGGATGATCCACACCAACATCGTCGGCTCGGCGATCTTCGCGGCGATCTGCGGCTCCAGCGCGGCCACGACCGCGACCATCGGCAAGATCACCGTGCCCGAGCTTCTGCGGCGCGGCTACAACGGACCGCTGGTCATCGGCTCGCTGGCTGGCGCGGGCAGCCTTGGCCTGCTGATCCCGCCCTCGATCATCATGATCGTCTATGGCGTCGTGGCCGAGGTCTCGATCGCCCGCCTCTTCGCCGCCGGTGTCATCCCAGGGATCATGATCGCGGCGCTCTACTCGGCCTATGTCATTGTCCACGCGATGATTTCCCCCAAGGTCGCCCCGGTCGAGGGTGCGCGGCCGACCTTCCGCGAGATGGTCGAGGGCGTGGGCAACCTGATGCCGATCGTCCTGCTGATCGGTCTGGTGCTGGGCGCGATCTACACCGGCATCGCGACCCCGTCCGAGACCGCGGCCCTGGACGTGGCGCTGACACTGGTCTATGTCACGATCACCCGGCAGATCAGCCGCAAGGTGTTCATGGAAAGCCTCTTCGCGACGGTGCACACCAGTTCGATGATCGGGGCGATCATGATCTCGGCGGCCTTCATGTCCACGGCCATGGGCTTCATGCATGTGCCACAGGACATCTCGGCCGCGATCGCGAAACTTGAGTTGTCGCCCTATGCGCTGATCGTCATCATCGTGCTCTTCTACATCCTGCTGGGCATGTTCCTGGAAGGCGTGTCGATGACGGTGATGAGCCTGCCGGTCACCCTGCCGCTGGTGCTGGCGGCCGGCTTCGATCCGATCTGGTTCGGGATCTTCCTGATCCTGATGATCGAGATGGCGCAGATCACCCCGCCGGTTGGCTTCAACCTGTTCATCCTGCAGGCGCTGACACGGCAGTCGATCATGAAGATCGTCCGGGCGTCGCTCCCGTTCTTCTTCCTGATGTGCCTGGGCGTGCTGCTGATCACGGTCTTCCCGCAGATCGTGTTGTGGTTGCCGGATTTGCTTTACAACAAGTAGGACATCCCAAGTCCCGGTTCGGGTCACTGACCGCAATGGGGCGCAGGATCCTGCGCCCCATTGCCATGTCCAGCCCAACCGGGGCAATCACTCCCATCCCCGAGCCTGAGCAGATATTGCACCGTCACTCCGTGGGATCGGACAGCTGTTCCGCGCCCAGAAGTTTCACCGCATCTGCCACGCTGACAACACGGATCGTCTTCCGGTCCTGCAAGAGCTTGGCGCAGGCAAGAATGTGGCGGAAGTCCTCGATGCCGTATTGATATTCTGCCGGGTCGCGCTCGACGAATTCGTGGAACATAAGCACCAGCCAGATACCATTGCGCGCGGCGTCATCAATAACCTCGCACACCTGCTTCGGGCTGTGTCGGTGTGACACCTCGAACCGACCGATCTGCCCGACGTCCACGCCATGCAGCGGGTTGCGACCCTTGTTGCCACCCCAGGCGAGAAGAAGATGACGGTAGCGTTCCAGGATCAGTCTCGCCGTGCCCGCGTCGAAATTGCCGAACGGTGGCGCAAACGAGACCGGCGTGATGCCGGTTCTCTTCTTGATGATCGCCTTCGCCGTGTCCAGTTCGGCGATCACCTCATCGTCGGCAAGTTCGGTCAGATGCGGATGTGTGTGACTGTGGGCCCCGATCTCCCATCCCGAATCGCGGAAATCCCGGATTTGGGGCCACCCCATGTACCAGCCGTCGGGATCGTCCGCCGCTTCCTCCGCGTATTTCGTGATCACGAAAAGGGTTCCGGCAAGGCCATGGTCCCGGGTGGCAGGAAGCCCAAGCTCATGCTGCGAACGTGACGCGTCGTCGAAGGTGATGCTCAGCAGCCCCTGGCCCTCGGGCCCGGCCAAGGCGACTGACCCCCATGCCACAACCGCTGCCATCGCGCCTGCAATCCAGCCGTTTCCCATGACCTGAGTTCCGTGCTCTGCTGCCGCCTCTTGGGCAGATGCTTGCTGCAAGGTGCCATCCCCTCATCCGGCTTGGCAAGATGAATGGGACTCAAGGCGTGGCCTGCGCCAGGAGCAGAAGTCCGATTCCGTCGCATGCTCGTGCCTTGAGGCCAGGGACCGACGCAGTCCCGCGCCAGCGCCCTGTGCCGCGGGAAGACGCGGCATCCCCGGCCGCTTCAGGACCCCGGTCGGGTCAGCCGCAAACCTGGAATTCCACCACGCCCGACCCGGCCCCGAACCGATCTTTCGTGAACTTCTCGATGTCGATCAGATGGCCGTCGCCGCCAAGGTTATTGGTGCAGCAACCATTGCAATCCGAGTCAGAGCAGAGATCGAGCACTTCCACGACAATCTCGCGCTTGCCCTGGCGCAGTCGCAGCGACTTTCCGCCAAAGCGCTTCCAGTCCTTTTCATGAACGGCCGCGATGTTCTTGCTCGCCACCCATTTCTCGGACTTCTTGCCCGTCACGCCGTAGAACTGTCCGGCCCACTTGCAGCCGTTGTACTTTACACATTCGTCGCTGCCCGGGTCGGGGTAGCTTTCGTAGTTGGTCAGCGCCGCGCGTCGCCATTCGCCGTCGCAGGTCACACCTGCCACCGCTGGCGGCGCGACGGACAGCAGGGCAAGGAACAGAAGCTGTTTGACGACTGTTTTCATCGTCGTGATCCTCGCTGCTTACGGGGGAATCCGCTGGTTCCCCCAGACACATTTCAACCGGACACAAGCACCGGGCTGGCGCTCATTCAGTTCGGACTACGGATTGATGCCCGACATGCGGCCAAGGTCTGCAACCGCTGCCGATTCTGCCGTTCCCGCCTCGTCTCGATCTTCAATCTACGGTTGGCACAACTACCGGGGGCTTAACCTCCGCACAACTTCCGGAACCGCTCGGAAGCGGGGAACCGCCTGCTGACGCCCATGGCCGCGACAGAGGTGCATGCGCCGCTCTCCGGGAGTGATCGATGCAGAATGATTGTGACCCTAGTGAGGCGGCAGCGTCGACCCAGGCATGCGGCCATCAGGCGGCACCCGGCAGCGGGAAGGCCGGTGCGCCGTCGCGCCGCCGACGACCGCGCAGCACGAAGGCCACTGCATCCATCAGGATCGCGTTGGTGTTCACGTCGGTATATCTCGGCATCGGCTTGCCCGTCGCCATGTAGACGCCGCTCGAGAATCCGCCGCCCTCGAGGCGCGCGCGGTCCCGGACATGTCCAAGCAGCCCCGCTGTATAGGCTCCCGGCCGCATCGCCCACCACAGGTAGGCGGCCTTGGTGCTGACCCGCAGGGTGGCCTGCATCGCCTCGGCGGTGCTGTAGGCTGGATCAGGCGAGTTCGCCCGAGATTCCCAGCGCGTTTCTGGATCATTGAGCCGCAGACCGTCATAGGCGAACCACGGCGGCATATCGAGAGGGCCCTCCGACACGGCATGGTATCGCCCGGTTGCCGCATGGGCGCGGCGCTGGGCGGCATGCAGCACATCCGCCAGCACAGACGCGGCGTCCGAGGCTTCCATCTCCATGATCTCAAGCAGCAGGGGCTCGGCCCCGAAGGCCCCCACCGCCGACACCGCGGTCAGAAGGCGCATCCGGCGGTCGGTTTCCGAGCCCTCATCGCTGACCAGGTAGGGCGAGGCGGCGGCCACGCCCCATGCGCCGAAGGCGCGCGCCACATAATGGGTGGCCTGCGAGAGATGGGCCTCCATCGGACGCCCCCTCTGGAACGAGTGCAGCCGCCCTTCGGTCACGGCCTGGGCCAGATCCCAGCTGGCGACCAGGGGCGCGGCTGCGCCGCTTGTGGCCGGATGGGCGTCGACCTCGGCCAGGGCCGAAAGCAGGCGGCCCGTGTCAAAGACGTTGAAATCGGGCGACATGGGCTGGCCCGTGTCAGAGCTGATCAATTCGCTGGGCAGGCGGTGATCACCCATGCGCGCCAGCGGAAGCACCGACAGGATCCGCTCGATCCTGGCGGCCATGACCGGGGTTTCGATCAGGCCAAGTTCCCCCGCCGCCAGGACCGCCCGCAGAAGACTGCCACATTCCCACATCGTCAGCGTGCGATAGGCATAGCTGCCCTCTGGCGTCGTATGCATCGTCGCGGGGCACAGGCCGGTCTCTTCGATGGTCGTCGTGTCGATTGCCATCCAGGCGTGGCGTGCGTCATCCAGCAGCGCCGCGGCATCTGGCGCTGTAGCGTCGGCCGGCGGTTCGGGCTGGCGCAGGGTGCGGCGGGTTTCCCGCAGGATCGCAAAGACGGGATCGGCGGGCAGGATGTTGTCCGGCCATCCGGCAAGGTCCTGCAGGATGGTGCGGCCATCGCCTGCCGCCGTCCCGATCTTTTCCAGCGTCGCCGCCCGTCTGGCCGGATCGCGATAGCTGTCGGGGCCAAGGGCGAGGATCAGGTCGGCGCCGGGCGGGGCGCTGGCGAGCAGGGCTGCGTCACGGATTTCGGCGCGACGGATCAGGCCGTGGTCGTCGAAGGCAGGTTCTCCTGGCACCTTCTTCCCCACGACGATCGCCAGGCCCGCCGCGGCCAGCACCTCGGCCTCGTCCGCATTGGTCGGTGTGCCGACCGCGCAGGGCAGCGCGCCCGCATCGGCCCGGGCCGTGGCCCAGTCCGCCATCTCCTCGACCGCGCCGTCGAGGAGCAGGACGTCCTGCGGGCCGGTCGCCTCGGCCAGGCTCCGGCTCTGCGACACCGGCCAGCCCTTGGCCGCCAGGGCCTCGGCCATGGCAAGAAGGCCCGCCTCGCCCTCTGGATCGCCAGGGGCGGGAGGGTCCAGCCGCAGGGCGATCCGCCGAGCCGCCTCGGGCGGGGCCCAGCCCAGATGCGCGCGCGGCTGCACGGCAAAGGCGGCTCCCGACTCCACGGCCCGCGACATCGTCTCGACAAGCGCCTCGGCCCGGTCGCGCACCTCGGGGAGGGGAAGCGCGCTGATGGCGGCGGCGTCGATCACGGCCAGCAGGGGCGCATCCCCCGCCTGCGCGGCGCCCAGCCGTGCCGCAAGCTCCGCCGCGCCATCGCTGCCCAGCGGCGCGCTGCCCTGCAGGCACATTGCCGCGCCGTTGCAGGGCAGGATCCGCGACGCGCCCTGCGCCATCGGCCCCAGCAACAGGACATTGCGCAGCCCGATTGCCCGCAGCGCGTCGAAGGACGCAGGCTCGGCAGGTGCATCCGTCGCCAGCGACAGGATGGCAGGCAGCGGCCCGGCCGGGGCAAGGGCACGTTCCACCGCCGCCAGTTCCCGCGCGGCCGCGCGCATCTGCGCATAGGGCGACAGGCCCGCCAGCGCATCGACGCGCAGCACCGGCTCGAACAGCGCCGGAAACCCCGCGATCGCGCCAGAGACAAGCTCCAGCAGGTCCGGGCCGAACCCATCCGGCCCCGGTCGCAAACCAAGCGCCAGCGGCGTCGAACGGGCGGCAAAGGGCTCCAGCACCTGGCGCAGAGGTTCGGCCGGGATCGCGGGGCCGATCCCGTCGACCATCAGGAACAGGCCGCGCGCTGTTTGCCCGGCCGTCTGGCCCGCAGCCTGACCAAGCGGCAGGACAGTGCCCAAACCCAGCGACCCCAGAAGCACCAGGAAACTGCGCCGATCCATCTGCATCCGTCTCACTCTCCCCCTCGCGCCCCGGACCCCGTGCAACGCCAAGGCTGAAGCAGTGTTGTTCCGGCCGGGCCGCCCACCTTGTTGTCTGTCAAGATTTCCCTTCAGAGACTTAATATTCTAGAAAGATATTTTAATGACGCGAAAGCGTGCACGGGTCGGGGTGGGATGGCAAGAACAAGACGCGGACAGGATCACGGCGATCGCGTGCCCGTCTTTCTTGACCCGACGCGGCGCAGGGCACGCATCGCCGGATGGCTGACGGCCGGGATCTCCGTGGCGATTGCGCTGTGGGCCGCCGTCTTCTGGTTCAGCATCTATGTGCTGGGCACCTTGCCCGGCGGTGCCGCACTGACTGATGCCGCCCGGCTTTCCCAGGCGGGGCCGGACACCGTCCTGCCAGAGCAGCCCCAGTGCAGCGGCGAGCCTCTGTCCCTCACGGATGTTCTGTCACCCGCAGCGGGGCTCGCGGTACACGCCCTGCTGCGCGCCTGGCCCGAGGGGGCAACCGCCACGCTTGCCTCCCATTGCGATAATCTGGCGTCGGTGATGATCGAATCGCATCGCATCGACCTTGCCGGGGCGCAGGTCGTGCCGGTCGGCGCGGCCTTGCTCGCGGCGGCGTCCCCGTCCGGCGCTCTCCACGGACCGCCGCTGCGCACGGTGGTGCGACTGCCCCTGCCGATGCTGCCCGGCGCGGATCCGCTTCTGGACGCGGACCGCCGGATCGCCATCGTGGCCGAGCTGACGGGCATTGCCGCCAGGACCGGCAGCCGCGCCCTCTGCCTGAACCCGGAAGGCTACCTTCCCCGCCACCGCGAGGGTCTGCTGGCCCTGATGCGGGATCTGCGGGCCAACCTGGCGGTGCTGGGGCGTGAAAGCTGCATCCTGGCCGCGGGCGATGGCCCGCTATGGCAGGACCAGGCAATGATGGCCCTGGCGGACCGGGTGATCGTCACGGCCTTTCGCACGCCGACCGCGGGCGCCCCTCCCGCCCCCCCTGCGCCTGCCACCTGGACCCGCGAGGTGATACTGGAAAGCGCGGCGCGGCTGGGGCCGGACAAGCTGATCCTTGCCCTGGGCGCCTTTGGCAGCTTCTGGCCGGCGAATGGCGGTCCGCCGCAGACCATCAGCCACGCCATGGCCATGCAGATGGCAGGCGCGGCGCCGGGCACGGTGATGCAGTTCGACCCCGAACTTGGGGCCACTCGGATCGGGCTGCCGGACGGGGGGCTGATCTGGCTTCTGGATGTGGCCTCGGCCTGGAATACCCTGCTGGTCCAGCAAGAGGTCGGGGTCCGCGATGTGTTGCTCTGGCAGGTCGGGGCCGAGGATCCGGGGATCTGGCCGCTGCTGCTGTCGGGCCCCGGCGCGGTGGCGGCGCGACAGATCGAGACGCTGCGCTATGACGATGTGGTGGCCTATCAAGGCAATGGCCCCTTCCTGCGGCTTCTTGATGCCGGAGCCCAGGGGCAGCGCACAGTGTTCATCGACCCCGAAAGCGGCCGGGTGACGGGGCAGATCCATGCCGCGCTTGCCCTTCCGCCGATGCTGGAACGCTATGGCCGCCCGGCCGGTCGCGTCGTGGCGCTGACCTTCGACGACGGTCCCGACCCAAAGCATACGGCGGCGCTGCTGGATATCCTGCGCGACAAGGGCGTCCGCGCCAGCTTCTTCGTCATCGGGGCCAATGCGCTGGCGGCGCCCGACATCCTGCGCCGCATGGTGGAGGAGGGCCACGAGATCGGATCGCACACCTTCTCGCATCCTGAAACCAGCCATATCGACGGCCTGCGCCTGCGCCTGGAACTGAACGCCGTGCAGCGAATCGTCGCGGCGATCACCGGGGTCTCGATCCGGCTTTACCGCCCTCCCTATGGCCGCAGCGACGGCCCCGTGACGGGCGCGGAGCTGCGCGCGCTGATGCCGGTTCTGGCCGAGGGCTATATTCTGGCGGGCGCCGACAGCGTGCCGCGCGACTGGGAGACGATCACGCCCGAGGCGCTGGTGGCCGAGGTGCGGCGCGATCTCGCGGCGCTGTGGGGCGGGGGCGTCGTGATGCTGCACGATGCGGGCGGCGACCGGACGGCCACGCTGGACGCTCTGCCGACGCTGATCGATGCGCTGCGCGCGGACGGCTACACCTTCGACACGCTGGGGGGGATCCTGGGGCTTGACCGGGCGGCGGTGATGCCGCCGGTCGATGACGCGCTGACGCTGCTCGACAGCCTGTCGTTCCGGGTGCTCTCGGTGGCTGGGCAGGCGCTTGTCTGGATCTTCTGGATTGTGGTCGCGGCAGGCACGCTGCGGGCGCTGGCGGTGCTGATCCTGGCCCATCTGCGCCGCGCGCCGGTGCCGCCCGCAGGACCTCTGCCGCCAGTCACGGTCCTCATCCCGGCCTACAACGAGGCGCCGGTCATCGTGCCTTCGGTTCGCGCGGCCCTGGCGTCGGACCATCCCGACCTGCGGGTGATCGTGGTGGATGACGGATCGACCGACGGGACATCGGACCGTGTGGCCGAGGCCTTTCCGTCAGAGCCGCGGCTGCGCGTGATCCGGCAGGCCAACGCCGGCAAATGGGCGGCGCTGAATGCGGCCTATGACCAGGTGAAAAGCGGCGTGGTGGTGGCGCTCGATGCGGATTCGCTGGTGCTGCCTGATGCAGCCGCGCGTCTGGCGCGGCATTTCAACGATCCGCACGTCGGCGCGGTCGCGGGTTACGTCAAGGTCGGCAATCGCCGCGGGCTGCTGACGGCGCTGCAATCCATCGAATATCTGACCGCCCAGAACATCGACCGTCGCGCTGCAGAACGGATCGGCGCCATGCTGGTCGTTCCCGGCGCCATCGGGGCCTGGCGCGCCGAAGCGGTGCGGGCGGTGGGCGGCCTGTCCGGCGACACGATCACCGAGGACGCCGACCTGACCGTGGCCCTCCAGCGTGCCGGCTGGCGCGTGGTGTTCGAGCCCCGCGCCCAGTCGCTGACCGAGGCGCCGGAGGGCGCCCGAGCCTTCCTGCGCCAAAGATTGCGCTGGACCTTCGGCATGATGCAGACCGCCTGGAAAAACCGTGGCGCCCTGCGCGAAGGCCGCGCTCTGGGGCGCATCGCTCTGCCAGACCTCTGGATTTTCGGCGTGGGTCTGGGGCTCTTGGCGCCCATTGCCGATCTGGTCCTGCTGGGGGTGGTGCTGCACCTGGGGATCGACTGGATGCTGGGCGTGCCTCCCGCTGCCCAAAGCGATGCCGCCACGATGGTCGCGGCCTGGCTTGCCTTGCCGACACTGGAGGCGCTGACACTGCTGCTCGCCTTGGGCTTCCAGCGCGACGAACCGCGCTGGCTGATCCTGCTCTTGCCGTTCCAGCGCCTGGTCTATCGGCCGCTGCTCTATGTGACGGTCTGGCGGGCGGCCCTGCTGGCACTGATCGGGCGTCTGGCCAAATGGGGCACGCCCATCCGCAGAGGGGGCATCCCTGCCTCGCCCTGAGCGGCGCGCGGCTCCCTTTCACCCGAATCCAGGGATCGCCCGGACCGATACGTTCCGAACTGCATCGCGCACCGGCCAGAAATGGTCCCCGCGCGCGGGCATCACACCAGCATGGATACCAACAGCAGCGCCAAGACCTGTGGGCGCATGCGGACGCATGGCGCATCCGGCCCCCTGATCCGGGGTTTTCGGGCGAATATGGAGGCTTCTCGACGGATATTTGGTAGGCCCGGAGGATATCTAGACCATCAAGGAAATCAGCCGGTTGCGGTGGCGAACCGCGAAAAATCCGGCGTTGTTTTCATTGAGAAATTCGGCGGCATGGCGAACCTTGCCGAGGCCGCGGAAAAGAAGAACCCCGGAGCGCTGGCGGGCGCTACCGGGGCTCACACTGAAAAGCATTCCTTGTGCGTCGAAGACTACCGGATGCGGGCCGAATGTGCAACCGCTCTGGCCGAGGCTATAGCCGACTGCCACCCGGACGACGCGGTGCAGCTGATGGTCGCCGCTCTTCACGATCTCACCCCGGAAGGTCCGCGCTGCGATTTCTTCCTGTCTGCGGCCGAGGATGCGGCATGGTGGGCAAGCGTGGCCGCTCCTGCCCAGCTATCCGCGGTGCTGGCGGCGACCCTCGAGCAGCTGGGCAACAGGGCGATGCACCTGGACATGCGGAAGCGGCTGTTCCTGGCGCTGTGGCGCAGTTTCCGCCCGGTGGACCAGCACAGCTTCCTGAGCATGATCAGGAGGCCGTCGTGATGGGGCATGTGGACGGGGTGGCGAAGATCCTCGCCAATGCTCAGAACGTGTCCCTGCCGCCTGGCATGGGGCCGGTCGACCAGACCGCCGAGCTGTCGCCGGAGTTCAACCCGACCGAGCTTTCCCTTGCCGATGCGGCGGCCGAAGTGATCCGCCTCAGTGGCGGCCGCACGGTCTATGCGGGCGACGGCTTCCGGTCCTTCAACGGGGACTGCTTCCCGAAGGACGCCGACAACGGCCCGGTGCAGGAGCTCCTGAAAGCGATGGTACGCCTGCGCGGCGAGGCCTGGAAAGCTGCTGATCGGCAGAGGATGGAGCGGCGGGCCTCGATCAACGGGGCGCTGGCCTTGCTGTCATCTGTGCCTCACGTGGCAGTCAAGCGGGCCGACCTCGATCAGCACGACCTGCTGCTGCCGTGCAAGGGCGGCGTCACGGTCGACCTCGAGGCCGGAAAGCCGCGCCCGTCCTCGCCCGCCGATCGCATGACCAGGTGCGCGGGTATCGCGCCAGACTTCGGGATGCCGACGCCAGTCTGGATCGCGACCCTGATGCAGTTCGCGGGCGGGGATGACGAGGTCGTGCGCTTCCTGCAGATCCTGGTGGGATACTTCCTGACCGGCAGCACGAAGGAGCAGCGCCTCTTCTACCTGGTCGGGAGAGGCGGCACTGGCAAGTCGACGTTCGTGGAGATCCTGCGCAGATTGCTAGGCGAGTTCGCGGCCATGACCGAGGCGGCCACCTTCGCCGAGCACAAGAACGAACCGCACCCGGCCGCGCTGGCGGCGATCGAGGGCGCGCGCCTGGTGATCGCGCCGGAGTTCGAGGGGCGCAAGCTGGACGCGTCGAAGGTCAAGGCCTTCACGGGCGATGGCGTACTTTCCGTGCGGGGGATGCGGGAAAACTTCCGGCAAAGCCCGGTCAAGGCCAAGCTCCTGATGGTGGGCAACTCTGAACCGCAGCTGCGCACGGTTGACGAGGCAATCCGGCGCAGGTTCGTCCTGATCCCGTTCAACCATCTGCCGTCTAAGGCCGACCCGGACCTTGTCGAGAAGCTGTGGGCCGAGGCTCCCGGAATCATGGCCTGGGCTGTGCGCGGCGCGCTGGAATGGATCGAGGAAGGGCTGTACCTGCCCGAGGCGATCATCAAGGCCAGCGCCGATTACCTGGACGACCAGGACAGTTTCGGGACGTGGGTTCGAGACTTCCTCGACCTGTCAGACTCTAACGCATTCACCTCTTCGGCCGATCTGTTCGCGGCGTGGAAGCTCTACGCTGAAGGGGTGAACGAGCAGGCGGGCACGGCCAAGGCCTTCGGTTCGAGGCTTCGCAAGTTCGGTCTGTCGAGCAGTTTGCGGCGGTGGAACGGATCACCGACGAAAGGATGGGAGGGATGCAGACTTTGCGGCGGCGCGTCATGATGCGCGTAACCGATGGTGTAACCGATTGCGTAACCGATTGGGCCCGTATTTTTCGGCGCTTTTTCAATCGTGTAACCGATGTAACTCGTTATTCCTGGCATGAGGGCTATAACGCGCGAGCGCGGGAAGCGGATCAACCAGCAAAATCGGTTACATCGGTTACATCGGTTACGCCTTATGCTGGCGAGGGTGTGAAGCCATGAGCTTGCCACCCATGAATCGCCAGGCGCGGAAGGCGCTGGCGGCCAATGCCCGGGCCTTGGCCGTGAAGCTGTCCCGCAGCATGATGGACTATGACGGCGGCGGGCGTGTCGTGCCGGTCGCGGGCACGAGGGCGCAGGCCGTCCTGTGCCGGGCCTTCGAGCGGATGCTTAGGGCAGGGGGTGCGCCCCAGCTTCTGCGGCTGTCCGAAGCTGAGGCTGCGGCCTTCCCGCGCGGTGGGAGGGTGCCTGCCGAGGACGCGACCCCTTGGCTTGCCGTGGGGATCGATCGGGCGGGCTTGGCCACCTATGCCATGCGATGGCTTGGCGTGTCGCACCTGGAACCGATGGCGCAGCGCGAAGCGGCCGAGGCTGCGCTGTTTCTTGAGCTGGCGGTGGAATGCCAGCGCCCTGGCTTTCCGGTGGCCGGTCATGCGTAGGGGGCGCTTGGGTCCTTCCTAGGGGGGCAAGAGTAGCGGCGGACGGAGGCGCATATGGTTTGCGCCGCTAAATAGCCTGAGAAGCCTAAACAACCAACTAAACAAACCGACCGATTGTCGGCTTGGGAGATCAGAGCGATGGTAGACAAGCAGGTATCGGTCCGGATCAAGGCTGAGGGCGGCGGCCAGATGAAGGCCGAGTTCCAGGGCATCGGGCAGGAGGCGCAGCGCGCTTTCACCCAAGTCGACCGCAGCAGCAGGTCGGCCGGTTCTGGCCTGCAGAATGTCGGCTTCCAGGTGCAGGACTTCGCGGTTCAGGTGGCGGGCGGCACTGATGCCAGCCGTGCTCTCGCGCAGCAGTTGCCTCAGCTTCTGTCCGGCTTCGGCCTTCTCGGGGTTCTGATGGGCACGGCCGCCGCCGTGGCGGTCCCCCTGTTCGCCGCCTTCGGCATGGGTGTCGACAAGGCCGAGCAGCTGAACACCAGCGTCACCGCGCTGACCGCGGCGATGCGGGAGTATGAGACGGCGGCAAAGGCGGCTGCGGCCGACCCGGCCGATCTGTTCGGCGACTTCGGGGCTGGCGCCGCGCAGGCAAAGGAAGTGCTGGAAATCCAGCGCCAGATTGCCGCCGCGCGGGCGCAGAACGCCCTGGCGCAGGCCAGCGGGGCGCTCACGTCGCTGTTCGGAGATCCTGACAATCTGGACCTGACCCTGCGCAAGATCGCAGAGGTCAAGGCGGAGATTGCGCGGGCAGAGCCGGGAACTGTCGCTGGCGATCACCAATGCCGAGCAGGCGGTCATGTGGGCGGTCAAGCACGTCACGCGCTGACCGGCCGTCCCGGTGTCCAGCGTCGCGGCGCTGGCATCCCGAACGACTGGAGAGAGACATGAGCGAGCAAACGAAAGACGGTGGACCTGCGTTTCCGGTTCACGGCGGTCATCACCCTGACGACGACCCGCGCAATCAAATTTTGGGCGGCGGCATGAGCCTGCGCGACTGGTTCGCCGGGCAGGCGATGGCGTCGTTGATTCTCGTCCCTGCAACTGCGGCTATCGCAAGGCAGGACGGAAATCCCCCGGTCAAGACGCTTGCGCTGGCCGCATACGAAGCCGCCGACGCCATGCTTGCAGCGAGGGGCAAGTGATCCCCGCGCCTCGCCTGTTGATGCTGGCCGGGATCATCCCGGCAATCACCGGCCCGCTCTGGGCCATACCGATGATCTGGTGGGCGGCCTGGATGTGCCGCGAGATGAAGGAGGAATGATATGATAAAGGCGCAGCCGAACATCTGCCGCAGCTTCCGGCAAGACTTTCCCGAGTTCGTCGAGAGGGCCGAGGCGCTAGGCGCCAAGATCAGCCTTG
>JBKHWC010000045.1:0-26519 GCA_046569765.1 Alphaproteobacteria bacterium | reverse complement strand
AGGCGCGACACGGTGATATTCTCCCGGCCGTAGCATGGTTCGATTGGGTCGGCGCGCCATGCGGGGTTTCGGCAAGCCCGGCAAGGGGGGACCCGCCGCCTGCACTTCCGAAAGTCACCCCGCAAGGGCTTGCGGTTGGTTCTACGTTTCCCGGCTTGTTACACCTTTTCCAGCTTTGGCGCGGCCCGCGCTGACCCCGGAAAAGGAATTGGGAATGATCATCAATCGGGAAGTGCTGGACCTGGCCTTCAAGGGCTTCAAGACGGTCTACACGGATGCGGTTCTCTCGGCCCCGTCGCAGTACGAACGGCCTAATCCGTAACACCCCGAGATAATTGGTTACACCACACCGGGCGGGATCATGCTTGACAAACCCCTAATGTCCACGCCCAACCTGTTGAAATTCCTCGCCTCGAAATCCTGTCCACGCGCGGACATCCCGAAAGCCCTGCACCCCATGCTGACCGTCCTCTTCGCCGCCCCCTCGCTCTGGCCCGAATACGAACCCCACCTGCCCGCCGCTCTGGCCGAGGCCGGCCTGACCGCCGCCCTCGTCACCGAGGCCGACCCGTCCCAGGTCGACTACATCATCTACGCCCCCGCCTCGCCCCTGCAGGACTTCACCCCCTACACCCGGACCAAGGCCGTCCTGAACCTCTGGGCCGGGGTAGAGCGGATCGTGGGCAACCCGACACTCACCCAACCCCTCTGCCGGATGGTCGACCCCGGCCTGACCGAGGGGATGGTGGAATGGGTGACAGGCCACACCCTGCGCCACCACCTCGGGATGGACCGCCACATCGTGAACCCCGGCCACATCTGGGATCCGACCTGCCCCCCGCTCGCCCGCGAGCGGCCTGTGACCATCCTTGGGATGGGCGCCCTGGGCTCTGCCTGCGCCGAGGCCCTGCGGGCGCTGAACTTCCCCGTGACCGGCTGGAGCCGCACCCCCAAGCCCGGCAGCCTGCACGGGCCGGACGGCCTTGCTCGCGCCCTGTCCACCGCGCATATCCTTGTCACCCTCCTGCCGAAGACCGCCGAGACCGAGAACCTTCTGAACGCAGACCGCCTGGCCCTGCTGCCCAGAGGGGCGGTGATCCTGAACCCTGGCCGCGGCGCGCTGATCGACGACGACGCCCTTCTCGCCGCGCTCGACTCGGGCCAGATCGGCCACGCCACGCTGGACGTCTTTCGCGTGGAACCGCTGCCGCCCGACCACCCGTTCTGGGCGCACCCAAAGGTCACCGTCACCCCCCACATCGCCGCCGATACCCGCGCCGTGACCGCCGCCCGCGTGGTGGCCGAGAACATCCGCCGCGGCGAGGCGGGGGAGCCCTTCCTCCACCAGGTCGACCGCGCGCGGGGGTACTGACCGCCGCTCATCCCGTCGCTCGGCTCGGGTCTTCGCTGCCCGCGAAGAGCGCCCCGAAGGGAAGCGAGGAGCCGCCCCGGCGTGTAGCCTGTCGCGAACGGAACAGCCCCGGCGACCCGCCCGTGCCAGCACTGAGCGAAACGGGGTGCGAGCATGCGGTACGGGCAGGGTGTGGCGCTGGTCCTGGCGGCGGGGACGCTCTGGTCGCTCATGGGCCTTGGCCTGCGCCAGATCGAGGCTGCGAGCGTGTGGCAGATCCTGTTCTGGCGCTCGGCCGGGACAGTGCCGATCCTGCTGGCCTTCGTCTGGTGGCGGACCGGGGGACACCCGGCCGTGGCCGTGCGCGGGGTGGGCCTCGCCGGCGTGGTGGGCGGCCTGGGCCTCGTCTTCGCCTTCGCCGGCGCGATCTATGCGATTCAGACCACGACCATCGCCAATGCCGTCTTCCTCTTTACCGCCTCGCCCTTCGTCGCCGCGATCCTGGGCTGGATCCTGCTGGGGGAGAGGGTGAGTCCCCGGACCTGGGCGGCCATCTCGCTGGCGGTCGTCGGCATGTACCTCATAGTCCGCGATGACCTGGCGATCGGCGCACTTGCCGGCAATATCGCCGCGCTGCTCTCGGCCGTGGGCTTCGGCGCATTTTCCGTCGCGCTGCGCTGGGGGAGACTCTCCGAGATGCTGCCGGTCTCGATGCTGGGTGGGCTCTTCTCGGCGGTGGTCGCCGCCATCGTCCTGACCGCACAGGGGATGCCCCTCGTGGTCTCGGCCTGGGACATGGGCATGGCGCTGGCCATGGGCGCGGTGATCCTGGCGCTGGGGATGGTGATGTACACGCTGGGCAGCCGGGTGATCCCGGCTGCGGAGCTGACGCTTCTGTCGCTGATCGAGGTTCTGCTCGCCCCGCTTTGGGTCTTCCTGTTCCTTGGCGAGACCGCCAGCACCGCCACATTCCTTGGCGGCGGAGTGCTTCTGGCCGCCGTGGCGCTGAATGCGGTGCTGGGCGCACGGGCGCAACTGGTGACGGGGGTTGCGAAACCGCCCCGACCTGTGAATGAATGATCAAATTCACGAGGCCGATTGCGCTTCGTGACGGGGAGACATCGGATGCGGTCAGAACCGCAGGATACGGAAACCGGCCCCTGCTGGCCGCGCAAGCCCGAGTTCGGCGGAGGGCTGGTGGCCCGCTTCGCCACCGGGCGCTTGCGCCCCTGATCCACATCCGAACAAACAGAGAGGCAACATGCCCGGAAATCTGACGCTAGAAGAACTGAAGGCCGCCGTCTCGCGCGGGGAAATCGACACCGTGCTGGTGGCCGGCATCGACATGCAGGGCCGCCTGATGGGCAAGCGCTTCCATGCGCAGTTCTTCGTCGACGGCGGCTATGAGGAAACCCATTGCTGCAACTACCTGCTGACCGTGGACATGGAGATGAACACGGTGCAGGGCTACAAGAGCTCCAGCTGGGAAACCGGCTATGGCGACTATGTGTTGAAGCCCGACCTCAAGACCCTGCGCCGCATCCCCTGGCTGCCGGGCACCGCGCTGGTTCTGGGCGACACGCAGGACCACGCGACCCATGCCGACGTGCCGATGGCCCCGCGCTCGATCCTGAAGCGGCAGGTGGAACGCGCCCGGGCCATGGGCTTCGAGCCGATGATGGCGACGGAGCTTGAGTTCTACCTGTTCGAGAATTCCTACGAGAACCTGCGCGACGGGGGCCTCAATGCTCTGCGCACCGTGGGCGGCTACAATGAGGATTACCACATCTTCCAGACCACCAAGGAAGAGGATGTGATGCGCGCGGTGCGCAACGGGCTTTATGGCGCGGGGATTCCGATCGAGAACTCGAAGGGCGAGGCCGAGGCCGGGCAGGAGGAGGTCAACTACAAATACTCCGACGCGCTGGATACGGCCGACAACCACGTCATCATCAAGAACGGGATCAAGGAAATCGCCTGGGCCAAGGGCAAGTCGGTGACCTTCATGGCCAAATACGACCACCGCCGCGCGGGGTCGTCCAGCCATATCCACCAGTCGCTGTGGTCTCTGGACGGCAAGCCCAGCTTCGCCAACCCGACCGACGAGCATGGCATGTCGGCGGTGATGAAGCACTATCTCGCGGGCCAGCTGCACCATGCCCGCGACATCACCGGCTTCCTGGCCCCCTATGTGAACAGCTACAAGCGGTTCTGCGTGGGGATGTTCGCGCCGACCAAGGCGGTGTGGAGCGCGGACAACCGCACCGCTGGCTTCCGGGTCTGCGGCGTGCATACCAAGGCCGTGCGGGTGGAATGTCGGATCCCGGGCTCGGACGTGAACCCCTACCTCGCCTGCGCCGCGCTTCTGGCGGCGGGGCTGGACGGGATCGAGAAGAAGATGGCGCTGGAACCCGAGCTGAAGGGCGACATGTATTCCGCCAAGGGCATCCGCGAGATCCCGCACACGCTGCGCGAAGCGGCCGAACTCATGCACAAGTCGCAGATGCTGCGCGAGGCGTTCGGGGATGACGTGATCGACCACTACCACCACGCCGCCCAGTGGGAGATCTCCGAGACCGACCGGGTCGTGACGGATTTCGAACGCGAACGCCTTCTGGAACGCGCATAACGTGGGTCGGGCTTCAGCCCGACTCTTCAAGATCGGCGGCCTGAAGCCCGCCCTACGAGGACTGACATGAAACCCATCCAACTGATTTCCCCCGTCGACGGCCGGGTCTACGCGGAACGCATGCCGCTGTCGGCCGAGGCCGCCGATGCCGTCGTCGCCCGCGCCCGCGCGGCCCAGAAGCCCTGGGCCGCGCGACCGCTGGAAGAGCGGATCGCTCTGGTCAAGGCCGGGGTCGCCAAGCTGAACACCATGTCCGAGGTGGTGGTCGAAGAGATCGCCTGGCAGATGGGCCGCCCCACCCGCTATGGCGGCGAGTTCGGCGGCGTGAACGCCCGCACCGACTACATGGCCTCGATCGCGGCCAAGACCCTTGCGCCCGAGATGATCGAGGACAGCGACCAGTTCCGCCGCTACCTTGCCCGGGAACCCGTGGGCGTCGTCTTCATCATCGCGCCCTGGAACTATCCCTATCTCACCACGATCAACACCCTGGTTCCCGCGCTGATCGCCGGGAATACCGTGGTCTTGAAGCACGCCAGCCAGACCCTGCTGGTCGGCGAGCGTCTGGCCGAGGCGTTCCACGCCGCCGGCGTGCCCGAGGATGTGTTCCAGAACGTCGTCCTTGACCACGCCACCACCGAGCGCCTGATCGGCGCGCGCAGCTTCGGCTTCGTGAACTTCACAGGCTCTGTCGGCGGCGGCCAGGCCATCGAACGCGCGGCGGCGGGAACCTTCACGCCCCTCGGGCTGGAGCTTGGCGGCAAGGACCCCGGCTATGTCCGCGAGGACGCGAACCTGGACCTGGCCGTGGACGTGCTGATGGACGCCGCGATGTACAACGCGGGCCAGTGCTGCTGCGGGATCGAGCGGATCTATGTCCACGAGAAGCTCTTCGACAGCTTCGTGGAAAAGTCTGTCGCCTGGGTCGGCCAGCTGAAACTCGGCAACCCCTTCGATGCCACGACCACGCTTGGCCCGATGGCGCACAAGCGCTTCGCCCAGACCGTCCGCGACCAGACCGCCGAGGCGATCGCCAAGGGCGCGAAGCCGCTTTTGGACCCGAAGACCTTTGCCGATGACGGGGGCGCCTATCTGGCACCGCAGATCCTGGTCAACGTCGATCATTCGATGCGGGTGATGAAGGAGGAATCCTTCGGCCCGGTGGTCGGCATCATGCCGGTGAAGAACGACGCCGAGGCCATCGCGCTGATGAACGATTCGCCCTATGGCCTGACGGCCAGCATCTGGACCCAGGACTATGACACCGCCGCCGCCCTGGGCGCGCAGGTGGAAACCGGGACCGTCTTCATGAACCGCGCGGATTACCTGGACCCGGCGCTCACCTGGACGGGCGTCAAGGATACCGGGCGCGGCACCTCGCTGTCCTATCTCGGGTTCCATTCGGTGACCCGGCCGAAATCCTATCACCTCAAGAAAGCCTGACATCATGACCCACAACGTTCCCAACCGGAACTGGTCCTACCCCACCGCGATCAAGTTCGGCGTCGGCCGGATCGCGGAACTGGCCGAGCATGTGACATCGGTCGGCATCAAGAAGCCCCTCCTTGTCACCGACAAGGCGCTGGCCAGCCTGCCGATCACCGCGGCAGCGCTGGATGTGCTGGAGAAGGCCGGGCTTGGCCGGGCGGTCTTCTCGGACGTGGACCCGAACCCGAACGAGAAGAACATGGCCGACGGCATCGCGGTCTACCTGGCCGGCGGGCATGACGGGGTGATCTGCTTCGGCGGCGGCTCGGGCCTGGACCTGGGCAAGATGATCGCGCTGATGGCGCATCAGCGGAAGGACCTGTCGGTCTGGGACCTGGAGGATATCGACGACTGGTACACCCGCGCCGATGCCGCGAAGATCGCGCCGATCGTCGCGGTGCCGACCACGGCGGGGACCGGCTCCGAAGTGGGCCGCGCCGGGGTGCTGACCAACAGCGAGACGCACAAGAAGAAGATCATCTTCCATCCCAAGCTGATGCCCGCCGTCACCATCTGCGACCCGGCCCTGACCGTGGGGATGCCGAAGTTCATCACCGCCGGCACCGGGATGGACGCTCTGGCCCATTGCCTTGAGGCCTATTGCAGCCCCTTCTACCACCCGATGAGCCAGGGCATCGCGCTGGAAGGGATGCGGCTGGTCTTCGAGAACCTGACCAAGGTCTACGACAACCCGAACGATCTGGACGCCCGCGCGCATATGATGAGCGCGGCCGCCATGGGCGCGGTGGCCTTCCAGAAGGGCCTCGGCGCGATCCACTCGCTGTCGCATCCGGTGGGCGCGGTCTATGGCACGCACCACGGCACGACCAATGCCGTGGTGATGCCGATGGTGCTGGACTTCAACCGCGCGGCGATCGAGGACCGGATCAAGGCGGCGGCGGCCTATATCGGAATCGCGGGCGGCTTCGACGGCTTCCGCGCCAGGGTGATGGAGCTGCGGGCGCATCTGGGCATCCCGGCGAACCTGACCGCGATGGGGGTCAAGGCCGAGGATCTGGACATGCTGACCGAGATGGCGCTGGAGGACCCGTCCTGCGGCGGCAACCCGGTCACCATGACGCTTCAGAACACCCGGGCGCTGTATGATGCCTGCATGTAGGGTGGGCATTATTGCCCACCCTGCGCTTGCGCTTGACGAGTGAGCGATGTTCACCCGGGAAAGGACCGAGATCGCTGTGATCGGCGCCGGCGTGGTGGGCCTGACCATCGCGCTGGAGCTGGTCGACCAGGGCCGAGAGGTGGTTCTGGTCGACCCCGGTGCGCCCGGCATGGGGGCAAGTTACGGCAATGCCGGCACCATCGCGGGCTATGCCACCAGCCCGGTCGGCACGCCCGAAGTGCTGCGCTCGCTACCCTCGCTGCTTCTGTCCAGAACCTCGCCCCTGGCGATCCGGCACCGGGCCTTGCCCAGCCTGACGCCCTGGCTGGTGCGCTTCCTTCGGCAATCGCTGCCAGCCGCCACGGCACGGAACGCCCGGTCCATCGCCGCGCTTCTGGCCGATGCGGGGGAACGCTGGGATGATCTGGTCCTGCGGGTGCAGGGCGCGGGCATCCTGCAGCGGCGCGGCTGTCTGTACCTTTACGAAACACCCGAGGCCCTGCAGGCCGCTGCGGCCGAGATGGACCGCCGTCGCGCCTTGGGGGTGGAGGTCGAGCTGATCGGCCCCGACCGCCTCGCCGAGCTGGAGCCCGCCCTGCCCCGCGCGGCAGGGGCGGCCCATTTCACCGGGGCGACCTTCCTGGACGATCCGGGCCGGATGATGGGGCTTGTCGCCGCGACAGTCCTGGCCCGGGCGCGGCACCTCGCGGTCCGGGCCGAGCGTCTGACCCGCGGACCGGACGGCGTGGTGATCGAGGGGCCGGGCCTGCACCTGCATGCCCGCCGCGTGGTGATCGCGGCCGGGGCCCATTCGCGCGAGCTTGCGCGGCAGGCGGGGGACCGCATCCCGCTGGACACCGAGCGCGGCTACCATGTCGAATGGGACATGCCCGAGCCGCTGCTCTCGCGCCCGACCTGCCCGACGGCGCGGGGCTTCTACCTGTGTCCAATGGCAGGCCGTTTGCGGGTGGCGGGGACGGTCGAACTGGGCGGATTGCACCTGCCGCCCTCGCCACACAGGATCGCCCGACTGGTCGAGGGCGCGCGGGCCTTCTTCCCCGATCTCGGCGCACCTGACCGCAGCTGGATGGGCTTCCGCCCCAGCCTGCCGGACAGCCTGCCGGTGATAGGCCCCTCGGTCGGCGGCGGAGAAGTGATCCTTGCCTTCGGCCATGGCCATCTGGGTGTCACGCTGGCCCCCATAACAGCGCGGATTGTGGCGGCTCTGCTGCAAGAACAGCACCCGCCCCTTGAGATCGCGCCCTACAGGCCCGGACGTTTCTGATCCGCCCGGGCCGGGGTTGCGTGTCGTCAGCGGATGACATCACCCGGGGACGGGACTTCGCCTTCGTCATCGTCGTCGCCGCACAGCGCGACGCAGAGGATGATCGGAATCAGCAGCAGTGGAAGGATCCCGGCCGAGGAGGCCGGGCGCTCCTCGACCACCGGCACCTCTTCTTCCTCGATGATGATCGGGCCACCGGCATGGGCAGAGGCCGCTGAAAGCACAAGGCCAGAGGCCAGGGTCGAAGCCAGGAGTTTGTTCATTTCACGTCCCCAAGGTTGATTTGCGCCACCCGGGAACCGGGGGCACGGACGCAACGCATGACGCGCAATTCCGTTCCATGCCCCCAGGAAATTCGACGGCGGGGCCGCGGCTTAACCTTCGCGCTGCGGCACTTCCTCGTCATCGTCGCCGCACAGCGCGACACAGAGAATGATCGGAATCAGAAGCAGCGGCAGGATCCCGGCCGAGGACGCGGGCTTTTCGGCCACGACTTCCCGTTCTTCCTCGACAACCACCGGGCCGCCGGCATGGGCGGTGGCGGCGGACAGGACCAGGGCAGAGGCAAGCGTGGTGGCAAGCAGTTTGTTCATCATGTCAATCCTGAACTGAAAGTCCCGCCATCAGGGCAAGACACGACAAGGATTACATATTCGCGGATGAAGTTCCATACCCGGTCAACCAAGCGAAAGGGGCGGTCCATCGGACCGCCCCTGGGATAGACCGATCAGCTAGATCAGCGCTGCTCTTCGTCGTCGTCGCCGCAGAGCGCGACGCAGAGCACGATCGGGATCAGCAGCAGCGGCAGGATGCCGGCCGAGGACGCGGGCTTTTCGGCCACGACTTCGGCTTCTTCCTCGACGACGACCGGGCCGCCGGCCATGGCAGCCGAGGTGCCGAGGGTCAGGGCCATGACCGAGGCGACGAGTTTCTTCATGATGGACTCCGAATATGTTGGACGATCCCGTCAAAGCGACAGGGCGCCTCGGAACGCTATCGGCCCGATGCATATTCATCAACGGATAAGCACGTTTCCGCGAGTTTCCGTCAGCGAACGTTGCGGTTTTGGCACAAGAGGGGGCCTTGCGCCCGTCAGAACATGCCCGGGACGACCTGATCGGGCGGGCGGTGGCCGTCGGCGAAGGTCTTGATGTTGATGATCACCTTCTCGCCCATCTCGATTCGGCCCTCGATCGTGGCAGACCCCATGTGCGGCAGCAGGACGACATTCGGCAATTCGCGCAGGCGCGGGTTCAACTGGTTGCCCTGCTCATAGACGTCGAGGCCCGCCCCCGCCAGTTCTCCGGCGCGCAGCGCGCGGGTCAGGGCGTTCTCGTCGATCACCTCGCCACGCGAGGTGTTCACCACCACGGCCGAGGGTTTCATCAGTTTCAGCCGCCGCGCGTTCAGCAGGTGGAAGGTCGAGGGCGTATGCGGGCAGTTCACGCTGACGATGTCCATCCGCGCCAGCATCTGATCCAGGCTTTCCCACCAGGTCGCCTCCAGCTCGGCCTCGATCTCGGGGCGGACGCGCTTGCGGTTATGGTAGTGGACCTGCAGCCCGAAGGCCCGCGCCCGCCGCGCCACGGCCTGGCCGATCCGGCCCATGCCCAGGATGCCCAGCCGCCGCCCGCCCAGCCGCCCCCCCAGATTCGCCATCGGCGACCAGCCGGACCAGCTGCCGGACTGCATCACCGCAAGCGCCTCGGGGATGCGGCGGGTGACCGCCAGGATCAGCGCCATCACCATGTCGGCCGTGTCCTCGGTGGTGACGCCGGGCGTGTTCGACACCAGGATGCCGCGCTGGCGGGCGGTGGCGATGTCGATATGGTCGACCCCCGCACCGTAATTGGCGATCAGCTTCAGCTTCTCGCCCGCCTGGCCCAGCAGGCCCGCGTCGATCGTGTCCGTGATCGTCGGCACCAGCACATCGGCCTGACGCATGGCCGCGGCCAGTTCCTCTCGCGTCATCGGCGTGTCGGGGTCGCGGAGGGTGACGTCAAACAACTCTTTCATCCGGGTCTCGACGACCTCGGGCAGGCGGCGCGTCACGACGACCGACAGGCGCTTTGCTGGCATGAACCTTCCCCGACCCTTTCAAATCCACCTTGCTTGAGGCAAGGTTAAGCCAAGGGGCTGAATGCACAAGCCCCATGGAAGGGGCACCCTGCGGGGCGCGCAGGCGGCAAGGCAGACGGCATGAGACGATTCCTGGGTGGTTTTGCGATCCTTCTGGCGCTGGCGTCCGTCCAGCTGGCTGCGCAAGAGGCCGAGCCGCCGCAAGAAACCGACAGCCCCAGAGCCGAGAAACCGCCGGAACAGCAGTGCCAGCCCGATGTGGGCTGCGTGACGAACCTGCCGCTGCCCCGCTTCGTCTCGCTGAAAGGGTCCGAGGGCAATGCCCGCCGCGGCCCCGGCCTGACGCACCGCATCGACTGGGTCTTCACCCGGGCCGGGATGCCCCTGAAGATCACCGCCGAATTCGAAAACTGGCGCCGGGTCGAGGATTTCGAAGGCGCGGGCGGCTGGGTGCATTACTCGCTTCTGTCCGGCGTGCGGACGGCGATGGTCACGCTGGACATGGCCGAATTTCACGACGACCCCGCGGATGACTCGTCCGTGGTGGCGCAGGCCGAGATCGGTGTGATAGGGCGGCTGCAGGAATGTCGTCCCGACTGGTGCCGAGTCGCGCTGGACGGGGCACGGGGCTGGGTCCGCAAGTCCGCGATCTGGGGGGTCAAACCCGATGAAATCTTCGAATGAGGCGCCCGGCCTGCAGCTGACGCTGTCGGCGGGCCTCGCTTCGGTTCTGGTCGCGGGGCTGCTGGTCGCGCTGAAGCTCTGGGCCATGGCCGAGACCGGGGCGCTGTCGATTGCCGCCTCGCTGGCCGATTCGGCGCTGGACCTGATGATGTCGCTGGGGGCGGCGGCGGCCATCGTCTATGCAGCCCGCCCCGCCGACGAGGATCACGCCTTCGGCCACAGCAGCGCCGAGGACCTGACTGCCCTGGCGCAGGCCCTGTTCATCCTGATTTCCTCGGGGGTGATCGGCTGGGCCGCGGCGGCGCGGCTTCTGTCGCCCGCTCCGCCGGATCTGACCGACCAGGGCCGGGGAATGGTGGTGATGGGGCTGTCCGTGGTGCTGACCCTCGGCCTCGTCTGGTGGCAGGGCCGGGTGGCCAGGGCCACGGGCAGCAAGGTCGTCGCGGCGGACCGGCTGCATTACCTGGGCGACCTGCTGCCCAGCCTGGGGGCGATCGCGGCGCTTTGGGCCTCGGCGGCCTGGGGGGTGGGCTATGTTGATTCGGTGGTGGCTCTGGGGGCGGCGGGGGTCCTGGCCTTCGGGGCGATCCGCATCGGCAAGGAGGCCTGGGACGCGCTGATGGACCGGGCGGCGGATCCGGCGATCCTGGCAGGCATCGCCGCCATCGCCCGCGACTGGCCGGGGGTGCGGGGGTTCCACGACCTCAAGACCCGGACGGCGGGCAGCCGGATCTTCGTCAACCTGCATATCGAGCTTGACGGCGACCAGTCCCTGCGCGAGGCACATGACATCGGCGCGGGCCTGCGCCGGGCGATCCTGGCGGCCTATCCGCAGACGGATGTGATCATCCACAAGGACGTCTACGATCCGGGCCGTAACGGTTGAATTGTTGCGGCCTTGACTTCGTGGCCCTCCGGGCCGATTGTTCACACGTATAACAAACCGGCCACAATGCAACCTGTCCGCCGCCTCTATCGTCGCGAAAGCGAGGAAAGCCGCCGTTCGGCGCTGATCTCGGCCACGCAGGAACTGGTGGCCGAGGGCGGGCCCGAGGCCGCGACAGTGCGCGCCATCGCGGCGCGGGCGGGGGTGACGCCGGGGCTGATCCGGCACTATTTCCAGTCCAAGGACGAACTCACCCGCGCCGCCTATCGCGCGCTGATGGACGGGATGACGGCCAAGGGTTCGGACGCGCTGGAGGGCGTCGGCGCCCAGCCCGAGGAACGGCTCGCCGCCTTCGTCGCCGCCTCGCTGCGCCCGCCGGTACTGGACGCGGGCTCGGTCGTGCTTTGGGCCGGCTACATGCACAAGGTCCGCAGCGACCCCGAGCTTCTGGCGGTGCATGAGGCCGGCTACCTGGCCTATCGCGACGCGCTGCAACACCTGATCGAGGCCCTCCCGCGCAAGACGCGGCCCGGTCAGACCCGGTCCGAGGCCATCGCCTGCAACGCGCTGATCGACGGTCTCTGGATCGAGGGCTCGCTTCTGCGCACCACCTTCGAACCGGGCGAGGTCGTGACCATCGGCCTTCGTTCGGTCGGCGCCATCCTGGGCGTCGATCTCATCGCCCATTCCGCCATGCTGCCTGATCCCGGAAAGACCCTCTGATGCGCTATGCTTCCGTCACCGACCGACTTGCCGACCTGGGCGGCGCGAAATGGGCGGTCCATGCCCGTGCCCGTGCCCTGAAGGCGGCGGGGGAGCCGATCATCGAACTGACCATCGGCGAGCCCGACGTCGCCACGCCGGAACCGATGCTGGAAGCCGCCGCCCGGTCGATGCGGTCGGGCCGGACCGGCTATTCCAACGGCCGGGGCGAGCCGGGCCTCGTCGCCGCACTGGCCGCCCGCTACACCGCCCGCCGGGGGCGCGAGATCGGGCGGGATCAGGTGATGTGCCTGCCGGGCACGCAGACCACGCTCTACGCCATCCTGCGCACCCTGGTCGAAGCCGGGGACGAGGTTCTGCTGGGCGACCCGATGTATGCGACCTATGAGGGGCTGATCGCCCAGACCGGCGCGACCATGGTCCCGGTCCCGCTGCGTCCCGAGCACGGTTTCCGCATGCAGGCCGCCGACGTGGTCGCCCGGATCACGCCGCGCACCCGTGTCCTGTTTCTGAACACCCCCCACAACCCCACCGGCGCCGTCCTGCGGGCCGAGGACATCCGTGCTTTGGGAGAGGTGGCGAAGGCCCACGACCTCTGGATCATCTCGGACGAGGTCTATGAGGATCTGGTCTTCCCCAGCGTCCCCTTCACCTCGCCGCTGGACTTTGCCGACCTGGCCGATCGGGTGGTCGTGGCGTCCTCGATCTCGAAGTCGCATGCCGCGCCGGGCTTCCGGTCCGGCTGGTGCGTCGGCCCGGCCGAGTTCTGCGCCCGTCTGCTGCCGCTTTCAGAAACCATGCTTTTCGGCAGCCAACCCTTCATCGCGGACATGACCCAGCTTGCAGTTTCCGAACCTTCCCCCGTCGCCGCCGGAATGGCCGAACGCTTCGCGCGCCGCGCCGGGCTTATCGCGGATCAGCTGTCCGGGGTGAACGGGCTTTACGTCCACCGGCCCGAAGCGGGGATGTTCGCGCTGGTCGATGTCCGCGCCACCGGGCAGTCGGGCGAGTCCTTCGCGCTTGGCCTGCTGGACCGGCAGAAGGTCGCCGTCATGCCGGGGGAAAGTTTCGGTGCCGGGCTGAACGGCTGGCTGCGGCTCAGCCTGACCCAGCCCGACGATCTGGTGGTCGAGGCCACCAACCGCATCGCCGCCCATGCGGCCAGCCTGCTGGAGACTGTCGCATGACCACCGTCGGCATCCGTCTGGTCGAGGGCCTCATCGCCCGCGGCATCGACACGGTCTTCGGCATCCCCGGGGTCCACACGATCGAGCTTTACCGCGGCCTCGCCGCCGCCGGGGACAAGATCCGCCACGTCACCCCCCGCCACGAACAGGGCGCGGGCTTCATGGCCGATGGCTATGCCCGCGTGTCCGGGAAACCCGCCGCGGCCTTCGTGATCACCGGGCCGGGGCTGACGAACACGATCACGGCGATGGCGCAGGCCCGGGCGGATTCGGTGCCGATGCTGGTCGTCTCGGGCCTGGGGCGCAGCGACACGCTGGGCAAGGGGCTGGGGCGGCTGCACGAACTTCCCGACCAGGGCGCGATGATCGCCACGCTGTGCCACAGCGAGACGGTGACCGACCCGAAGAAACTGGGCGAGGTGCTGGACCGCGCCTTTGCCGCGATGACGGCCGGGCGGCCGGGTCCGGCGCATATCCAGATCTCGACCAACATGATGGGCCAGCCCTGCCCGGCCCTGCCGCCCCCGGTCGTGGGCGCGGCGGCGGTGCCCTTGCCGCTGGGCCGGATGCGCACCATCGCCAACACGCTGAACAATGCCGAACGCATCGTGATCCTTGCCGGTGGCGGCACCCGCGGCGCGCATGACGAGCTGCGCAAGCTGGCGGAGATGCTGGACGCCCCCGTGGTCCTGACCGCGAACGCGCGCGGCGCGCTGCATGGCCACCGGCTGTGCGTCCCGGCCTCGCCCAGCCTGGCCGCCGTGCGCAAGCTGATCGCCGAGGCCGACCAGGTCCTTGCCATCGGGACCGAGATCGGGCCGACCGATTACGATGTCTACGCCAAGGGCGGCGTGCCCGACCTGTCGGGGATGATCCGCATCGACATCTGTGCCGACCAGCTGGGCCGCCACCCGGCCAAGATGCCGATCAAGGCCGATGCCGGGCCGATGATGGCCGCGCTTCTGGGCATGGTCCTGCCCGCAAACCGCGAGGGCCTGCGCCGCGCCGCCGCCGTGCGCGAGGCCGCCCGGGCCGAGCTGGCGACCTTGGGCGACCAGTTGCCCGCGCAGCTGGAGATGGTCGAGGCGATCCGCGAGGCGATGCCGGGCGCGATCATCGTCGGCGACAGCACGCAGCCGGTCTATGCCGCGAACCTCTACTACGACCACGACCGCCCGGGCGGCTGGTTCAACGCCGCGACGGGCTATGGCGCGCTTGGCTTCGCCCCCGGCGCGGCGGTCGGCGCGGCGCTGGCGGCCCCGGGCACTCCGGTCGTCTGCCTGATCGGCGACGGGGGCCTCCAGTTCAGCCCTGGCGAGCTGCGGACCGCGGTCGATGAGAAGCTGCCGATCACCTATATCGTCTGGAACAACGCCGGCTTCCGCGAGATCGCCGACACGATGCGCCAGTACAAGGTGCCGCAGATCATCGGCTGCGACCCCTCGCCTTTGGACATGGAGCATTTCGCGATGGCCTGCGACATGCTCTTTGCCGCCGTGCCGTCCGACCCTGACGTCCTGGCCGAAATGCTCGCCACCCCGCATGACGGCCCGCGTTTCCTGGAAATTCAGGTCCGCTGACGCGCCAGAAGCGGGACCAGCAGGAAGATCGCCCCCACCAGGCAGGCGGCCCAGAGGAAGGCCGCCCGCAGCCCGAAGGTCCCGGCGATTAGGCCCAAGAGCGGCGGGCCGAAGAAATAGCCGAAATACCCCAGAAGCGTCGCGCGGGCCACGGCACGGGCGCGAGCCTCGGGCTCGCTCAGCTGGCCGACCAGGGAAAAGGCCGTGGGTGCCAGGACCGAGGCGCCGATGCCCATGACAAAGAAGCCCAGATAGGCGCCAAGGGGACTTCCGGCTTGCGAAGCGATCCCCGCCCCGATCGCCGCCACCACCGCACCGATCCGCAAGAGGGTATAGGGATTGACCCGCCCCGCCAGCCACTGCCCGCCCAGCCGTGCAAAGCCCATGGTCAAGGCCAGCATCGCCGGGCCCAGGGCGCCTTCCTCGGGGCTGCCGCCAAGCGTTTTCTCTATATGCAGGGCCGACCAGTTCTCGGCCGCGTTCTCGGTCATGAAGGCGATCAGGACGATCCCGCCCCCGATCACCGGAACCAGCCCCAGCGGCAGCGCGGTCCCGTCCTTCGGCTTGCGCAACCCCTCGATCCGCCCGTCCCGCTCCAGCGTCAGGGCAGCGCAGGCCAGGCCAACCAGGCCCATCACCCCCATCACCCAACCCGGCCCCCAACCCGCGCCACGCATCGCGCCGGTCAGGATCGCCCCCCCGGCATAGCCGAAGGAATAGACCGCATGGGCCAGGTTCATCAGATGCAGCCGCCGCGCATTCTCCATCGCCGAGACACGGGCGTTCATCAGCACATCGGTCAGCCCGGTCGCCGCCCCGGCGCAGGCCATGGCCAGCGGGAACATCCAGACGGCCCAGACCTGACCGGGCAACGCGAAGCCCAGCGCCATCAGCGCCGTGGCCAGCGGCAGAGCCGCCCGCCCCAGCGCCGCGCCGAAGGCAGGGGCCATCAGCATCGCGGTGATCGCGGCAATCGGGGTGAAGAAGATCAACAGGCCCAGCTGCGCCTCATCCACCCCCAGCATGGCCTTCAGGTCCGGCAAGGCGGCGGCGAAGGTGCCCCAAAGCACGCCCATCGCCCCGAAGGCCGCCAGCGCCGGGCGCGAATAGGCAAGGGTGGCAAGGGGGGACATTCCGGGCTCCGTCAGCGAACCCGTCAGGTAGCCCGCCCGCCGCGCCTCTTCCACCCCACCCGCGACCACCTTCTCCCCCGAAAGCGACACCGCACGCACAGCGGCACTTCGCGCTTTCCTTCCCGCCAATTCCCCGCTATAGGCCCCCGGTCGCGCCGTGCACCCTTGGAGGACGGCGGACTTACATATGGAGAGACCTATGGCACGCGAGATCACCGATCTTCTGGCCGAGGTACGGACGGGGACAGGCAAGGGGGCCGCCCGTCAAGCCCGTCGTGAGGGCTACGTACCTGGCATCATCTACGGCGACGGGGCAGAACCCCAGCCGATCAAGGTGAAATACAACTACCTCCTGACCAAGCTGCGGCAGGGCCGGTTCCTGCAGACGCTGTTCAACATGAAAGTCGAAGGCCAGCCCGACGTGCACGTCGTCTGCCGCGGCGTGCAGCGCGACGTGGTCAAGGACCTGCCGACGCATGTCGACTTCATGCGCATCCACGATGACAGCCGGATCGAGCTGTTCATCCATGTGACCTTCATCAACCACGAAGCAAGCCCTGGCCTGAAGCGCGGCGGCACGCTGACCGTGGTCCGCCCCGAGGTGGAACTGGAAGTCACCGCGGGCGATATCCCCGATCACATCACGGTCGACCTGACCGGGAAGAAGATCGGCGATGTCATCCACATCAACGACGTGGAACTGCCGGCCGGCGCCAAGCCGACCATCGCCCGGAACTTCGTGATCGCCAACATCGCCGCGCCCTCGGGCCTGGTGTCGGAAGAGAACGCCGAAGCCTGATCATCAGGCAACGGACCGATCTGCGCGGGGGGCCTTCGGGTCCCCCGTTTGCATTTCCCGGCGGGATCGTGGATGCATTTCGCGCACTCCCCGCCATGGCGCGCCCCCGCGACGACAAGACGAAGTCGCACGAAGGGCCGCCCCGTGGCAGTTGAGCCTGCCCTCGCCTGGCTCTATATCCCAAGCCCAACTCAGGCGGAGGCAGTCAGGTGAAACTCTTCGTGGGCCTCGGCAATCCGGGGACGAAATATGCCGGCAACCGGCACAACATCGGCTTCATGGCGCTGGACCGCATCGCCGCCGACCACGGCTTCTCGCCCTGGCGCAAGGCCTTCCAGGGTCTCGTCTCCGAAGGCCGCCTCGGCTCCGAGAAGGTCGCCCTCCTGAAGCCCGAGACGTTCATGAACCTCTCCGGCCAGTCGGTCCAGGCCGCCGTCGCCTTCTGGAAACTGCCGCTTGCCGACCTGACCGTCTTCCATGACGAACTTGACCTCGCCCCCGGCAAGCTGCGGCTGAAACAGGGCGGCGGGCACGCGGGCCACAACGGTCTGCGCTCGATCCACGCCCATCTCGGCGACGACTACGCCCGCGTTCGCCTGGGCATCGGCCATCCCGGCCACAAGGACGCCGTCGCGGCCTATGTCCTGCACGACTTTGCCAAGGCCGACCAGGACTGGCTCGAAGACCTCCTCCGCGGCATCTCCGACGGGGCCGAGGCGCTGGCTGCGGGCGACGGGCAGAAGTTCATGAACGCGGTGAGCTTGCGCACCGCACCCCCGCGCTCCTCAACCACGAAGGAAAAGCCCGAGGCGCCCACCCCCGCGCCCCAACCGCCCGAGGACAGCCGCAGCCCGATGCAGAAGCTGCTGGACAAGTTCCGCTAAGCCGATTTCTTCAAAGAAATCGGACCGGAGCCTTCGAAGGCTCCGACCCGGACTTTTCGAAAAGTCCGCACCCTGACGTCACCGGCCCCCCCGGCTGACCAGCCCCGTCAGCGCCCGGCTGACCAGCGACGAGATCGCCGGGCGCTCCAGCGCGACGAAGGGCAAGGGTCGGCACAGCTCCATCGCCGCCACCCCCACCCGCGCCGTCAGTGCGCCGTTGACCACCCCCTCGCCAAACCGGCGCGAGAGCTTGGACAGCACCCCGCCCCCCGCGACCGAACCGATCATGTCATCGGTCAACGCCAGCGCCCCCGCCGCAACCAGCGAGCCGAACACCCGGCGCAGCAGCTTCAGGCTCCCGAAACTGCCCGACCGCCCGCCGTAGATCTCGGCGATCCGCCGGATCATCCGCAGATTCGCCACCGCCGCCGTCGCCACATCGGCCAGGGCCAGCGGCACCAGCGCCGTCACCGTCGCAACCTGGCGCGCCGCGCCCTCGATCACCAGCCGCGCCTCGGCGTCCAGCGTCGCCAGCAGTTCCCTCTCGGCCAGCGCAAGCAGGGCATCGGCATCCATCACCTCGCCCTCCCGCTCGGCCAGCCGCGCCCGGCCCCAGGCGGTGTCCCCCCGCGCGCCGTAAAGCGAGACCAGCCCGGAAACCACGCGACGGGCCGCCTTCAGGTCGGCCGAAGCCCGCGCCTCCACCGCACGCGCGCGCAAGCTGTCCAACCGCCCCAGCCGCAGGAAAGCCCCCCATTCGCGCAGGGCCAGCACCAGCCCCGCCGCAACAACCACCACGACCAGCACAAAGGCCGCCCAGCCCAGGATCACATTCCGCGTCAGCAGGCCCATGACGAAATCATAGGCCGCAACCGACAGCGCAAATGAGAACAGCGCCCCGAAGGCCCACAGGGCAAAGCGCGTCACCGCCGAACCCCGCTTCTGCGACAGCGCCGCGACGGCCTGCATCGCCTGCCCCTCGGGCAGCGCATCCGGCACCGGCGGCGCGAGCGAGGGATCGGCGGCCTCGTCCATCTCTTCCAGCAAGGGCTTCGGCAGGCGGCTCAAATCTGGTCTCCGATCAGGAACTCCACGGCCCGGTCCAGCCGGATATGCGGCGGCCCTTCCCCCGGCTTCAGGCTCAGCCGCGCCGGGGCGAAGGTCATGAGGCTGTAGTCCGCATCCAGCCAGGCCTCGGCCCCTTCCCGCGCGGGGGAGAGGAGACGCGAGGGGTCAGACGGCAACGCCCCGGGATACATCAGCGCAGGCTTGCCGGTGGACTGCAGGATGCCCCGCACCGCCGGGACCTCGTGCCCGTCGCGGGTCACCACTTCCTCCACCGTGGCGCGAAGGGAAGCCAGCGACATCGCCTCGGTCCGGGCGCCGGAGAAGTCGGCGCGGCTCTTCGCCTCGGCCAGAAGGCTGGCTGTGATCGCCGTCAGCGCCGGGTGCTGTTCGTGGTGCAGGTGGTCGGCCTTGGTCGCGGCAAAGAGGATGCGCTCCACCCGATGCGCACCGAACAGGCTGGAGAGCCAGGTGTTCCGCCCCGGCCGGAAGCTGGACAGGACCTCGGCCATCACCCGTCGCAGGTCCTCGACCGCGCGCGGCCCCTGGTGGATCGCGCCGAGAACGTCGGCCAGCACGACCTGGCGGTCGATCCTGGCGAAATGGTCGCGGAAGAAGGGGCGGACGACCTTCGCCTTGTAGGCCTCGTACCGCCGCTCCATCTCGCGCCAGAGGCTGTTGCGGCCGGTGGTGGCCGGTTGCGGCAGGGGCGCGAAGGTCAGGACCGGAGACCCCGCGAGGTCCCCCGGCAGGAGGAACCGACCGGGGGTCACGTCGACGCGGCCAAGGTCGCGGGCGGCGGTGAGGTAGGCCGTGAAGGACTCGGCCAGCTCGCGCGCCTTGGCTTCGTCGAGGGTCAGGGCACCGTCCTCGGCCCTTGCCAGCGCGCGATAGGGGGCGGCCTCGGGGCGCGTTTCCAGGCGGGTCAGGGTGGCTTCGGACCAGGCCTCGTAAGTCTGGTCCAGGAGGGAGAGGTCCAGGAGCCACTCGCCGGGGTAGTCGACGATGTCGAGGTGCAGCGTCCGGGGGCCGCGCCAGGAGGCGAGGAACCCGGCCGGCAGGACGCGGAAAGAGAGGCGGAGTTCGCTGATCGCGCGGGTCGAGGCGGGCCAGCGCGGGGTGTCGCCGGTCAGGGCGGCGAGATGGGCCTCGTAATCGAAGCGGGGCAGCGTGAGGTCGGGCTGGGGCTGCAGGTAGACGGCCTGGATACGTCCCTCGGCCTGGGCTCTCAGCTGCGGCATCCGGCCCCGGTTCAGAAGGTTCGCGACGAGGGCGGTGATGAAGACGGTCTTGCCCGCGCGGGACAGGCCGGTCACGCCAAGGCGGAGGGTGGTGTCGAAAAGGGTCTCGGACAGGCCCGCGCCCGCGCTTTCGAGTCCGCGGGTGATCCCGTCCGTCAGCCCGGAGAATGCCACGGTCGCGTCCCTTTCCTTCGTGCGGTCAAGATAGGGGGGCCGGGGCAGGAAGGGAAGCGGGGTGGGTAGGGTGGGCAGTATTGCCCCCTGCGCCGGCCCTGTCCACGGTGGATAGCGCGATCACGCCCAATGGTTTCAATGGCTTGGCCGTGGACGTTAGGACATTCGCAAGGATTGCGCCAGGACCCGCTTCCGGGGTAGGGAAAGCCCATGCCCCGCTATGCGCTTCAGATCGAATATGACGGCGGCCCCTTCGCGGGCTGGCAGCGGCAGGCGCAGGGGCTTCCTTCCGTGCAGGAGGCCGTCGAACGCGCGCTCGGCAAGCTGGAACCCGGCCCCCATACCATCGCCGCCGCCGGACGCACCGATGCGGGCGTCCATGCCACGGCGCAGGTGGCCCATGCCGACCTGAGCAAGGACTGGGACCCGTTCAAGCTGGCCTCGGCACTGAACGCCCATCTGCGCCCCGATCCGGTCGCGATCCTGGCCGCAGCGCGGGTGCCAGACGACTTCCACGCCCGTTTTTCAGCCACCGGCAGGCGCTACACCTTTCGGCTGGTCGCCCGCCGCGCTCCGGTGACGCATGACCGGGGGCTGGTCTGGCAGGTGCTGAACCGGCTGGATCTGGAGGCGATGCGGGCCGGTGCAGCAGAGTTGATCGGGAGCCATGACTTCACCACCTTCCGCTCGACCCTCTGCCAGGCGAAAAGCCCGGTGAAGACGCTGGACCGGATCGGGATCAGCGAACACCCCTATCCCGGCGGCGTCGAATACCGCTTCGACCTGGCGGCGCGGAGCTTCCTGCACAACCAGGTCCGGTCCATCGTCGGCACGCTGGAGCGGGTCGGGACGGGGGCCTGGACGCCTGGAGACGTGCGCGCGGCGCTGGAGGCGCGGGATCGGGCGGCCTGTGGGCCGGTCTGCCCGCCGCAGGGGCTGTATCTGGTGGGCGTGAGCTATCCGGTGAACCCCTTCGCGGGATAGCCGGAGCGCGGAGTTTTCGAAAACTCCGCATCGGAGCCTTCAAAGGCTCCGGTCCGATTTCTTCGAAGAAATCGGCGAAAGGACGTCAGTTCAGGTCCTTGAGCAACCGCCCGTGCTTCCGCACCTCGGTCAGGACGGCGCCGAAGGTGTCAAGGCCCCGCCCCGTCAGCATCGGCATCAGCTTGAGGAAGGCATCGGCCGTGGCCAGCGTGTCGCCGATCGCCGTATGCCGCGCCTCTTCCGGGATGGCGATGCCCAGCCGATGCGAGAGCGCGTCAAGGCTGTGGGTCTCGTGCTGGCCATAGACCACGGCCGACAGAAGCACCGTATCCAGCACCGGCATGTCGAAGCTGAGGCCCAGCTTCCCCTCGAGCCGGCGCAGGAATTCCATGTCGAAGGGCGCGTTATGGGCGATCAGGACCGCGCCTTCGGCGAATTTGTGGAAGCGGCGGACGACCTCTTCGACGTCGGGCGCATCGGCGACCATCGCGTCGGTGATCCCGTGCACCTCGGTCGAGACGGCGGGGATCGGGCGGCCGGGGTTGACCAGGGTATCGAAGACCTCGCCCTCCACCCGGCGGCCGTTGACGATGCGGACGGCGGCCAGCTGCACGATCTCGTCGCCCTGGCGGGGGTTGAGGCCGGTGGTTTCCGTGTCGAACACGACATAGGTCAGCCGGTCGAGCCGCGCCTCGGCCAGCCGGTCGGTGCGGGCGGGCGACAACAGGTCGAAGTCGTAGACCACCTTGCGCGCCACCGGCTTTGGCCGGGCCACGGCGCGGCGGGCCTGGCGGATCGGCAGGCAAAGCGCGGCCCGGCCGTCGGCCAGACCCTCGGGCCAGAGCTCGGTCGCATGGGCGGCGAGAACGGCGCGGGCGGGTCGGTCGGGGGTTTCCGGCGCCATGGGGACGGCGAGCCAGCGGTCAAGCTCGCCCACGCCGACCCGGGCGCCGGTCCACGAGAGGCGGATCGCGGCGCCGGTGTCCTCTTCCTCGATGGTCAGTCGCAGCGGCCCCCGGTCTGCCAGGCGGCGGGCGAGATGTTCCAGCAGCGTCAGGATCTCATAGCCGTTGCAGCGCAGGATCAGGTCGGCGGTTTCGGCGGTGAGGGTCTGACCTGCGGAAGCCAGCCGGGCGACGAGGCCCTGGGCGAGGTCGAAGGCCCGGGTCTGGGGCAGCGCGCCGGTTTCGGCCAGCGCCTCGTCCCGGGCGGCGCCGAAGCGGGTGACGGCCTGGCTGAGGCGCGTGACCTCATCCCGCAGCGCGGCCTGGATCGGCGCAGGAAGCGCATCGTCGGGCATGACCTCAACCAGGGTCGCAAGCGCGGCGGAGGGTCGGCGCAGGCTGTCGAGCGCGGCTTCCAGCATCGCCTCGCGCCGGGCCTCGGCGGCCATGTCGCCGGTGATGTCGCGCAGGGTGAGGACATAGCCCTGCGTGCCACCATCGCCCAGAAGGCGCATCCGGGCAGCCAGAACCCGGGCTCCGGTCGTCGTGGTGCAAAGGAGATCCGAGACCGCGTCGGGGTCTCCGGTCGCGACCAGGCGTTCGTGCGCCAGTCGCAGGGGGGCGGCGTGAAGGTAATCGAAGAGCTTGCGGTCAAGCCCGGCCTCAAGCCCCCGGCCGGTGCCGATGATGTCGGCGGCAGGGCCGTTGTAGAACACCAGCGCATGGTCGGCCGAGCAGAGGATCACGCCCACCGGCACGTCGGAGAGCAGCGCCTCGAGCCGGGCCTTCTCGGTCCCCAGGCGCAGGGTCTCGCGCGCGACGGCCTCGGCCAGCGCGGAACGTGTCTCGGCCAGGCTTTGCGCGGCAGCCTGGGCGGCGGGGGCCAGGTCGCCCAGGTAGCGGGCGATGGCGGCGTCCATCTCGGCGGTGACGTCGGAATGGGCGCGGGCGCGAAGGGCGCCGGAGAGGGTCTCGATCGGCTTGGCGACGTTCAGGTCGAAGAGATACCAGACCGAGGCGACAAGGAAGAGCGCGGCGAACCCGGCCAGCACACCGGCCTGGGTGAAGCCTTGCAGCGCGGTCGGTTGGCCAAGGCGGCTGTAGCCGAGCCAGAGGCCAAGCACCGTTGCGGCAATGATCGCGACGGCAAGGCCCGCGAAGATCAGGAAGACCCGCAGGCGAAGGGAAAGGCGGGTCAGCATGGGGCTAGTTTCCCAGCAGGCGGCGGACCTCATCGCGGAGGTCCTTGAGTTCGAAGGGTTTCGAGATGAACCCGTCCGCGCCGAGGGCAAGGCCCTTGCGCCGTTCGATGGCCGAGCCGCGGGCGGTCATCATCAGGACCTTGACGTCCGAGAGCGTGGGGTCGGTGCGGATGCCTTCGCAGATCTCGTAGCCCGAGACCTCGGGCAGCATCACGTCCAGCAGGACAAGGTCGGGATGGGTGTCGCGGATGCGGGGCAGCGCGTCGGCGCCGCTGGCGACGCGGTCGTGGTCATAGCCCTCGCGCGTCATGAGGTAGTCCAGCGCGACGGCGATGTTGTCCTCATCCTCGACGACAAGGATGCGCGGCTTGCGGTCCATGCCCTAGCCCTCCCTGCAGGCAGCGGCTTGCAGCTGGTCGCCGTCCGGGGCGTCCAGCCAGTCAGCCCCGACGAGGTCGCCCTGGTCGGTGATCGTTGCCCCCTCGACCATCATCACCTGCCGACCCGCCGCGCAATCGACGGCCATCAGCCCCTCGCTGACCGGCTTCCAGCGGGCGAAGCTGTAAAGCGTGACCATGCGCAGGTCGGGCTTCTGCGGATGGGCCAGCGTCTTGCGGTGGTCCAGCGCGACGAAGCGCATCTTGATCGGCTTCAGATAGGTCCAGGGCCGCAGGGGCATCGCCTCGTCCTGGACGGCGACAACCTCCAGTTCAGGCGGCAGTTCGGCCGAGACGCGGGCGTACCAGTTGTATTCGCTCCAGATCGTGAAGCAGATCAGGCCCATGGCGGCGGCGAAGGGCACCGACCATTTCGGCAGGCCGGAGAAGCGGCGGCGCAGCGCCCAGACCAGCAGGCCCAGCGAGGCGGCGGCGATCAGCGCGGCGATCAGTTCAAGGGCCATTCGTCAACTCCTGGCGCCGCGGGCCTGGCCGACGGCGGATTGCATGGTGCGGACGACCACGAAGGCGTCGCGCAAGTGGCTGCGTTCGAAATCCGACAGTTCCGAGGGCGCGATGAAATTGTCCGGCTTCTCGCCCGCCTTCACCCGCCGGGCCTGATGCTCCAGCCGCGTCACGGCGATCAGGTCATAGGCCTCGATCAGGTCGCGCGCGCCCGAGGGGCTGATCACCCCGGCCTCGGCCGCGGCGTCCAGACGGGCGCGGGTGTTCACCGCCGGAAGCTCGCCGATCAGCGCATAGACCCGGCCCAGATCCACGACCGGGACCACGCCGTTGTGCTTCAGGTCGATGTGGTTCTTGTATTCGCCCGACCGGATCGTCGCGAAGCCGCGCAGAAGGCCCAGCGGCGGGGTATGCTTCAGGCTGTTGGAAATCATGTGCGCGACGAAGATCGAGTTCTTCGCGGCCATGTCCAGCACCTCGGCCTGCAGGTCGGTGTAAAGGCTGGCCGAGCCGCCGATCGGGCGCAGGTCGAACATCACGCTGGCCAGCATCTGCGCCATCGGGTCGGGGGCGGTCACCCACTTGCGGAAATAGCCGCGCCAGACGCGCATCGGCTGGCGCCATTGCGGGTTCGTGGCCATCATGTCGCCGGGGCAATAGACATAGCCGCAGGCGTGCAGCCCGTCCGAGACGATCTTCGCCAGCTTCGCGAAATAGTCCATGTCGGCCTCGGTCGCGGCATCGTCGATCATCAGGCAGTTGTCCTGATCCGAAACGCCGGTCTGTTCCTGGCGACCCTGCGACCCGCAGGCGAGCCACAGATAGGGCACGGGTGCCGGACCCAGTTCCGCCTCGGCCATCGTCAGAAGGCGGCGCGTCACGGTGTCGGCGATGTCGGTGATCAGCCGCGTCACAACCTCGTGCGCGGACCCGCCGCCGACCAGTTGCACCAGAAGGCGCGGGATGCGGCTGGTGGTCTCGGCCAGTTCCGCCACCGTCTGCGCCGTGGCCGCATCGCGCACCAGCAGGGCCGAGGACACCGCCTGGAAGCGCACCAGGTCGGTCTGGGTGATCATGCCGACCAGCCTGCCCTCGTCCACCACGGGCAGATGCCCGATCCGGTGTTCCAGCATCCGGTTCAAGACGTCCGACCCCAGACTGTCAGGGCTCAGCACCATCGGGTCGGCCGTCATGACCGTGCTGACCGGGGCCGCGGGGTCCACGCCCTGGGCCAGCACCTTGTTCACGAAATCCCGCGCGGTGACGATGCCGACCAGCCGGTCGCCTTCAGTGATGGCCAGGCAGGAGATATGCGCCTCGCGCATCTTCGCCGCCGCCTCGCGGATCGGCGTCGCGGGCGACACGGCAATCGGCGCGCGCGCGATCAGGTCGCCGACCTTGCGGGTCGAGATGTCGGCCTCGCGGTTCTCGTGCTGGCGGCCGCGGTGGAAGAAGCGTTCGAAGGCGGGATAGCTGGCGATCAGGCGGCGGAACTCGGCCTGGGGCAGCATCAGGATCTCGGCCCCGCCGGTGGCGCGGGCGGTGGTGACGGCAATCCCGTCGCGCATCAACCCGCGTTCGCCGAAACTGTTCCGCGGTCCCAGCAGCGAGACCAGGCCGCCCGAAGGCTCCAGCACCTCGACCGAGCCCTGCAGGATCAGGAAGATCCCGGTCATCGGCTCTCCCGCCGCATAGATCACGGCGGCGTCGTCATAATGCCTGCGGCTGAAAGAGGCGGCGACTCGCGCCATCTCGTCCCGCGGCAGGCTGTCATAGGGGTGGACCGTCTCCAGGAAGGCCAGAAGCGAGTTGCGGTCCTGATCCATGATCCTGATTCCGGTGAAGGGGGCGCGCCCCCGGGGAAAGCCCCGGAGGCGCGGATTGCTTAGTGCGACTGGGCCTTTCCGGCGCCTTTCGGCACGCGGATCGACTCGATCAGGTCGACGACATTCTGCGGCGGGGCCTTGGTCGCGCCGGACACCACGAAGGCGACGACGAAGTTGACCAGGGCGCCGATGGTGCCGATCGACAGCGGCGAGATGCCGAAGACGTAGTTGTCGGCGGTGTCGGGCAGCCAGTTGGTGCCGGGCAGGAAGAACCAGCCCTTGTAGATGAAGATGTAGACCGAGGTGAACACCAGGCCCACGAACATGCCGGCGATCGCCCCTTCCGTGTTGAT
>JBKHWC010000044.1:0-26557 GCA_046569765.1 Alphaproteobacteria bacterium | reverse complement strand
ATCCCTCGCCCGACAGGTCTTGCAAGTCTCGCCTGCGCTGCGGTCGCGGACGAATTCCAGCACCCGCCCCTCGGGTCCGGTCAGGATCAGGTGGCTATCTTCGTCCATTTCGGCCCGGGTCATTACCTCAAGGACCGCAAAGAAGGCCTGTTCCTCGGCCAGCCGGTCGCAGGCCATCCGCGTTGCGCGAATCCCGCGCAGCGCCAGATCGGGCAGGGCCGCGCCGTTCTGGCTTGACCAGCTGTTGCAGGGCGCCTTGCCGCCCAGCGTGCCATCGGCCTCGATCCGCAGGGTTGCGGCATGGTCCACGACCGCGCCATCGACGGCCAGCAACTGCCAGTCGACACCGACCGGATCAGGCTCTACGGCACAGGCTGCGGTCGTGGTCACGGCAAGAAGGGCGGCAAGGGAAAGACGGCGCATGTCACGGGCTCCACTGGGTTGGTCCTGCGTTGGACGCGTCAGAAAGCCCCGGGCTTGGCCTCGCGCGCCATATGGTCAAGGACGGCGTTGACGAACTTCGGCTCCTTCCCGTCGGGGAAGAAGGCCTTGGCCACGTCGACATATTCGTTGATCGTCACCTTTGGCGGCGTTGCCATGTCCACCAGCTCGGCCCCCGCTGCGCGGAAGAGCGCGCGCAGTACCGGGTCGATGCGGTCGATCGGCCAGGCCGCGACCAAGGCGCGGTCGGTCATCTGGTCGATCTTCGCCTGCCAGTTGACCGCGGACCCCACCACGGCGCGGAAGTGATCCACGTCGCCCTCGGCGAACTCGCCCTCGTCATAGGTCGCGCCGAAGCGGTGCGATTCGAATTCGCGCGTCACGCCTTCGACCGTCTGGCCCGAGCTTTCCATCTGGAACAGCGCCTGCACGGCATAAAGCCGCGCTGCGGATTTCATCTGGCGCTTCTGCTGTCCCTTGTCCGATGTCATGCCCGGAAACCGATCCCCTTGGAAGTTCCGGCCCATTTGCGCGAAAGCGCGATCAGGTGCAAGGCCGCCGCCGCCGCGCCGCCCCCCTTGTTCTGCCCGGCCGGATCCGCCCGCACCTCGGCCTGGGCGCGGTTTTCCACCGTCAGGATGCCGTTGCCGATACAGGCGCCCTGCAGGCCCAGCAGGCTGATCGCGCGGCTCGAGTCATTGCAGACCGTGTCATAATGCGTCGTCTCGCCCCGGATCACGCAGCCAAGCGCGACATAGCCGTCGTATTCGGCCATCCGTTCCGCCATGGCGATCGCGGTTGGCACTTCCAGAGCGCCCGGCACCTCGACCAGATCGACCTTCGCCCCGCAGGCCTCGGCCACCCCGCGCGCCCCAGCGATGAGGTTGTCGGCGATGTCCTTGTAGTAGGGCGCGACGACGATCAGCAGTTTCACCGGCTTGTCGAAGCTGGGCAGTGGCAGGGTGTAATGGCTTTCCGAACCGGCCATGGGCCTACTCCTTGATCGGGCGGGTGCCCGCGATGGTGAGGCCATAGGCATCCAGGCCCACAAAGCGCGGCGCGGCGGAATTCGTCACCAGCGTAATCGAGGACAGCCCCAGTGACGACAGGATCTGCGCGCCAAGCCCGTACTGCCGCAGGGTCTGGGGCGAGTGTTCGCCGGGCGTCACCATCTTCATCGTCGTGTCGCGGAGAAGGACCACCACCCCGCGCCCCTCGGCCGCGATGATCTTCATGGCCGCGGGCAACTCGCCCCCGGAGCCCACGCCCAGCACATCCTCCAGCGGGTTTAGCGCATGGACCCGGACCAGCACCGGCCCGGGGGCCGCAAGGTCGCCCTTCGACAGGACGATATGCTCGTCGCCATGCGTTTCATCCGCAAAAACCCGCATCAGCCAGTCGCCGCCATGCACCGACTGGACCGAGCGGACGGCCTTTTCCGTGATCAGGTTGTCGTGGCGGCGGCGATAGGCGATCAGGTCGCTGATCGTGCCGATCTTCAGCCCGTGCTTCTGCGCGAAGCTCACCAGGTCCGGCAGGCGCGCCATGGTGCCGTCGTCGTTCATGATCTCGCAGATCACGCCACTGGGATTCAGCCCCGCCAGACGGCTGACGTCCACCGCGGCCTCGGTGTGGCCCGCGCGGACCAGCACCCCGCCCTCGCGCGCACGCAGCGGGAAGATGTGCCCAGGCGTCGCGATATCCGCCGCGCCTTTCGTCGGGTCGATGGCCACGCTGACAGTCCGCGCCCGGTCGGCGGCAGAGATTCCCGTCGTCACCCCTTCGCGCGCCTCGATCGAGAGGGTGAAGGCGGTCTCGTGCCGGCTGGAGTTCTTCGGACTCATGAGCGGCAGACCCAGCGCGTCGATCCGGCTGCCCGGCAGCGCCAGGCAGATCAGGCCGCGGCCATGGGTCGCCATGAAGTTGATCGCGCTGGGCGTGCACATCTGCGCCGGGATGACCAGGTCGCCTTCGTTCTCGCGGTCCTCGTGATCGACCAGGATGAACATCCGCCCGTTGCGGGCATCCTCGATGATGTCCTCGGTCGAGGAAATGGCGTCGGAAAAGTCGGACATGGTGCGGCCTCGCAAGCTCTTCACGACCGTCTAGCGCGCAGCGGGCGCAAAGGCCAGAGGGTGCCCCCTGTCGCGCCGCAGGGCCGCTGTGCGGGGGGGGCGGAATTTTCAAGAATTCCGGTACGGCTTCCTGCAGGAAATCGCCTGCGTCCGGCCCTACGTGCGGGCGGCCAGGACGGCCAGACAGGCGGCCTCGGCCAGTTGCTGCGTGGCGCCCAGGATGTCTCCGGTCTGCCCGCCGATCCGCGCCTGAGCCGTGCGGGCCAGCCAGCCGGTGACCAGCGCCACCGCCAGCACCATCGGCAGAACGGCCCAGCCCGCAAAGACCAGCGCCAGAAGCAAGGCCAGTCCTGTCCCCGCCCCCGCCACTTTTGCCGAGGGGCGCCCCGTCGCATGCGCGAGGCCCGTTCCGCGTGCATTGGACAGCGCCGACATGACCAGCCCCATCGGCGCCCGCGACAGTGCGCCTGCCGCGACCAGCGCCCAAAGCTCTCCGCCCGCAAGGACCGCCTCCAGCGCCGACCAGCGCGCCAGCGTCACCAGGACCAGAGCCAGGACGCCGTAACTGCCGACGCGGCTGTCCTTCATGATCTCCAGCCGCCGCTCGCGCGTCCAGCCGCCGAACAGCCCGTCCGCCGTGTCCGACAACCCGTCCTCGTGCAGCCCCCCCGTCAGCACCGCACCCAGGAGCAGCACCAGGACTGCCACAACCCCCGGCTTCAGGCCCAGCCAAAGCGCCAGACCGGCCAGCAGCGCGGCCAGAGCCCCCAGCACCGCGCCGACCACGGGCCAGGCCCAGGCCGAGGCCGCCCCGCTGGGCCGGTGGTCCGGCACTGGCAGTCGTGTCAGCAGCGCGAAGGCAGACCAGACGTCGGGCAGGATCCGGTGGGGAATGTCGCGACTGGTGGGCAAGGCGGCTGATCCCGGCTGGCATTGACAGAGGCACTGGGGTAGCCCCAAGCGCATCAAGGATCAACTGCCGAGACGCGCCCCATGCCCTTTCAGACCCTCGCCGACTTCCGCACACTCCTGACCCGGCTGCCGGTTCCCGACGCAAGCGCCATCGCCGCGGCCGAGGCGCGGAACGGACAGCTGACCAAGCCGCCAGGGGCGCTGGGGCGGCTCGAGACTCTGGCGATCTGGCTGGCGGGGTGGCAGGGGACCGAGAAGCCTCGCGCCGACCGGCCGCAGATCGCGATCTTCGCCGGAAACCATGGGGTGACCGCCAAGGGCGTCTCGGCTTTTCCGGCCGAGGTGACGGCGCAGATGGTGGCCAATTTTTCCCATGGCGGGGCGGCGATCAACCAGCTTGCGCGGGCCTTCGGCGCGAAGCTCGATGTCCACGCGCTTGACCTTGACCGACCGACGGCGGATTTCACCGAAGGCCCGGCGATGACCGAGGCCGAGGTCGTGGCCGCGCTGCGGACGGGATACGAGGCCGTGGATCCGCAGTCGGACCTGTTCGTCGCGGGCGAGATGGGGATCGGCAACACCACCGCCGCCGCCGCCATCGCAACGGCGCTCTATGGCGGTTTCGGCTGGGCGGGGCGCGGAACGGGGGTGGACGACGCGGGCCTGCGCCGGAAAGAGGCCGCCATCGCCGCCGGGGTCGAACGGCACCAGGCGCTCCTGTCCGATCCGCTAGAGGTTCTGCGCTGCCTGGGCGGGCGCGAGATCGCGGCGATGGCGGGGGCGATCCTTGGCGCAAGGATGGCGCGGGTGCCGGTGATCCTGGACGGGTTCATCGCTTGTTCGGCCGCCGCAGTGCTGGAGCGGGCGGCGCCGGGGGCGTTGGATCATTGTGTCGCCGGCCACCAAAGCGCCGAGGGGGCACATGCGCGGCTGCTGGAGAAGCTGGGGAAGGAGCCGCTTCTGGCGCTGGACCTGCGGCTTGGCGAGGGCTCGGGCGCGGCGCTGGCGATCGGCGTGGTGCAGGGGGCGGTCGCCTGTCATTCCGGCATGGCGACCTTTGCCGAAGCGGGGGTCGCGGCGGGCTGACGGACGGCTCCTCGTTCGACTTCGTCTCCTCGTCGCAAGGTGGCGAGGCGGGACGACGTCATCGACGAGCGGTCCCGACCGGCGCGCCAGGCCTTTCCGAAAGATTAACGCGCAAGCGCAAGCGGTTGATTTCTAAGGCGACGCTTGGGCTGTCCAGCGTGGGCAGCCCCGGCGTCAGGCCTTCGGCATCTTCAAGCTCAGCAGCCGCCCGCCCTTCTGGTAGCGGACCTCGGTCTCGGTGATCGCCTTGATGGTGCCGCCATCGATCCGGTCGCCGACCGAGACCTTCTTGTACCGTCCGTTGGCCTGCCGGATCAGAGCGTAGCGGCGCGAATCGGTGCCGTAGGTGCCGATCAGGTTCAGCTTCGACAGGTTGATCGCGTCGGCGAAGGTCGCCTGCTTTGCCACGCTGGCCCGGGTCGGGATCGATGGCGCGGCACTGGCGACCTCGGGCTCGTCGCCCGTTGCTTCGTCCAGTTCCTCGGGCTTCAGATCGGGGGCGGGTGCGGCTGCGGCCACCTCCTGGGGTTCCGGGGCGCGGACGGCGGCGGCGACGGCGGCTTCGACCGCAGCGCTGAAGTCGCGGGGCCGGGCCTCGGGGCGGCGCGAGATCGCGACGACCGACGGGTTCTGCGCCTCCAGCGCAGCGGCGGCGGCCAGCTCGGCCTCGGCCTGGGCGGTCAGCGAGGCGCCCTGGGCGCCAAGGTCCGCGGGCTGGGCGGCGGCTGCGGCGGCGAGGATGATCTCGGGGCGGGGCAGAGGGCGCTTGCCGGCGAATTCGGCGGCAAGGGCGGGATCGGGGGGCAGGCTCGCCTCGTCCTCGGGCGCCGGGACGACCAAAGTCTCGGGCCGGGCGCGGGGGCGGAAGCCCGCCAGGGCAGGATCGGCGGGCGCGGGCTCGGCAGCGGTCGGCTGGGCGGCCTCCGCTTCACCCGCCGTGACCAGCGAGGCATCGGCGGCGGTCGTCGTCGGGACGGGCTCGGCCGCCGGGTCGACGGTCGCGGCCACGGGCTCGTCCGCCGGATCGGGCGGAGCGGCCGCAGCGGCGGCCAATGCGGCGGCGGCTTCGCTTCGCGACGGCGGGACCAGCGGCGGGGGGCCGGAAATCAGCAGCACGCCCTCGGGGCTGACGATCCCCTCGGGCGTCGGCATCAGAAGGCCGTTCGCGTCGAAGCGGTAGACGGTCCCGAAGGCCGGAGGCGGCATAACCGGACCCGGAGCCGCATCAGCGGTATCCAGGGGCGTCGGCAGGGCCAGTGCGTCCAGGGCTGGAGGCGGCGCATCCATCGCCGACAGGAAGATCTCATCCTGGTCCTCGGCCGGGGCCTGAGCGGCGGAAAGGTCGGTCGCAACCTCGGTTTCCGGTGCAGGCTCGGCCGTGACGACGGCTGTCTCGGCAGGCTCGACGGCCTCGGGCGCAACGGGGACTTCGACCGGCGCTTGGTCGGTTTCGGTTGCCAGAGTGGCCGCATCGACCGCGTCTGTCACGGCCTCTGCCTCGGGCAGGGGCGCGGCCAGGTCTTCGGGATCCTGCAGGTCGGCCAGCATCTCGTCCTCGACGTCCGGCATCCCGGTCGCGGCGGGATCGGCGGCGGCGAGTTCGGTTTCGGACGGGACCTCATTCCCGGCGGAGAGGTAGTAGGACGACCAGGCCGCGATCAGCGCCAGGAACAGCAGAAGCAGCGCGACGAGGATGGTGAACACCATCCCCCCGCGTCTGCGGGCCGGGACGGCGGTGCCGAAAGTGCCGCCCGGCCGGGCCGGGGATTTCACCGTGGTCGGGCCGGGACCCGCCGGGCGGGGAATTTCGGCGCCGGGCCTGGTCTTGGGCTTGCCGCGCGTCCCGGGGATCGACGGGGCCGTCACCATGCCTTGGAAGCCCTTGGCCGGGGTCGGCCGGGCAGTCGCAGGCGCCGCTGCGCCGAGCTTTGCCTTCGGCGGAGCCTCCGGTCGCGCACTTGAGGGGGCGGCGACAGCGGGCGCGGCACCCTGACCTGCGCGGCGGCTGGCAAAAGCCACCATGGCAGCCGAGGGCGGCACGGGCGGGATGTCGTCGTCAAGCTCGGTCGCGGTGACGCTGGTTTTCGGCTCGACCTTGCGGGAAGCGGGCGCGGCCGCCGGGGCGGGGCCTTCGTCGTCCCCCTGGCTGTCGGGCACATGGGCAAAGGGGGCTTCCGCGACCTCTTCCTTCGTGGGTGCCGGCGCTTTTGCCGCGGACCCCTGGCTGAAGAGCTTGCCTCCGGGCAGGTCGTCGACCAGATCGTCTTCGGCCGGACCTTCTTCGGGCGCTGCGGCCACGGGTGGCAGAGCTGCGGCGGGGCCAGGCTCGGGCAAGTCGGCGTTCAGCGCCTCTTCCAGGCCGGGAAGCGGGTCATCCTCGGGCTTTGCCGCAGGGGCAGGGGGCGGTGGAGGCGCGGCTTCGGCGACGGGCGCAGGCTCGGGCAGGGGCTCGGGTTCGGGTTCCGGCTCGGGCAGGCGCTCCGGTTCCGGTTCCGGTTCCGGCTCTGGCGCGGCGTCGACGACGGGAGACGGCGGCGCGGCGGGCAGGTCGCGTTGCAGGATGCTGACCGGATCGCGGTCTTTCTCGACCGTCTCGCCTTCGGCCAGAAGGGTCGCGGCGGCCTGGGTCTGGCCGAAGAAGGGCTCGCCCACGAAGGCCCCATCCTCGGGGATGGCGACGAAGCCGACCGGGTTCAGCTTGTGCTGAACGGCGAAGGCCTCGGCCTCTTCCAGGGTCTCGCGCGCGACGACGGCGACCTTGACAGTAGCGCCCTTGCCGGACCAGTCGAAGACCAGATCGGCCACGTCATAGGGCGTCTTGCCCTCCAGCGCCTCGGCGATCTGGCGGCGCTTGTCCTCGCGGCTGGGGCCGGGAGCATTCACTTCGGTGTAAAGGATCTGGCTGTTCGGCAGCACGATCTTGCTGGCCAGCCCAAGGGGCGACAGGCCAAGCGCCGTCTTGCGCAGATAGGCCAGCGCCTCGTCCAGGTCGGGGGCGTCGAAGGCCACCTCGCCCAGCGAAAGCCAACCCTTCGGGGTCCGATGCAGAAGCCCCACGACGTCGCGGGTCAGATCAAGTGCGAAAGTCGGTTTCATGTGGCGGGTCTAGCACGGAAAATGAAGGCGCGGGAACGTGCCGCGCAGGGCTGGCGCAGAACTACAGCAGCTTTTTGCCGAAGGGAAGGAAAACGGCCAAGGATCGGCTTGCGGCTTGCGTCACAACTCCGAAATCTGCCGCGCAACCAAGGAGAAACCCGATGCGTGTCCTTTCCATCCCCGCCCTCGCCCCTGCCCTTGCCGTCGCCCTTGCCCTGACGCTGCCCATCGCCACGCCCGCCGTCGCGCAAGAGGCGCCCGCCCCGCTGATGAGCGTCACCGGCGTCGGCTCGGTCGAGGCGGCGCCCGACATGGCAAGCCTGTCGATCGGCGTCACCACCCAGGGCGAGACGGCCAGCGCCGCGCTTGCCGCCAATTCCGCCGCGATGGAGGCGGTGATGGCCCGGCTGACCGCGGCCGGGGTCGAGGCGCGGGACATGCAGACCTCGAACCTGTCGGTCAATCCGAACTGGACCGGCTATGACAGCGGCAGCCCCACGATCTCGGGCTATGTCGCGGCGAACCTGCTGACGGTGACGATCCGCGATCTGGCGGGGCTGGGTCAGGTGCTGGATGCGGCCGTGCAGGACGGGGCGAACACGCTGAACGGGCTGAGCTTTGGCTTCACCGACCCCCGGCCCCTGATGGATGAGGCCCGCAAAGAGGCCGTTGCCGACGCCCGTGCGCGGGCCGAGCTTCTGGCGACGGCGGCGGGGGTGACCCTGGGGCGTGTCGTCTCGATCAGCGAGGGGACACCGATGCAGGGGCCGATCCCGATGTACAAGGCCGAACTCGCCGCCGCTCCGGTCCCGATCGCTGGGGGCGAGGTGGATGTCGAGGCCACGGTCACGATTTTCTACGAGATCGTGCAGTAAGGGCGCTAACCCAAGGGAATCAGGCCGAAATCGCAACAGTTCCGCCGTTTCGGCCTGATTTTGCCCAAGTTGGCCAGGAAGAGCATTCTGTCGCGGTGGCGGGAGCAGGGGAATGGTGCGCGGTCCGATCAGCTTGGCAATTGCCGGCGCCATCGCACTGGCCAGCGTTGCCCTGTTTGTCGGCAGCCCGCGCATCCTGGAAGGAATCCTGCCCGAGGCCGTGCTTGAGCAGGCGGTCGATTGGACCCGGTCCGCCGATGTCGTCATGGCCAGCCACGCGGGGGAGTCGCCGCAGGACTATCTGGACGACGGCAGCGACGGGCTGCAGGTCAGGGGGCCGATCGCGGCCAGTGCAGGAAACCGGCCGGTGTTCATCGCCGATGTCATCTCTGGTTACAGGACCCAGGTCGATCGCGACATCCCGGCCGAGATCACCACGATCCGCCAGATCACGGGCTGTCGGCCGACGCCGCCGCTGGCAGGCAGCATCGTCGGTCATGTCACCGCGGGCTCCAGCGGGATCGACCTTGCGATGTCCACCTACAACGACACCCATCTTGCGGCCGGGGTGCAGCAATTGGTCAACCTCTACCGCAGCAGCGGGACCTCGATGATGCTGGATGTCTCGGGCCCCAGCTATGAATCCTATGACGTTGCGGTCACCGAAACCTCGGCCCCGATCTATCTGGTGCTGGAGACCGGCGGACGAAATCGGATGTGGAACATCCACAGCGCCCCCGGCGCACGGATCGAGCGGGTGGTCCTGCTGGGCGGAACCCAGGCCGGGGTTGCCAACCTTGACCCGGTGGTCCCGGTCGAGGTGATCCTGGACGATGGGCTGCAGGCCTGCGAGATCCGGCCGACCTATGAGCTGAACGACGGGAATCGCCTCTTCCAGTCGGTTGCGGCCGGCACAGTCTCGGCCGCCGAGGCCGAAGAACGCCTGGGCCAGATCCGCGACCGCGTGGCGGCCTATGACATCTGGTTCCGCGATACTTTCGGGGTCGCGGCCTCGACCAGCCGGATCGGCTTTGACCAGGGCACGATCTCGGTCGTTGGTCCTGTCCCGGGGCCGGAAGAACCAAAGGCCGTCTATGCCTCGATCAACGGGTCGAAGATTCGCATGACCCAGGACCGTTTCTTCGAGATCCGCGGCCAGACCCCCGAGGGCGAGGGATTCGAGGCCAGGGTCAAGGCCATCGCCCTGACCTTCGCCTTCGGCAATCTGGATTACATTCGGCAGGGGGTAGGCTTCTGATGCTGCGCCTGTTGTTGGGAACCGGGCTGTTGCTGATGGTCGTGGGCTTCGGTGCGGCGGGCTGGCAATATTACCAGTCGCTGCCGGAAAGAGCGCCCGACCAGGCCAAGGCGCCATCCGACGGTTCGGTGCCGGTCCCCAGCCAGGACTGGCTGATCTCGCCCTCGGGCGGTTTGGTTCCGCAGGCCGAGGCGCTGGCCTATCTGCGCCAGGACCGTTTCCAGCCCGGGCGGGTGGTCACCATCCTGCGCACCGCCCGGCTGACCGACCTTCTGGCCCAGGGCGAAAAGCTGCCGGACGAGCCCTATCTGCAGGTCCTGGCCGACATCCGCGCGCCCAAGCTGGCCGAGCCGCTGTGCAAGATCCTGACCCAGACCCTGGCCGCCGATTGCGCGGTGAACTTCGCCCGGGTCGAGGCGGGGAGCGTCGATCCCGTGCAGGGGACGGCGCGCTTCCGGCTAGATATTGTCTACCGTCTGAAACCCGAGGCCGAGGACCTGCCCGATCTCGGTGCGCATGTGCTGACCCAAAGCCGCACGCTGCTGGAACTGGAACCGGGCTCCGAGGGCAGCCAGTCGGTCGAGGCCGCACTGACCGCAGCCCTGGCCCGGACTGCCTGCCCCGAGAGCGGGCTCAACTGCCGCCTGCAAAGCCTCTCACTGGACTGGGCGCCCGGCGCTCCGATGCGAATCATCGCCCGGGTGGCCTGGCTGTCGCCCTTGCCCGAGGGCGTCTTCCCCGCCCCGCCGCTGGAGTCAGCCCCGGAGGGCTGACCCCTGGTCTTTGTGCGTCAGGCCGTCGCCTTGGCCAGCGCCTGGTCGAGATCCGCGATGATGTCGCGGACATCCTCGATCCCGATCGAGACGCGCACCGAATCCGGCGCGGCACCGGCCCTGACCTGAGCCTCCTCCGACAGCTGCCGGTGGGTGGTCGAGGCCGGATGGATGATCAGCGACCGCGTGTCGCCCAGGTTCGCGACATGGCTGAAGAGCTTCACATTGTCGATCAGCTTGACGCAGGCCTCATACCCGCCCTTCACCGTGAAGGTGAACAGCGCGCCGGGCCCCTTGGGCGTGATCTTCTGCGCGAGGTGGTGATAGGGCGAGGACTTGAGGCCCGGCCAGGTCACCTTGCCGATCCGCGGGTCCTGCTCCAGCCATTCCGCGACGATCTGCGCGTTCTCGACATGGCGCTGCATCCGCAGGGCCAGGGTCTCGATTCCCATCAGCGTGTAATGGGCACCCTGCGGGTTCATCGTCATGCCAAGGTCGCGCAGGCCGATGGCGATGGAGTGGAAGGTGAAGGCCATGTTGCCGAGCGTCGGGTGGAAGACGAGACCGTGGTAGGCGGGCTCGGGCTGGGAGAGCGAGGGGAACTTGTCGTCCTTCGACCAGTCGAACTTGCCCGAATCGACCACGATCCCGCCGGTCACCGTGCCGTTGCCGGTAAGGTACTTGGTGGCCGAATGGACGACGAGGGTCGCGCCGTGCTCGATCGGGCGGCAGAGGTAGGGGCTGGCGGTGGTGTTGTCGACGATCAGCGGGATATGCGCCTGGTCGGCCACGCGGGCGATGGCGGGCAAGTCGGACAGCGCGCCGCCGGGGTTGCAGATCGTCTCGCAGAAGAGGGCCCGGGTGTCGGCATCGATGGCGGCCTCGATGGCCTTGGGGTCGTCGAAGTCGACGAATTTGGCGGACCAGCCGAACTTGCGGATCGTGTTCGAGAACTGCTGGATCGTGCCGCCGTAGAGCTTGGTCGAGGCGACGATGTTCCGGCCCGGGGCCATGATCGGGAAAAGCGCCATGATCTGCGCGGCGTGGCCCGAGGAACAGGCGATCGCGCCTGCGCCGCCCTCCAGCGCGCAGACCCGGTTCGCCAGCGCGGAGACGGTCGGGTTCGTCAGGCGGGAGTAGATGTAGCCCACCTCTTGCAGGTTGAACAGCTTGGCCGCGTGATCGGCATCCCGGAAGACGTAGGCAGTGGTCTGGTAGATCGGCACCTGCCGGGCGCCGGTGGCGGGGTCCGGTTCGGCACCGGCATGGATGGCAAGCGTTTCAAAGCCGAGGGGTCTGTCGGTCATGGGGTCCTCCATTGTTCGCGCGGCAGGGTAGGGGGGAACCATGCGACTGGCAACGGGATGCCGGGCACAGGCCTGTCGGTTCACACGGCCCGCTCAAGGCCCAAGGCCGCGGCGCCCCTGAACGGGTCGCTACAGCCCCAGACGAGGGATCTCGATGGCAGGGCAGCGGTTCATCACCACCTTGACCCCCGCCCCCCGCGCGCGCGAGGCAGCTGCCTCATCCACCACGCCAATCTGCATCCAGACGACCTTCGCGCCCAGCCGGACCGCCTCATCCGCCACGGCTCCGGCCTCTTCGCTGCGGCGGAAGATGTCGACCATGTCGACAGGCCCCGCCTCGGCCAGCGTCGCGACGACCGTTTCGCCCAGGGCCTGCTGCCCGGCCGCGCCGGGGTTCACCGGGATCACCCGATAGCCCTTGCGCTTCAGGTAGTCGGCCACGCGATGGCTGGGCCGATCGGCTTTGGGCGACCAACCCACCAGAGCAACGGTCTTGACGCTGGTCAGGATATCGCGGAGTTCGCTGTCGGTCGGCATGGCATCACCCGATGAAAAAGGGCGCCCGGAAGACCCAGGCGCCCAGTCGCGGAACGAGGGACAGTGAAGTCAAGGACGGGGTTCCGGCCCGTGCCTCCTTACTGTCATTTAGAAAGCTGAACGCGCCGTTAAAGACCTGTCGCAGAGTCGTGATCATGCGCGTAGCGCCCCGCTCGCGGCATAAAGCGACACTGCCGCCGCGTTCGATACATTCAGGCTGCCGAAAGCCCCGGCAAAAGGGATCCGGGCCAGCAGATCACAGGTCTCGCGCGTCTTTTCCCGCAGGCCCGGTCCCTCGGCCCCCAGGACAAGGGCGATCGGCCGTCCCCCGGCCCCCGCGACGGCTGCCTCCAGCGTCACCGGCGCCTCGCCGTCCAGGCCGATCAGCGTGAAGCCCATGTCCTTCAGGGCCTCCATCGCCTCGGCAAGGTTGGTGACCTTCAGATAGGGTTGCCGCTCCAGCGCGCCGCTGGCCGTCTTGGCCAGCGCGCCCGTCTCGGGCGCCGAGTGATGCTTTGGCGCGATCACCGCGCGCGCCCCGAACACCTCGGCCGAGCGTAGGATGGCCCCCACGTTGTGCGGATCGGTCACCCGGTCCAAGAGCACGACCAGCGGCAGCCCCTCGCCCGCGGCGCAGACGTCCTGGAACCGGCCCCAGTTCAACGAACGCACCTCGACCGCTGCGCCCTGGTGGACCGAGCCGGGATCGATCGGCACGTCGAAGCGGCGCGGCTCAACCACCTCGGGGTTCATCCCCGAGGCCGCAACCGCCGGTTCCAGCTTGTCCAGCGCGTTCTTCGTCACGACCAGCCGCAACTTCTCGCGCCGCGGATTCATCAAGGCATCGCGCACTGCATGCAGGCCGAAAAGCCAGACGCTCTCGCGCGCCTCGCGCTTTTCGCCGCGTTCCTTTTCGACCACCCAGGCCGGTTTCCTGCCGCCCGCCGCCATGCCGCGCCCCCTGAAATCAGTCCCGGACCATTGCGCAGCCCCGCCCGCCGATGCAAGCCGAAATCTTGACCGACAACCCTTGACGCCCCCGGCCCCCTTGGGTAGACGAACTCCCGGCGGGCGACGAGCTGCAAGGTGCGGCAGGGGACTGTAACTCCCCCGGGGCGACCCATGCCTGGTTCGATTCCAGGGTCGCCCACCATTCATCGAAATGGTGAAACCGACAGACCACGATCCTTCTGCGAAGGATCCGATTTTTCGCAGAAAAATCGTGTCTTCCGAACTGTTGCCAGACATCCTCCTTGCCCTTGCGCCGCGGCTGACAAATTGCGACACCCTTGGCACCAGCCAGAGGCCGCACCCCATGTCCTTCTCGATCCACTTCACCCATGCCATTACCCGCCGCCCCGCCGCCTCGATCACCCGGGGCCTGCGTGCGGTGGATACCGGCAACCCGGACCTTGCGCTGATGCAGGCGCATCATGACGCCTATATTGCCACGCTGCGCGAAACCGGGGCGACGGTGGTCGAACTTCCGCCGCTGGACGCCTATCCCGATTCGGTCTTTGTCGAGGATACTGCGCTCTGCCTGCCGCAGGGGGCCGTCATCATGCGCCCCGGCGCCCCCTCGCGGCTGGGCGAGGCGGCCGAGATGGCCCCTCACCTCCGCGCGCTCTACAGCGAAGTGGTCGGGATCACCGGGCCGGATAGTTTCATAGAAGGCGGCGACATCCTGGTGACGGAACGCGAGATCCTCGTCGGCCGCTCCGCCCGCACCAATGCGGCCGGGATTGCCGAACTGACAGCCCTCGTCGCCCCCTGGGGCCACAAGGTGCGCGAGGTGCACACGCCCCCCGGTGTCCTGCATTTCAAGACCGACTGCTCGCTTCTGGACGTGGACACCATCCTTGCGACGCGCCGCCTCTCTGTCTCGGGCTGCTTTGCCGGCTACAGGGTCATCGACGTGCCCGAGGGTGAAGAGGCCGCCGCCAACACGATCCGCTTCAACGACCTGGTCCTGATGCCCGCGGGCTTCCCCGGCACCCGCGCCGCGATCGAGGCCGCAGGTTTCACCGTCCGCGAGATCGGCAATTCCGAATGTGCCAAACTTGACGGCGGCATGTCCTGTCTGAGTCTGCGCTTCACGCCGAAATGAGCTTCAGTATCCTCGCCGTCGGCCAGTCCGGCCGACTGGAATACGAAGCGATTCTCCTTGCGGCTTCGCTGCGCCACGCGGACCCCGGCTTTTCGGGTCGCCTCTTCATTGCAGAGCCGCAACCGGGCGGCAAATGGCCGAACGACCCGCGCATGGCGCCGCAGACCCGCGCGTTGCTCAAGGATCTCGGGGCCGAGATCCTGCCTTTCGAGGCGCGCGTCTTCGGCCAGGACTATCCGCACGGCAACAAGATCGAGGCGCTGGCCGAACTGCCCGAGGGACCCTTCCTCTTCCTGGACACCGATACGCTGGTCACCGGGCCCCTGTCCGCAATCCCCTTCGACTTCTCCCGCCCCTCGGCCTCGATGCGGCGCGAGAATACCTGGCCGAAGGTCGAACTGTACGGCCCGACCCTGACCGAGACCTGGAAGGCCCTATACGACCGCTTTGGCCTGGACTTTGACAGCTCGCTCGACCGTAGCCAGCCCGAGGATTACTGGCAGCGCTGTCTCTACTTCAACGCGGGCTGGTTCTTCCACGAAAGCCCGCGCGCCTTCGGCAACCGATTCCTTGCCTGGGCCAAGGAAATCCGCGGCAACCCGCCGCCCGAACTGGTCTGCCAGGAGCTTTTTCCCTGGCTTGACCAGATCGCGCTGCCGCTGGTGATCCATTCCTTCGGCGGTGGGCGGCCGGGGCCAGAGCTTGCGGCGCTGGACGGAGCGGCGACCTGCCATTACCGCACCCTGCCGCTGCTATATGCCCGCGAAAGTGATCGCGCGGTAGAGGTGCTGGAGACGGTGGCGAAGGACAAGGCCCTGCGGCCCACCTTGCGCGACTGGGCGCCCGTCAAGACGATGGTCTACCAGAACAAGGGCCGGAAAGCGCGGGCGCTGTTCGACCGAGAACGGCTGCCGCACCGCGAGCAGGTGATCCGCAATACGCTGAAACGCGAAGGGCTCTGGCTGCGGTAGGCTGCGTGAAGTCACGCCCCCCACCGGCGACCCCATCCCAAGCATCTTGTCTGAACGCCCGCAACCGGCAGGGCGGCACGTCGTCCCTTGCCGCGGACGCGCGTGCTGCCCCCTGATGGCCGTGATGGGAAACCCGAACCGCAGACGCCCCCACCCCCGTTGCACGAGATGCCGCGCTTCGGGGAGACCGGCTCAACTCCCGGGGACGACGCAGTCGGCCGCGTCCAGAGACTTGACCGGATCGCTCGGACCACATTGCTCGGCGCTGACGGGATAGGTGTCTGTCTGGGCACAGGCAGCCAGGCCCGACAGGACCGCAAGCAGCAGGAAGGAACGTACCCGGTTCATGGCCAACTCCCGTTCGAGAAACGACAGACGATCCTGTCACATTCAGACTGTTCGCTCAGCCGGAAGCCCGCATTGATGCAGGTCAAGCCTGCCGGAGGCCAGTGCGCCCCCCGGCATTTGCACCGCCGCCTCCCCGGGCCGGTGCAGGACCGACCCAGGCCGCGGCATCGGCTTCCGGTCGTCGAATCTCTGACCTGGGTGTTCTGGTCAGCGACCGGCTTTCTCGGCGATGCCAGACGTACCCTCGCGGCGTTCCAGTTCGGCCAGCACGTCCTGCAGTGTCACGTCCCGCGCGGCGAGCATGACGAGAAGGTGGTAAAGCACATCCGCCGCCTCGGCCGTCAACCGGGCCCGGTCGCCTTTCACGGCCTCGATGATCGCCTCGACCGCCTCTTCCCCGAATTTCTCGGCGCATTTCTCCGGCCCCTTGGCGAGCAGTTTGGCAGTCCAGGAGGTCTCTGGATCCGCGCCCTTGCGAGCGGCGATGGTGGCGGCGAGGGACTCCAGGCTCATGTCAGCCTCACGGGGATGCCGGCGGCGGCCATATGAGCCTTGGCCTGGCCGATGGTATAGGTGCCGAAATGGAAGATCGAGGCGGCGAGGACGGCCGAGGCATGGCCTTCGGTGATGCCCTCGACCAGGTGGTCGAGCGTGCCGACGCCTCCGCTGGCGATGACGGGAATGTCGACGGCGTCCGCAATGGTGCGGGTGAGGGGGATGTTGAACCCCGCCCGCGTGCCGTCGCGGTCCATCGAGGTCAGGAGGATTTCGCCGGCCCCCTTCGCGGCCACGGTGCGGGCGAAGTCGACGGCATCGATCCCGGTCGCGCGGCGGCCGCCGTGGGTGAAGATCTCCCACTTGCCCGGCGACACGGTCTTGGCGTCGATGGCGACGACGATGCACTGCGACCCGAACCGATCGGCGGCGCGGGCCACGACATCGGGATCGGCCACGGCGGCAGAGTTGAAGCTGACCTTGTCTGCCCCTGCCAGGAGGAGCTTGCGGACATCTTCGGGCGTCCGCACGCCACCGCCCACCGTCAGGGGCATGAAACACTGCTCGGCCGTGCGGGTGACAAGATCGTACATCGTGGCGCGGTTGTCCTCGGTCGCCATGATGTCGAGGAAGCACAGTTCGTCCGCACCGGCGGCATCATAGGCCTTGGCCGCCTCGACCGGGTCGCCGGCATCGATCAGGTCGACGAAATTCACGCCCTTGACCACGCGGCCATCGGCCACGTCAAGGCAGGGGATGATGCGGGTTTTCAGCATGGGCAAGGTCCTTGGCTCGCGTCCTTCTAGTCCGAAGGCACGGAAAGGGCCAGTGGGGGGCTCGTCGATGACGTTGTCACCCCTTGCGGATTGTCCTGCGCCGAGGAAACGAAGTCGAACGAGGAGCTACCCCCGCAGCGCCCGCAGCGCCTGGGCCAGATCGATGGCCCCGTCATAAAGCGCCCGGCCCGAGATGGCGCCCGCGATCACCCCGGTGTCGCGCAGGGCGATCAGATCCTCCATGCGCGACACGCCTCCGCTCGCGATGACGGGGATGGTCACGGCACGGGCCAGCGCCTCGGTCGCCTCGATGTTCGGACCCTGCATGGCGCCATCGCGGTCGATGTCGGTGTAGATGATCGCCGCAACGCCCGCGTCCTGGAACGACTGGGCTAGATCGGAGGCCATCACGTCGGTCTCCGTCGCCCAGCCCTTGGTGGCGACCCGGCCCTTGCGGGCATCGATGCCGACGGCGACCTGGCCGGGGAAGGCCCTGGCGGCCTCGCGCACCAGGGCGGGATTTTCCACCGCGACAGTGCCAAGGATCACGCGGGACAGGCCCTTTTCCAGCCACATGGCGATGGTCGCCATGTCGCGGATCCCTCCGCCCAGCTGGGTGGGGACCGTCACCGCTGCAAGGATCGCCTCGACGGCGGCGGCGTTCACCGGCTGGCCCGCAAAGGCGCCGTTCAGGTCGACAAGGTGCAGCCATTCGCAGCCTGCCGCCTGAAACTTCAACGCCTGCGCCGCGGGGTCGTCGCCGAAGACCGTCGCCTCGGACATCTCACCGCGCAAAAGGCGGACGCATTGGCCGTCCTTCAGGTCGATGGCGGGATAGAGGATCATCGCGGGCTCCGTCGCTGCTCGGCCGGTCTTTGGCACGGGGCGGCGCGGATGAAAAGGCGACAAAAGCGACCCCACGTCACGCTTGACCGGATCTGCACAGGGCGCAAGCTCGCGGACTGGGACATTGCGGAGGAGGACGCAAGGATGAAGGTTTTCGCTATGGCAACCGGGATGGCGCTGGTGGCTGGCTCGGCCTGGGCCGATCCGGTTGAAGGGGTCTGGCAGACCCGCAAGGACGACAACGGGAATTTCGGCCATGTCGAGATCGCGCCCTGCGGCCCGGCTTTCTGCGGCGTGCTGGTCCGCGCCTTCGATGGCGCGGGCAAGCAGATCGAGAGCCCCAATGTCGGCAAGCGCATCGTCTGGGACATGGTGCCCTACACCGACGGGCTTTACGACGACGGCAAGATCTATTCGCCCGACCGGGACAAGACCTATAACGGCGACATGACGCTTGCGGGCGACCGCCTGTCAGTGCGGGGCTGCGTCCTGGGCATCTGCCGCGACGGCGGGACCTGGCAGCGGGTGAAATAGCCGGTTGACCCAAGCGGTCACCGGGCGCAGCCTTGCCGGATGCGACCCGAAGCCATCCTCGAGACCGCGCTTTATGCGACCGACCTCGCGGCGGCCGAAGGCTTCTATGCCGGGCTTCTGGGCCTGCCGGTGATCGCCCGAGTCGACGGGCGGCATGTCTTCTTCCGGGTGGGGCAGGGGGTACTGCTGGTATTCGACCCGGGCGCGACCGATCTGCCCTCGGGCAATCCGGCGCTGCCGGTGCCGACCCATGGCGCGCGGGGCCGGGGGCATGTCTGCTTTGCGGCCAGCCGCGCCGGGATCGCCGCCTGGCGGGCGCGCTTCGTTGCCGCAGGCATTGCGATCGAGGCCGAGTTCGACTGGCCGAACGGTGCGCGGTCCCTCTACATCCGCGATCCGGCCGGAAACTCGGTGGAATTCGCCGAGCCGCGACTCTGGACCTAGGGCGTCCAGCGCAGGAAGTTGCCGATCAGGCGCAGCCCGGTGGCCTGGCTTTTCTCGGGGTGGAACTGGGTGCCAAGGATGTTGTCGCGGCCGACGATGGCGGTGATCTCGCCGCCATAGGTGCAGAAGGCAAGGCGATGCGCCGGATCGGCCACACGGAAGTGGTAGGAGTGGACGAAATAGGCGTGGTCACCCGTGGCGATGCCGTCCAGAACCGGGTGGGCTCGTTCCACGACCAGATCGTTCCAACCCATGTGCGGGACCTTGAGGCTGCGGTCCTCGGGCTCGATCTTCACCACCTCGCCGGGGATCCAGCCGAATCCTTCGGTCAGCCGGTATTCATGGCCACGGCTGGCAAGCATCTGCATCCCGACGCAGATCCCGAGGAAAGGCCGACCCTTCCGGATCACGGCCTCTTCGATGGCCTCGAAAAGCCCGCCATAGGACCCCAGGGCCGCGCGACAGGCCGGGAAGGCGCCGTCGCCGGGCAGGACGATCCGGTCGGCGCGCGCCACGTCCTCGGGGCGGGAGGTGACCAGGATGTCACCGCCGCCAACCTCCAACGCCATGCGCTGGAAGGCCTTTTCGGCGGAGTGGAGGTTGCCGGAATCGTAATCGACGAGGGCAGTGAGCATTTTCTGATCCGGTGCGCGGGGCGGAAGCGTCGGAGCCTCCGGCGGGGATATTTGGGCAAAGATGAAAGGCTAGAGCGCGCCCTTGGTGGAGGGGAGCGCATCGCCCAGGCGCGGATCGGGTTCCACCGCCTCACGCAGGGCGCGAGCGACGGATTTGAATGTAGCCTCGGCAATGTGGTGGCTGTTGAAGCCGTGGATCTTGTCGACGTGCAGCGTGAGTCCGCCGTGGGTGGACAGCGCCTGGAAGAACTCGCGCACAAGCTCGGTGTCGAAGGTGCCGATCTTGGGGGTCGGGAAATCGACGGTCCAGATCAGGAACGGACGGGCCGAGAGGTCCAGCGCAGTGGCGATCTGTGCGTCGTCCATCGCCAGGCGGAAATGGCCATAGCGGCGGATGCCGCGCTTGTCGCCAAGCGCGCGGGCCAGGGCCTGGCCAAGCGCGATCCCCACATCCTCGACAGTGTGGTGATCGTCGATATGCAGATCGCCCGTCGCGCGGATCGTCAGGTCGATAAGGCTATGGCGCGCCAGCTGGTCCAGCATGTGGTCGAAGAAGCCAACGCCGGTCTGGCAGTCATGCCGACCAGTGCCGTCCAGATTGACGGTGACGGCGATCTCGGTCTCGGCGGTCTTGCGGGTGATCGTGGCGCTGCGCATCGGGGGCCTCCGGCGGTTCCCTGTGGCTGGTAAACCCTTGGGGCGCATCGGGCAAGGGCTGCGAAACGCGAAAGGGCGCCCCGTGGGGCGCCCTTTGGCTGGTCCGACTGGAGCGGGCGATGAGATTCGAACTCACGACCCTAACCTTGGCAAGGTTATGCTCTACCCCTGAGCTACGCCCGCGCCGGTTGGACGAGGGGGGATTTATAAAGAGGCGCGGACGGCTGCAAGGGGGAAAGTGAAGCGTCGTGCAAAATTTGTGGGGATCTTCGGTTGCGGCCGGCGATTCCTTGCGGAAGGCGGCGCTGTGCCGTGGATGCAGATGCAGCGTCAAGGGAAGTTGGGGCGCTGTAACTTTCCCGTGATGGTTGCGTCGGCTGCACGGAGATCATCTTGGAAAATGAAATCAATTGAGTAACTTGCGCGGCGAAGGCAGAGTCGCCTTCTTGCGCGGCCGCAAAGGCTGCGTTGCCGCAAACTGGAGAGTTGAAATGAAGAAAATCGCACTTGTTCTCGCTGCCACCGCCCTGTCGGCCACGGCTGTTCTGGCCCAAGACGCCGCGGCGCCGGAAGTTGTCGACACTGATGCGAACGGCAGCTTCTCGCTGGCCGAAGTCCAGGCCGTCTACAAGGCCGTGACCGAAGAGACCTTCAAGGCCGCCGACACCGACGCTTCGGGCGAACTGTCGGCCGACGAACTGAAGGCCGCGGTCGACTCGGGCGCCTTCAAGGTCGAGTGATCGACCGGCGTCAGCCGCTCAGGGGGCCGTCCTTCGGGGCAGCCCCTTTCGTTTGCGGAATTCTGCCGGTGCCGGATCGGCCGTGGAACCGGATCGCCTGCCGCACGTCTTCTTCGCGTGGATGCCGTGCAGGACGCACGGCCAGTCAAGAGGAGACGACCGATGAACAACGATCAGATCGCCGGCAAGTGGAAGCAGCTGAAAGGCGAGGCCAAGATCATGTGGGGCAGGCTGACCGATGACGATCTCGACATCGCCGAAGGTCACGCGGACAAGCTGGCCGGCAAGGTGCAGGAACGTTACGGCAAGACGCGCGAGGAAGCCGAAGCCGAAGTGCGCCGGTTCCTCGATCGGGTGTGACGCCAGGGCAGGGTGGGCAGGAGTGCCCACCCTGCGCTGTCACTCCAGTTCGATCAGCAGGTCCTTGGCCTCGATCTGCGTGCCGGGGCTGACGTGGACCGCCTTGACCGTGGCCTCCCGGTCGGCGTGCAGCCCGGTTTCCATCTTCATCGCCTCGATGTTCAGAAGCAGGTCGCCCGCGCGGACCTTCTGGCCAACCGTCACCGCGATCGAGGCAATCGCCCCCGGCATCGGTGCGCCGATATGGGCGGGGTTGCCGTCCTGCGCCTTGGGCCTTGCGGCCGTCTTGGCCTTGACCGCGCGGTTGGGCACCCGGATCACGCGGGGCTGGCCGTTCAGTTCGAAGAAGACCTTCACCTCGCCGTCGTCCGTCGTCTCGCCCACCGCCTGCAGGCGTATCTCCAGCGTCTTGCCGGGGTCGATCTCGGCCGAGATCTCGTCGCCGGGCTGCATGCCGTAGAAGAAGGTGAGCGTCGGCAGCACGCGCACCGGGCCGTACATCCGGTGCCGCGCGCGGTAGTCCATGAAGACCTTGGGATACATGAGGTAGCCGTTCAGGTCCTCGTCATCCACGGTTTCGCCTTCCGCCTCTTCCGCGCCGAGGTGGAGGTCGGCAGCCAGCTTCTTGCGCGCGGCTTCCAGATCGACCGGGGGCAGGTGCTTGCCTGGCCGGTCGGTGAGCGGCGCTTCGCCCTTGAGGACTTTCTGCAGGATCCCCTTTGGCCAGCCGCCGGGGGGCTGGCCGAGGTTGCCTTTCAGCATGTCCACGACCGAATCGGGGAAGGCCACGTCGACGTTCGGATCCTCGACCTGCGCCCGGGTCAGGCCCTGTGCCACCATCATCAGCGCCATGTCGCCCACGACCTTGGACGACGGCGTCACCTTCACGATGTCGCCGAACATCTGGTTCGCGTCGGCATAGGCCTGGGCGACCTCGTGCCAGCGCTCTTCCAGGCCGAGGCTGCGGGCCTGGGCCTTGAGGTTGGTGAACTGGCCTCCCGGCATTTCGTGCAGATAGACTTCGGACGCCGGGGCGGGGATGCCGGATTCGAAGGCCGCGTACTGCGCGCGGACGCCTTCCCAGTAGTTCGAGATCTCGCGGATCGCCTTGATGTCGAGGCCCGTGTCGCGCTCGGTGTGCTTCAGCGCCTCGACGATCGACCCGAGGCAGGGCTGCGAGGTCCCGCCACTGAACGCATCCATCGCCGCGTCCACGGCATCCACCCCGGCGTCGCAGGCGGCCAGGATCGTGGCCGCCCCCGCGCCCGAGGTGTCGTGGGTGTGGAAGTGGATCGGCAGGCCCACCTCTTGCTTCAGCGCCTTGACCAGGATCCGGGCCGAGGCGGGTTTCAGCAGGCCCGCCATGTCCTTCAGCCCCAGCACATGCGCGCCGGCGGCCTTCAGTTCCTTGCCCATCGCGACGTAATATTTCAGGTCATACTTCGGCCGCGCGGGGTCCAGAAGGTCGCCGGTATAGCAGATCGTGCCCTCGCAGACCTTCCCGGCCTCAACCACCGCGTCCATCGCGACGCGCATGTTTTCGACCCAGTTCAGGCTGTCGAACACGCGGAACACGTCCACACCGCTGGCCGCCGCCTGCTTGACGAAGGCCTGGACCACGTTGTCGGGGTAGTTCGTGTAGCCCACCCCGTTCGAGGCCCGCAGCAGCATCTGCGTCATCAGGTTCGGCATGGCAGCGCGCAGGTCGCGGAGTCGCTGCCAGGGACATTCCTGCAGGAAGCGATAGGCCACGTCGAAGGTGGCCCCGCCCCAGCACTCGACGCTGAAAAGCTGCGGCAGGTTCGCGGCATAGGTCGGCGCGACCCGGATCATGTCGATCGAGCGCATCCGGGTGGCCAGCAGCGACTGGTGGCCATCGCGCATCGTGGTGTCGGTGATCAGGACCTTGGTCTGCGCCTTCATCCAGTCGGCGACGGCCTGCGGGCCCTTCTGCTCCAACAGGTTGCGGGTGCCCATCGCGGGTTCGGCCTTGAGCGCGGGGGGCTTCGGGGCCTTGGCCTCGGCGTGGGGCTTCGGGCGGCCGGCGGTTTCGGGGTGACCGTTCACCGTGATGTCGGCGATATAGGTCAGGATCTTCGTCGCCCGGTCCTTGCGGCGCTTGAAGTTGAACAGCTCGGGCGTCGTGTCGATGAACTTGGTCGTGTAGGTGTCGTTCAGGAAGGTGGGGTGCTTGAGCAGGTTGATGACGAACTCGATGTTCGTCGCCACCCCCCGGATGCGGAATTCCCTGAGCGCCCGGTCCATGCGGCTGATCGCCTTTTCCGGCGTCTGGGCGTGGGCGGTGACCTTCACCAGAAGCGAATCGTAGTAGCGGGTGATGACCGAGCCGGCATAGGCGGTGCCGCCGTCCAGCCGGATGCCGTTTCCGGTGGCCGAGCGATAGGCGGTCAGGCGGCCGTAGTCGGGGATGAAGTTGTTCAGCGGGTCCTCGGTCGTGACCCGGCATTGCAGCGCGTGGCCGTTCAGCTTCACATCGGCCTGGCTGGCGACGCCGGTGGCCTCGGGCAGGGACTTGCCTTCCTCGATCAGGATCTGCGCCTGCACGATGTCGATGCCGGTCACCTCTTCGGTGACGGTATGTTCGACCTGCACGCGGGGGTTCACTTCGATGAAGTAGAACTTGCCCGAATCCATATCCATCAGGAATTCGACCGTGCCCGCACATTCATAGTTGACATGGGCGCAGATGCGCTTGGCCATTTCGCAGACTTCTTCGCGCTGGGCTTGCGTGAGGTAGGGGGCGGGGGCGCGTTCGACGACCTTCTGGTTCCGGCGCTGCACGGTGCAGTCGCGTTCCCACAGGTGCCAGACGTTGCCCTGCTTGTCGCCCAGGATCTGCACCTCGACGTGGCGGGCGCGCAGGATCATCTTTTCCAGATAGCCCTCGCCGTTGCCAAAGGCGGCCTCGGCCTCGCGCCGACCCTCGCGCACCTTGGCCTCAAGCTCGTCCTCGGAAAGGATCGGCCGCATCCCGCGCCCGCCGCCGCCCCACGAGGCTTTCAGCATCAGCGGATAGCCGATTTCCTTGGCCTGCTTCTTGATCAGCGCCATGTCCTCGCCCAGGACCTCGGTCGCGGGGATGACGGGGACGCCCGCGGCCATCGCCACGCGCCGTGCGCTGGCCTTGTCGCCAAGGGCGCGCATCGTCTCGGCCCGGGGGCCGATGAAGGTGATCCCGGCCTGGTCGCAGGCATCGACGAAATCGGGGTTCTCCGACAGAAGCCCATAGCCCGGATGGATCGCATCCGCCCCCGCCATCTTGGCGACCCGGATGATTTCGGGGATCGACAGATAGGCGCCGACTGGCGACAGCCCCTCACCGATCCGATAGGCCTCGTCCGCCTTGAAGCGATGCAGGCCCAGCTTGTCTTCCTCGGCATAGACCGCGACGGTCTTCTTGCCCATCTCGTTCGCCGCCCGCATCACGCGGATCGCGATTTCCCCACGGTTGGCAACGAGGATCTTCTTGAATTCGGGCATCGGCGGCCTCCCCCCCAGGCTGGACGGAAGGACGTTACAGGCGCTGCAGTGCAGCGCAAGGGAAATTGGCGCCCATTCCGGGCTGAAATGCGACATGGTCGGATGGTGTGGTGTTAGCGCAAACATGACCTGAATGAAGGCCCTGAACATTCTGCGAACGCGGGCCTTTCCCCGGGCCGGGATGCGTATATACTGCGGCCATGAACGGATGGGACGAAGATGAGGCCTTCGCGGCTGCCGCAGCGCCCGTTCCGCTGTCGCAGCGCGCGATGGCGGGGCGCGCGGCGCCATATCTGGACGATCTGAACCCGGCACAACGGGCAGCGGTCGAGGCGCTGGATGGCCCGGTCCTGATGCTCGCAGGGGCGGGGACCGGCAAGACCAAGGCGCTGATCGCGCGGATCGTGCATCTCCTGCGCCAGCGCCAGGTCCGCCCGAACGAGATCCTGGCCGTGACCTTCACCAACAAGGCCGCGCGCGAGATGAAGGAGCGCGTGGGTCGCCTGTTGGGAGAGGTGGCCGAGGGGATGCCCTGGATGGGCACGTTCCACTCGCTGTCCGTGAAAATCCTGCGCCGCCACGCTGAACTGGTGGGGCTGAAGCCGAACTTCACCATCCTGGACACGGACGACCAGCTGAGGCTCTTGAAGCAACTGGTGCTGGCTGCGAACATCGACGAAAAGCGCTGGCCTGCCCGGATGCTGGCCGGGCTGATCGACGGCTGGAAGAACCGGGCCTGGACGCCCGAGAAGGTGCCCTCGTCCGAGGCGAGCGCCTACAACAATCGGGGAACCGAGCTTTACGCCGCCTATCAGGACCGCCTGCGCACCCTGAACGCGGTGGATTTCGGCGACCTTCTGCTGCATTGCGTCACGATCTTCCAGACCCACCCGGACGTCCTGCAACAATACCAGCGCTGGTTCCGCTACATCCTCGTCGACGAATACCAGGATACCAACGTCTGCCAGTATCTCTGGCTGCGGCTCCTTGCGCAGGCGCACCGGAACATCTGCTGCGTGGGCGACGACGACCAGTCGATCTATGGCTGGCGCGGGGCCGAGGTCGGCAACATCCTGCGGTTCGAAAAGGACTTCCCCGGCGCGCAGGTGATCCGGCTGGAGCAGAACTACCGCTCCACCGGCCATATCCTGGGGGCGGCAAGCGGGATCATCGCCAAGAATAACGGCCGGCTGGGCAAGACCCTGTGGACCGCCGGCGCGCTGGGCGAGAAGGTGCGGCTGATCGGCCATTGGGACGGTGAGGAAGAAGCGCGCTGGATCGGCGAGGAGATCGAGGCGATCCAGCGGGGAACCCGGGGGAGGGACCCGGTGGACCTGAACCACCAGGCGATCCTTGTCCGGGCATCTCACCAGATGCGGGCTTTCGAGGACCGGTTCCTGACCATCGGCCTGCCGTATCGGGTGATCGGCGGGCCAAGGTTCTACGAGCAGCAGGAAATCCGCGATGCGATGGCGTACTTCCGGCTAGCGGTCTCGCCCGACGATGACCTCGCGTTCGAGCGGGTGGTGAACCTGCCCAAGCGCGGCCTGGGCGATACGGCGCAGTCGAAGATCAACGTGCTGGCGCGGGCGGCCGGGGTGTCGCTTCTGGACGGCGCGCGCGAGGCCCTGGCGAAGGGGGTGATCCCCGGAAAGGGGGCGGCGCAGCTGCGCGCCTTCCTCGACGGGGTGGACCGCTGGCACGCGGCAACGCTGCACCCGGAGTACGATCACATCCGCCTGGCCGAGGCGATCCTGGACGAATCCGGCTACACCGAGATGTG
>JBKHWC010000043.1:0-27026 GCA_046569765.1 Alphaproteobacteria bacterium | reverse complement strand
TCGTAGATCGGGACCAGCGTGTCCGTCTCGAACAGGCTGGAAACGGACATGCCGCCCCAGATGTTGAGGATCGCCTGGGCGAACATCGGAGCGGTCGGGACGATGCGGATGTTCTTCGCGCCCTTCACCTTGTCGCCCTGTTCGATCGAATCGGTGATGACCAGCGATTTCATCACCGAATTGGCCACCCGTTCCACCGCCGGGCCGGACAGGACGCCGTGGGTGATGTAGCTGTGAACCTCGGTCGCCCCGGCCTCCATCAACGTTTCGGCGGCCTTGCAGAGCGTGCCGGCCGTGTCGCAGATGTCGTCGACGATGATGCACTTGCGGCCCTTCACGTCGCCGATCACGGTCATGCCTGCGACCTCGCCCGCCTTCTCGCGCCGCTTGTCGACGATGGCGAGGGGGGCGTTGATCCGCTTGGCCAGCTCGCGCGCGCGGGCCACGCCGCCCACGTCGGGGGAGATGATCATCAGGTCGTCCATCTGGCCGCGGAAGTGGTGTTCGATGTCCAGCGCGAAGACGGGCGAGGCGTAGAGGTTGTCGACGGGGATGTCGAAGAAGCCCTGGATCTGCGCGGCGTGGAGGTCGAGGGTGAGGACGCGGTCGACGCCCGCCGTCTCGATCAGGTTCGCCACCAGCTTGGCGCTGATCGGGGTGCGGGCCTTGGCGCGGCGGTCCTGGCGGGCATAGCCGAAATAGGGAATCACGGCGGTGATGCGGCTGGCCGAGGACCGGCGCAGCGCGTCGGTCATGATCAGAAGCTCCATCAGGTTGTCGTTGGCCGGGTTCGAGGTCGACTGGATGACATACATGTCCTCGCCCCGGACATTCTCGAAGACCTCGACGAAGATCTCCTGGTCATTGAAACGCTCGACCCGTGCGTCCACGAGGTTCACGCTCATCCCGCGGTGCATCGACATGCGGCGGGCGATGGATTTCGCCAGTGGCAGGTTGGCGTTACCGGCGATGATCTTGGGTTCGGTGACGGCGGGCATGGGGGGCTCCGGGGCAGCGGATTCGGGATGGGTGTCGCTTATCACCGGGTTTGGCCGATGCAAACCGGCGCGACCGCTAACGACGCGAAAATCGTGATCTGTGCAGCGATCAGGTCAGAAGGCATCGAGGAACCTGTCGACATCGGCCTCGGTCGTGGACCAGGAGGCGACGAGGCGGGCCTTCTCGCGGCCTGCGGGGGCGGGGAAGCGGTAGTAATGCGCGCCTGCGGCCTCCAGCCTTTCGTGGTGGCCGATGGGCCATTCGGGGAAAAGCATGTTGGCATCGGCGGGGGGCACATGGGCCTGGCGGTCCTGCAGGCCCTGGACCAGGCGCTGGCCCATCGCATTGGCCTGCGTCGCAAGGCGCAGCCAGAGGCCGTCGGTCAGGTAGGCCTCCATCTGGGCGGAGAGGAACCGATGCTTGGAGAAGAGGTGCCCGCCCCGCTTGCGGCGAAGCTCCAGCTCCCAGGCCTTGGCGGGGTTGAAAAGGACGACGCCTTCGACCCCCAGGCAGCCGTTCTTGGTGCCGCCCAGTGACAGGACGTCGATCCCGGCTTTCCAGGTCATCTCGGCCGGGGTGGCGCCGGTGGCGACGAGGGCATTGGCGAAGCGCGCGCCGTCGAGGTGGCAGGGGATGCCCCTGGCCTTCGCCAGCGCCGTCAGGGCGGCGATTTCGGCGGGGGTGTAGACGGTCCCGGCCTCGGTGACGTTGGTGAGGCTGAGCATCCCGCGCTGGACGCCGTGGACTCCGCTTTCGCCCGTGGTGGCGAGGGCTTGGGTCAGGGCGTCCGGGGTGATCTTGCCGTGTTCGCCGGGGATCAGGACCAACTTGGCGCCGGAGTAGAACTCGGGCGCGTTGCATTCGTCTTCGGCGATATGGGCGTGGCGGTGGCAGAAGACGCCGTCCCAGGGCTGGACATGGGTGGCGATGGCCAGCGCGTTGGCGGCGGTGCCGGTGGCGACGAGGCGGACCTCGGCCTGGGGGGCCTCGAAGAGGTCGCGCACCAGGTCGGTCACGCGCTCCATCGCGGCATCGGCGCCGTAGCTGCGTTCGTAGCCCTCGTTCGCCTTGAGGATCGCGGCCATGATCTCGGGCGCGGCGCCGGAGGTGTTATCGGAGGCAAAGCGCATCAGGGGGTTTCCTCGATCAGGTAGTCTTCCCAGTCATCCTCGGGGACCTCGGTTTCCGAGAGCGTGATGCCCTTGATGGAATTGCCGGAAGTGTGCGTACTGTTCGGATCGCCGGTCAGAAGCGGATGCCAGTCCGGCAGTTTCTTCTTCTGGAACAGCAGTTTGTAGGCGCAGGTCGCGGGCATCCAGTAGGCGATCTTCGGCAGGGTCTTCGGCGTCAGGACCACACATTCCGGCACATGCAGCTTGCGGTTCGGGTAGTCGCGGCACTGACAGGTGTCGCCGTCGAACAGGCGGCAGGAGATGCGGGTATAGGCGACTTCGCCGGTGTCCTCATACTCCAGCTTGTTCAGGCAGCACTTGCCGCAGCCGTCGCAGAGGGCCTCCCACTCCTGTTGGGTCATTTTCGACAGGGGAATGGTTTCCCAGAAGCGCGGGCGCAGCGTCATAGCGCGGCCAGGACGGCGCGGGCCTGCGCGCTGTCGGCGTCCATCTGGGCGATGAGGGCGTCGAGGCCGTCGAACTTCAGCTCGGGTCGCAGGTAGTCGACCAGCGCGACCGACAGGTGCTGGCCGTAGAGGTCGCCCTTGAAGTCGAACAGGAAGGTTTCCAGGTTCGGGCGGTTCTCGCCGAACATGGGCCGCACGCCAAGGCTGGCGACGCCGTGGTAGCTGCCAGCCTGCGGGCCGGTCAGGATGTCGACGAGCACGGCGTAGACCCCGAGTTTCGGCAGGTGCAGGCCATCGACGGACATGTTGGCGGTCGGGTAGCCGAGTTCCCGGCCCCGTTTCTCGCCGTGCAGGACCTCGCCTTCGATGCGGTGCCAGTGGCCCAGCATCGCGGCGGCCTCGCGGGGGCGACCTTCGCTCAGGGCGCTGCGGATGTTGGTCGAAGAGATCTCGGTCCCGTTGTCGGCGACGAGGGCGGCGATGGTGGTGCGGATCCCCCTCGCCTCGCACAGGGTTGCGAGGTCCCGCGCCGTGCCGGAGCGGCCTTTGCCGAAGCAGAAGTCGGCGCCAACGACCACGTGGGAGATGCCGAGGCCGTTGTGGAGAACGTCATTTACGAAGGCTTCGGGCGTCAGGCTGGCAAGGGTGGCGTCGAAGGGCAACTGGAACAGGTGTTGGACCCCCAGGCGGGCCAGGCGGTTGGCGCGGGCCTCGGCGTTCATCAGGCGGAAGGCGGGGGACTGGGGCGCGAAGAACTGGCGGGGGTGGGGCTCGAAGGTCACAATGCCCAGCGGCGCGGCGCCGCGCGCAAGGTCGATCACCGACTGGTGGCCACGGTGGACGCCGTCGAAATTGCCCATCGCGACCGAGGTGCCGCGGGTGGAGGGGGCGATGCCCTGCCAGTGAAAATGCTGCTGCATCCTGCCCTTTTCGGGCCGGGGCCCGTCAGTCGAACTTGCGGCTGGGCGCCAGAACCAGCGCCTCGCCCTTCAGGACAACGGTTTTACCCACCGAGGCCAGGGTTTCAAGGGTGACTCGGCGCTTTGCGTGGTCGATGGCGGTCACGGTGACCTCGGCCCGGACCATGTCGCCGGGGCGGACGGGGGCCATGAACTTGAGCGACTGGCCAAGGTAGACGGTGCCGTGGCCGGGAAGCTGCTCGCCGATGACGGCCGAGATAAGGCCGGCGGTGAGCATCCCGTGGGCGATGCGGCCCTCGAAGATGGTGTCCTGGGCGTAGGCATCATCCAGGTGGACGGGGTTCCGGTCGGTCGAGACTTCGGCAAAAAGCTGGATATCCCGGTCGGTTACGACCTTGCACAGATGGCGGGACATGCCGATTTCGATGTCTTCGATGCAGACGGTGCCGCGGGGCATGTTGTCGAGCATGGGGGGGCGAATCCTTTCCGACGCAGTGAAAGGCTAGCACATGCTGCGGCGCAGCACAATTTGCTGCGCAATAAAAGTTCAAATGGTGGCTTTGAGTGGCAGTAAAGTTGCCTTACCGCAGTCGACCCATCGCATAGGTCGGCGAGAGCTGCTCACCTTCCAGCCAGGGCAGCAAAAGCCCAGCCTCCGGCGCCTCGACATCGGGGCCGAACCGTTCGGCCTCGAGCCCGCCGGTGATGAACAGCGTGTCCAGCCCCTCGCTGATCCCGCCCTGGACGTCGGTGCGGATGCCGTCGCCGATGCAGAGGATCTGCGGGTCGGTCACGCCGGTTTCGGCCAGGCGGCGGCGGGCGAGGTCGTAGATCGGGGGGTGCGGCTTGCCAAAGTAAAGCGCGGTGCCGCCCATCTGTTCATACATCTGCGCCAGCGCCCCGGCGCAGTAAAGCCGCTTGTCGCCCATGTCGACCACAATGTCCGGGTTGGCGCAAAGCATTGGCAGCCCAAGGGTTTTTCCCATCAGAAGGGCAGCGCGATAGTCGTCGGGCGTTTCGGTCAGGTCGTCGTAAAGGCCGGTGCAGACGATGCCCTCGGCCTCTTTCAGGGGAACGCGGGTGATCGGGGGTTGGGTGGCGGCGTAGGAGGCGAGATCGTCGGCGAAATCGGTGAAGAACGTCTCATCCTTCAGCGCGCCGATGTGGTGGACCTTGCGGCCGACGGCGCCCGAGAGCATGCCCATCTGCGCGGCATCGCCCGAGGTGGCGATCAGGTCCCAGGCGTCACGCGGGACGTCCATCCCGTCCAACTGTTTGATAACGCTTGATTTCGGGCGCGGAGAGTTGGTCAGGAGAACCACCTTCCCCCCCGCCGCGCGGAAGCCCTGCAGCGCCGCCACCGCCGCCGGGAACGCGGTCTTGCCGTTGTGCAGGCACCCCCAGAGGTCGCAGAAGACGGCGTCGTAGCGCCCCGTCAGGTCGGCGAGCGAGCGGATGATTTCGGTCATGCGGGGGCCTTTCGGGGACGGGGCCAAGCCGGGCGTTACCAGAAGGTTAAACGTCTGGCATCCGTCTGGCAGGCGACTGGTATGCGTCGGGCATGAACGCCCGACGCCTGCTGTCGGTTTCGTCAGAGCTTCAGCGCCGGGATGATCTGCTTCTTGCGGCTCATGATGCCGGGCAGGACCACGGTGTCGCCGGTGACGGTGCAGCCGAACGACGCCTCGGCGAGTTGCTTGACCAGGTCGTTGGGGACCAGGAGCGTCGCCTCTTCCTTGATGATGTCGACGACGAACAGCAGAACCTGGTCGGCCCCGTCCTCTTTCGCCACATCGACCATCGAGGCCATCAGGCTGTCCTTGCGGTCCAGCACGACCTTGGGCGCGGTGGTTTCCAGCACCGAGACGCGCAGCTCTTTCCCGGCGACGGTGTATTCCTTGGAGTCCATCCGCAGCAGTTCGGCATCCGAGAAGGCCGAGACGTCGGACTTGGCCTCGAACATCTTCGCGGCCAGTTCGGGGATCGAGACACGGAGGTCGGCGGCCAGTTTCTCGGCCACGGCGCGGTCGTGCGGCGTGGTGGTGGGCGAGCGGAACTCGAGCGTGTCCGACAGGATGCAGGACAGCATCGCGCCCTTGATCGCGGGCGGGGCCTTGGCCAGCGTGTCGCCCATCAGGTCGTGCATGATGGTCGCGGTGCAGGCCAGCGGGCGGATGGTGATCTCGATCGGGTTCTTGGTCTTGATGCCGCCGACCAGCAGGTGGTGGTCGATGATGCCCTGGATCTTCGCCTCGTTGATCGAGGGGGGCAGCTCGGCCGGGTTGTTGGTGTCGACGATCACGACCTTGTCGTCGGCGGTCACGTCCTGGATGATCGCGGGCTTGTCCAGGCCCCAGTGCTTCAGAACGAAGGCGGCTTCGGTGTTCGGCTCGCCCAGGAGGACGGGCTTGGCCGGGGTGCCGGTTTCGTTCAGATACCAGGCCCAGATGATGGGCGAGCCGGTGGAATCGGTGTCGGGGGATTTGTGGCCGAAGACGAGGGTGGTCATGGGGATGCCCTTGGGAGGTTGGCGGTTCGGGCGCGGTATAGGGGAGGGCAGGGGGATTGTCACGTCCGGGCATGCGGGCCGCGCTCAGTCGTAGCTGGCCGGGGCCTTGCGCAGGGTGAGCCATTGCGCCGGATCGTGACCGTAGATCAGGAGGCCGGGCAGCGCCAGCAGGCGGTCGGCCGAGGCCTGGGCGGCTGCGGGGTCCACGGCATCGGCAAAGTGCTCGGCCGGTTCCGAGGCGCGGTTGATCGCGTCGGCGGCAAGGATCACCGCGCCGGTGTTCGGCAGGTCCAGAAGCGCCGAGAGGTGGCCGGGTGTGTGGCCGGGGGTCGGGATCAGGGTCAGGCTGTCGCAGACCGGGGTATCGGCGTCGATCAGGTGGTACATCGCCTCGGGCCAGTCCAGCGGGCGGGCGGTGCCGAAATAGCTGGGGCGCGGGTCGGCGCGTTCGCGGGCGGTCATCACGATGGGGGCGTGGGCGAACAGCGGCAAGGAGCCGACATGGTCGATATGGCCGTGGCTCAGGATGGTCAGAGTGATGTCGCGGGGCGCAAGGCCAAGCGCGGCGAGCGCGCCTTCGGCGGTCTGGTAAGGGCGAAAGTCGATCAGGCGGCCGAAGCTGGGCAGGCCGTCCCGCCTGGCGCGGTCGGGGTCGGTCAGGTAGGCGGGCGGGAAGCCCGTGTCCATCAGGATGCTGTCGCCGTGGTCGGTCTCCATCAGATAGGCGGGGATGCCGATCAGCCGCTCGCCGCCCCTGACCTCGAACAGGCCGAGATCAAGGATGGTCAGGCGGGTCAGGCGGCCGGGCAGGATCACAGGGGCAGCTGTTCCAGGGTGAAGCCTTCCTGCTGCAAAAGGTTCAGCACGCCCTCTTGCCCTGACAGGTGCAGCGCGCCGAAGGCCGCGAAGACCGGGCCCTGTGCTGCGGCCTCGGTCAGGACGGGGATCCAGGCGCGGTTGCGGCTGTTCATCAGAAGCTCTTCCATCCGGGCATATTCGGCATCCACCTTCTCGGGCGTATAGCCGGGCAGGCCGTAGGAGACCGCGCGCATGTATTCCCAGATCACCCGGCTTTCCCCGGCGAAATAGCTGTCGGCGAGGGTGGCGGAGTAATCCTCGGCCCGGTCCTCCACCGCAAGGGTGGACTGGATCATCGCGACCATTTCCTCATGCGTCATGGCGCCGAAGATGCGGAAGACGGTGTCAAAGGGCTCAAGGCCCCGGACGGGAACGCCGGCGGCTTCGGCGGTGTCGATCACCAGGCCGTCCAGGCCCTTGGGGTCCTGCATCTGCGCCATGGCGCAGGGCGGGATTGCCAGCATCACGGTCACATACCAGGGCTGGAACTTCGCCGCCATGAAGCCGGGGACGCCGCGTTTGGCCAGCGCCTCGCTGAGGCGGGCCCAGAGGTCGGGGGGAAGCTGTTCCAGAAGCGTCGGGCCCTCGACGATCATCAGGGTCGAGGGGTCGCGCGAGACCAGGTCCTGCAGCGCCTTTTCCTCCTCGGGTCCTGCTTCGACCAGAACGGTGGCGGCAGCCTGGATCGCCGGAGTGATGGCGGCCAGGGTGGGGGCGTGGCGCGGATCGTCGAAGTGGTAGGTGCCGATCAGGGTGATGACCTGACCGCCCTTCGTCGCACGCCAGTAGTTTCCGCGCGGGAACGGGACGGCATCGGCGGCGGCGATGATGGCCTCGCGCTCGGCGGGCTCCATCTCCTCCAGAAGATTGGTGCCGGCGCATTGCGCGGCAGCGGGTCCGGCGAGGAACAGGACGGCGGCGGCAAGAAGGGAAAGAAGGCGGGTCATGGGGTCCAGGAGCAGCGGCATCCGGCCCATGGTGGCAGGCGACCGGCAAAAGGCAAATCAAAAGACACAGGGCCGGGTGTTGACTCGGGTCGGGTCTTTGCCTAACTCAGCGGACGTTAGCACTCACACCAGGCGAGTGCTAATCGAGATCAAACCTGGAAACTCAAGGGAGTACCCCAGATGGCTTTCAAACCGCTGCATGACCGTGTGCTGGTCAAGCGTGTCCAGTCCGACGAAAAGACCAAGGGCGGTCTGATCATCCCGGATACCGCCAAGGAAAAGCCCGCCGAGGGCGAAGTTGTTGCTGTGGGCGAAGGCGCTCGCAAGGATTCGGGCGAGCTGATCGCGCCGTCGGTCAAGGCTGGCGACCGCATCCTGTTCGGCAAGTGGTCGGGCACCGAAGTCACCCTGAACGGTGAAGAGCTGCTGATCATGAAGGAAAGCGACATCCTCGGCATCATCGCCTGAGGACGGTGCGCTGTAGCGCACCCTACGCAATCCATAACCCATTCTAGGAGCTACGCAAAATGGCTGCAAAAGACGTCAAGTTCGACACCGACGCCCGCGACCGCATGCTGCGCGGCGTCAACATCCTTGCTGACGCTGTCAAGGTGACCCTGGGCCCGAAAGGCCGCAACGTCGTCATCGACAAGTCCTTCGGCGCCCCGCGCATCACCAAGGACGGCGTGACCGTCGCCAAGGAAATCGAACTGGCTGACAAGTTCGAGAACATGGGCGCGCAGATGGTGAAGGAAGTCGCTTCCCGCACCAACGACGAAGCCGGTGACGGCACCACCACCGCGACCGTGCTGGCCCAGGCGATCATCCGCGAGGGCATGAAGTCGGTCGCCGCCGGTCTGAACCCGATGGACCTGAAGCGCGGCATCGACCTGGCGACCCACAACGTCGTCGCGGCGATCAAGGCGATGGCCCGTCCGGTGAAGGACTCGGCCGAAGTCGCGCAGGTCGGCACCATCTCGGCCAACGGCGAGGCTGAAATCGGCCGCCAGATCGCGGAAGCGATGCAGAAGGTCGGCAACGAGGGTGTGATCACCGTCGAAGAGAACAAGGGCCTGGAGACGGAAACCACCGTCGTCGAAGGCATGCAGTTCGATCGTGGCTACCTGTCGCCCTACTTCGTCACCAACGCCGACAAGATGATTGCCGAGCTGGAAGACGCCTACATTCTGCTGCACGAGAAGAAGCTCTCGTCGCTGCAGCCGATGGTCCCGCTGCTGGAAGCCGTGATCCAGTCGCAGCGTCCGCTGGTGATCGTCGCTGAAGACGTCGAAGGCGAAGCCCTGGCGACCCTGGTGGTCAACAAGCTGCGTGGCGGCCTGAAGATCGCTGCCGTCAAGGCCCCGGGCTTCGGCGACCGTCGCAAGGCCATGCTGCAGGACATCGCGATCCTGACCGGCGGCCAGGTGATCTCGGACGACCTCGGCATGAAGCTGGAGAACGTCGGGCTCGACATGCTGGGCCGGGCGAAGAAGGTGATCATCAAGAAGGACGACACCACGATCATCGACGGTCACGGCGACAAGGCCGAGATCGAAGCCCGTGTCGGCCAGATCCGCGCGCAGATCGAGGAAACCACCTCGGACTACGACCGCGAGAAGCTGCAGGAGCGTGTGGCCAAGCTGGCGGGCGGCGTTGCCGTCATCCGCGTCGGCGGCATGACCGAAGTCGAAGTGAAAGAGCGCAAGGACCGCGTCGATGACGCCCTGAACGCGACCCGTGCGGCCGTGCAGGAAGGCATCGTCGTCGGTGGTGGCGTGGCGCTGATCCAGGCCGCGAAGGGTCTGGAAGGGCTGAAGGGCGCCAACAGCGACCAGGACGCCGGCATCGCCATCGTCCGCCGCGCGTTGGAAGCTCCGCTGCGCCAGATCGCCGAGAACGCCGGCGTCGACGGCGCCGTGGTGGCTGGCAAGGTCCGCGAGTCGAAGGACACCTCGTTCGGCTTCAACGCCCAGACCGAAGAATATGGCGACATGTTCAAGTTCGGCGTGATCGACCCGGCCAAGGTGACCCGCACCGCCCTGGAAGACGCGGCCTCGGTTGCCTCGCTGCTGATCACCACCGAGGCGATGATCGCCGACAAGCCCGAGCCCAAGGCTGCCCCGGCGATGCCGGGCGGCGGCGGCATGGGCGGGATGGACTTCTGATCCATCTGCGATCCAGGTCAGGGAAAGGGCGCCTTCGGGTGCCCTTTTTCATGTGCCGGGCGGTGGGCAGGATTGCCCACCCTGCGCAGCGCGGTCATGGTGTTGGCCATGCGCCTGTTCCTGCTGACCGCCCTGACCATGCTCGCCTTTGCGGCCAATTCCGTGCTGAACCGTTGGGCGGTTGCGCCGGGCCATATCGGCGCGGTGGAGTTCGCAATGATCCGCGTCGTTGCCGGTGCTGCGACGCTGGCGGCTGTGCTGATCGTGCAGCGGGGCGGCCTGGCCTGGCCGGGAGTGCGCGGTCGGCTGGCGGGAGTGGCGGGGCTGTCGGCCTATCTTCTGGGCTTTTCGCTGGCCTATCGGGGGCTGGATGCCGGGACCGGGGCGCTGGTGCTGTTCGGCACGGTGCAGGTCACGATGTTCGCGGGCGCGCTGGTCCTGCGTGAGGCGGTCCCGGCGCGGCGCTGGGCCGGGGCGGTGCTGGCGCTGGCGGGACTGACGATCATCGCGGCTCCGGGAGCGGTGGCCGTGGGGCCGCTGGGGCTGATGGCGGTGGCCGGGGTCGGCTGGGGGATCTATTCCCTGGCCGGGCGGGGCGCCAGCGATCCGTTGGTGGCGACGGCGTGGAATTTCCTGTTGTCGGTCTCCTTGGTGCTGCCCCTGGGCCTGATCGCGGGGCTGGAGGTGCCGGAGGGGCACGGGGTGCTTCTGGCTGTCATCTCGGGCGCGGTGACCTCGGGCCTTGGCTATGCGCTGTGGTATCAGGTGCTGCCCCGGCTGGGCGCGGCGCGGGCGGCGGTGGCGCAGCTGACGGTGCCGGTGATCGCGGCTTTGGGCGGTGCGCTGCTTCTGGCGGAGCTGCCGGGGCTGCGCTTCTGGCTGGCCGCGGCGCTGGTCCTGGGCGGGGTCGCCTGGGCGAGCCTGCCCTACAGATCCTTGACCAGACGCTCGATCCAGTGACTCGTGGTCCCGTCCTTGCGGCGAATGCCGGTCGGGCGGAATCCCTCGCGCAGCCAGAAGGCCCGACCGCGGGGATTGGTGTCGAGGACGGCGAGATAAAGCTGGCGCGCGTGGCGCGCGCGGGCAAGGGTTTCGACATGCCGCAGGAATGCCTGCCCGTGGCCCGCGCCTCGCGCCCATGGGCCCAGGAGCATCAGGCCCAGATAGGCGTCGGAAGGTTCTGGGAAGCCGTAGGAAAGCTCGGCCACGCCCGAGAGACGCTGGTTGACGAAAAGGCCCAGCCGGTCGCTTTCCGCCGGATCGCAGTTCGGCGGCGCGTCGGTGAAGAAGTCCTGCGCCTTGGCCTCGGGGTCGCAGCGGCCCTCGGCCAGCAGCCAGTAGTCCGGCGCCTCGCGGTAGAATTGCGCGACGAGAGCGGTCTCGCTGGGGAAAAGCTCACGGATGCGCATGGGCGATCCTTGTGACCTCTAGCCTTGCCGCCCCGGCCGGACGCTTCCAGGTGACGAGATCGCCGACCTGCGCGCCCAGCAGCGCCCGGGCGAGCGGGGAGTTGGGGGCGATGCGGTGGCGGGTGGCGTCGGCCTCATCCTCGCCCACGATCTCGTAGGTGGTTTCCACCCCGTCCTCGTCGGCGACGGTGACGCAAAGGCCGAAGGCGACTTCGGTCAGGTCGTGCCGGGCGGGGTCGATCACCACGGCGGCTTTCAGGCGCGCCTCGAGCCAGCGCAGGTCGCGTTCGGCCGCCGCTTCGGGCAGCTTGTCCAGCCGGTCAGGCCGGGCCTTCAGCGCGGCAAGGTCGGCCTGGCGCCGTGCGATCCGGGCCTGGAGCGTCGCAAGGCCGCGCGGGGTGAGGATGTTCGGCCCCGGCGGAACTGGCAATTCCGGCAGGTCGGGGCGGTCGGCGCCGGCATCCTCGTTGACGAAAGCGCGGCTCATCTCAGGATCACTTCCAGGGGGTCGTAGAGTGCCGCGCCGTGACCCCAGGCGGCGTCGGGCAGGCTGTCGGGCTTGAAGCGGATGTGGTCGGCGGCGAGTTCGGTGCGCGAAAAGAAGCGGCGCAGGGTGACCACGCCCTCGGGATCGACCCAGGTCTCGTCATGGTCGCCGGCGACAAGCGTGCAGCGAAAGAACAGGTCGACCTGGTGAAAGCCGGTGTCGGGGTCGTGGAATTCGTTGACCAGGACCGGGGGGCCGACGGCAATGGTCAGGCCGGTTTCCTCATGCACCTCACGGGCGAGGTTTTCCGGCAGCGACTGCCCGGCCTCGCAGCCGCCTCCGGGGGCGCACCAGAGGCCGAGGCGCGCGCCGGGGTAGGCGTTGACCAGCAAAAGCCGATCCTCATGCAGGATCAGGGCGCGGGCGGCGATGCGGGGTTTGTACTTGGCCATGGGCGGAACCCTGTGACGCAGCGTCGGCTTTGTCCAGTGGCGGGAATTCCGGGCTTGAGACGCAGGGTCCGCGGGCGCAGAGTTGCACCATGTGGCTGACCGGACGCCTTGCCCGTTTCCTGCCCGCCCCCGCGACCGAGGAGGGCGCGGGCGCGTCGGACGCCGTGGTGCTGCTGCACGGGCTGGCGCGGACCGACGCCTCGCTGGCGCCGATGGCGCTGGCCTTGAAGGCCGCAGGCTTCCGGGTGGTGAACTGGGCCTATCCGTCGACCAAGGCCGCGCCGGAGGACCTGGTGGACGAGGTGGGCCGCGCCGTCGCCGCCGCGGGGCCCGGCCGGGTGCATTTCGTCACCCATTCGATGGGCGGCATCCTGCTGCGGGACTGGCTGACGCAGCACCGACCGGCGCAGATGGGCCGCGTGGTGATGCTCGCCCCACCGAACCACGGGTCAGAGCTGGTGGACAAGCTGGGCGACAACCCGGTGTTCAGCATGGTCAACGGCAAGGCGGGCCTGACGCTGGGCACCGGCCCGGACAGCTGGCCGAACCGCCTGCCGCCCGCCGACTATCCGCTGGGGATCATCGCGGGCACACGCAGCCTGAACCCGGTGTGGAACGCCCTTCTGCCGGGGGCGAATGACGGCAAGGTCACAGTGGAAAGCACGAAGCTGGACGGCATGGCCGCGCACCTGGTGCTGCCGGTGACGCATACCTTCATGATGGTGAACCCGGTGGTGATCCGGCAGGCCCTCAATTTCCTGCGAGAGGGGCGTTTTGACCCTGCGCTGACGCTTTCGACGGTCGTGAAAGAGACATTTCAGGCGGTGCAATCTGGCTGACGATCTCGGGCGTGCCGGTGTCCGGCTTGCCCCTGCCCAGCTGCTCGCGACCCAGCGCGGCCAGGTCCTCGTACTGTTTCACGAAGGCGGCGAGTTCCCGTTCCTCCAGCTCCTCGAGGTCCAGAAGCGACAGATGCGCGCCCCTGGTGGCTCGGATCAGCTCGTCCAGCTTCAGCTGCATCGCGGTGGTGTCGCGGTTCTGGGTGTTCTGGATCAGGAAGACCATCAGGAAGGTGACGATCGTGGTGCCGGTGTTGATGACCAGCTGCCAGGTGTCCGAGAAGCCGAAGATCGGGCCGGTCACCAACCAGACGATGATCGAGGCCACGGCGAGGAGGAAGGTGATCGGCCGGCCTGAAAGCTGGGCGATCCAGCGGGCAGTGCGGGTGTAGACGGAGGCCTTGTCGTTCATGGCGTTCCCCGAGTGCGGTGACCGGGGTAACGCGCGAAGAGGGCATCGGTGCCCTGAGCCGGATCAACCGGGCCGCTCGTCGATGACTTGGTCACTCCTCGCTGGGGTTTTGCGACGAGGAGACGAAGTCCAACGAGGAGCGTTCAGGGGCGCTGGATGCGGTTCACATGGCCCATCTTGCGGCCGGGAAGCGGGGCCCCCTTGCCGTAGAGGTGGACGGCGGTGTCGCGGGCCTTCAGAAGGCCGGGGACCTTCAGCACATCGTCGCCGATCAGGTTTTCCATCACCACATCGGCATAGCGGTTGCCGTCGCCGAGCGGCAGGCCCGCCACTGCGCGGATATGCTGTTCGAACTGGTCCACGGTGCAGCCTTGTTGCGTCCAGTGGCCCGAGTTGTGGACGCGGGGGGCGATCTCGTTGACCAGCAGGCCGCGCGGGGTGACGAAGAGCTCGACCCCCATGACGCCGACGTAATCCAGCGCGTTCAGGATGCGGGCGGCGACCAGGATGGCGTCGGCGCGCTGCCCGGGGTTCAGGCGGGCGGGCACGGTGGTGGTGCGCAGGATGCCGTCACGGTGGACGTTCTCGCCGGGGTCGAAGCAGGCGACCTGGCCGTCCAGGCCGCGGGCGGCGATGACGGAGACCTCACGTTCGAAGGGCACGAAGCCCTCCAGCACGCAAGGCGCGTTGTTCATGCTGGCCCAGGCGGCGGGGATGTCGGCCTCGGCGTCCAGCTTGACCTGGCCCTTGCCGTCGTAACCGAGGCGCGTGGTCTTGAGGATCGCGGGCAGGCCCAGCTGGTCGGCGGCGGCGCGCAGGTCGGCCTCGGAGTTTACGGCGGCCCAGGGGGCGGTCTGCAGGCCGAGGTCGTTCAGGAACGACTTCTCGGCAATGCGGTCCTGGCTGACCGCCAGCGCGCGGCGGTTCGGGCGGATCGGTTTCAGGCTTTCGAGAAGGTCGAGGGCCGAGGTGGGGACGTTCTCGAATTCGTAGGTGATGACATCGACCGAGGCGGCGAAGGCGCGCAGCGCGGCTTCGTCCTCGTAGGGGGCGGTGGTGACCTTCAGCGCCACGTCGCCGGCCGGGGCGGCGCCGGGCTCATAGATGTGGCAGCGGTAGCCGAGGCGGCTGGCCGCGACCGAGAGCATCCGGCCGAGTTGCCCGCCTCCAAGGATGCCGATGGTCGCGCCCTGGGGAAGTTCACTCATCCTTCGGCTCCTCGGGGATGGAGGCGGAGAGCGTCTCGCGCCAGGCGTCCAGTTTCGCGGCAATGGCGGGGTCCGACACTGCCAGGATCGCGGCGGCCATCAGGCCCGCATTGGCCGCGCCGCCAATGGCCATGGTGGCGACGGGATAGCCCTTGGGCATCTGCAGGATCGAATAAAGCGAGTCGACGCCCGACAGGGCCTTGGTCTGGACCGGCACGCCGATCACCGGGACGCGGGTTTTCGATGCCATCATGCCCGGCAGGTGGGCGGCCCCGCCCGCCCCGGCGATGATGACCTTGAGGCCCCGGTCGACGGCCGTCTTGCCGTAGTCCCAAAGGCGATCTGGCGTGCGGTGCGCGCTGACGATTTTCGCCTCATAGGGGATGCCCAGTTCGTCCAGGATCTCGGCAGCGGCCTTCATCGTCGGCCAGTCGCTTTGCGACCCCATGATGATCCCGACTTGTGTCATGTCCCGCCCCGCTGTCGCCTTCCCGCCGCTTATACGAAAGGGGGCGGGCGGGGCAAGCCGGTCAGGTCGCGCGGTCGTCGCGCAGGTCTCGGATCAGGTGCTCGCGCAGGTGCTGGACAAGGGGCGGCGGCTCGCCGGGGGTTGCAAGGAGGCTGAGGTCGAGGACGGGCATCGCGGGGAGCCCTTCGGGTTCGCCCAGAAGCTGCAGGCCGGGGGGAAGGCAGGATTCGATCAGGCCCACCACGGCCAGCCCGGCCTGGGCCACGGTGATCAGGCCAAGAAGGCTGTGCGTGGTCGAGACGACGCGGTAGCGGCGGTCGGCGGCCTGCAGCGCCTCGATGGCGAAGCGGCGGGCGAGGTCGCCGGCCTCGAACAGCGCGACGGGCAGGGGGTCTCGGAGCCAGGCCGTATGCTCGGGCGAGGCGGCCCAGACGAAGCGCTCGCGCCGGAGGACGGCGAAGGGCTGCTGCGGTTCGCGGGTGACGAGGGCGAGGTCGAGCTTGCCGGTGTCGAGGAGGCGCAAAAGGGCGGGGGAGGAATCGAAGGTCAGCTCGATCTCGGCCAGCGGGTAGTCCTGGCCGAAGCGGGCGAGCGTGGGGGTCAGAAGGTAGGCGGCGTAATCCTCGGGCATGCCCAGGCGGACCACTCCCGCCGCCTCGGTCCGGCGCAGGCTGGCCATCGCCTCGTCCGACAGGCGCAGCAAGCGGCGCGCGTAGACCAGCAGGTCCTGCGCCGCCGGATTGGGGCGAAGATTGCGCCCCTCGCGCTGGAAAAGCGGGCGGCCGACCTCATCCTCCAGCCGCTTGATCTGCATGCTGATGGCCGACTGGCTGCGGCCGACCCGGGCGGCGGCAAGCTGGATGCTGCCGCAGTCGATCAGCGCGACGAAGCTGCGGAGGAGGGCGAGGTCGAGCGGCTGCATGTTTCAGGAATCCTGAAGAATTGCCTCAGATATATGCGTTTGTCTGTGGCGTTGGCCAGCGGCTAGATGACCGCAACGGCAGGAGCAAGAGATGCGCTACGGAACGGGCATGGCGATGGTTCTGGTGGCGGGGCTTCTGTGGTCGTTCCAGGCGCTGATGATCCGGCAGATCGAGGTCGCAGGCTCCTGGGCGGTGCTGACCTGGCGCTCGGCGGCGATGGTGCCGGTGCTGCTGGTCTTCCTGGCCTGGACCTCTCGCGGCGCGCCCGTGTCGGCGCTGCGCAAGGCCGGAGCGGCGGGCGTCATCGGCGGGATCGGGCTGGTTGCGGCGATGGGCGGGGCGATCCTGGCCTTTCAGACCACCACGGTTGCCAATGCGGCCTTTGTCCTTGCGGCCTCGCCCTTCCTGACCGCGATCCTGGGTCGGCTGGTGCTGGGCGAGGCGGTGGCGCCGCGCACCTGGGGGGCGATCGCGCTGGCGCTGGTCGGCATCTTCCTGATGGTGCGCGAGGGGCTGGCGGCGGGGGCGCTGATCGGCAATGTCGCGGCGCTGGTCTCGGCGTTGGGCTTTGCCACCTTCACCGTGGCGCTGCGCTGGCGGCGGGTGGAGGACAGCCTGCCATCGTCGATCCTGGGCGCGGGATTCGCGGTGATCGCCGGGGCGCTGGCGACGGTGCAACTGGGGCAGCCGCTGGTGATCCCGGCGATGGACCTGATGTGGTGCGTGCTGATGGGGATGGTCACCTTGTCCGGCGGCATGGTGCTGTACACGCTGGGCAGCCGGGTGGTGCCCTCGGCAGAGCTTACGCTGCTGTCGAACGTCGAGATCCTGCTTGCGCCGCTGTGGGTCTGGCTGGTCATCGGCGAAACTGCCAGCGCGAACACGCTGGTTGGCGGCACGGTGGTGCTGGCCGCGATCCTGTTCAATGCCTGGTCCGGCGTGCGGCGGCTGGCCCTGGCCTGAGCGTCAGGCGATGATGTCGGGGATCAGCTGATCCTCGATCTTCACGATCTGGTCTTTCAGCGACAGCTTCTGCTTCTTCAGGCGGCGCAGGGTCAGCTGGTCGGGGCGGCCGTTGGTTTCCAGGGCATGGATCGCCTCGTCCAGGTCGCGGTGTTCGCGGCGCAGGACTTCCAGCTTGATGCGCAGCATCTCTTCAAAGCTGAGTTCCGATGGGGCGTTCATGGGGGCGACTCGCTTCCTGCCTTTATGGAAGGATATAGGAAACCTTGGCCGGGGGTGAAGGTTTCTATGCGGATTTCCGTGGGATTTCACCCCGGGCCGGGGGCTTGCGAGGGGGGCGCGGGGGCCCCATATTCAAGCACAGCGGTTGCCGAACACGGGGCCGCTGGCCGAACCGTCGCTTATTCAAGGACTGTCCGATGACGAAACTCAGCTTTGGGTCCCACCCCTATCTTCTGGGGTTCGAGCAGCTGGAACGGCTGGTCGAACGCACCGCGAAATCGGGGGCGGAGGGGTATCCTCCCTTCAACATCGAGGCGGTGGCGGAAAACGCTTATCGGATCACGCTGGCCGTCGCGGGCTTCCGCGAAGAGGATCTCTCGATCACGGTCGAGGACCGGCAGCTGGTCGTGCGTGGCCGTCAGGCCGATGACGCGGGGGAACGGGTGTTCCTGCATCGGGGCATTGCCTCCCGGGCCTTCCAGCGCAGTTTCGTCCTTGCAGACGGGGTCGAGGTCGCGGGTGCGACGATGGAGAACGGGCTTCTTCACGTCGATCTGCGCCGTCATGTGCCCGAGACCGTGGTGCAGACGATCAGGATCGGCCGCAAAGGTGCCAGCCAGAAGGAAGGGGGCGAGAAATGAACACTCCGTTCAACGGGTTGCCGCAGGGTGGCGACCGTATTGTCTATGTGCGGGAAGTGGCGGTCGAGGACCTGCCCGACGAGGTGCGTGAGCAGGTTGACGGGCTGCAGGTGCTCTGGTCGGTCAATGGTGCCGACGGCCGCCAGCTTGCCTTGGTCGCGGACCGCAAGCTCGCCTTCCACCTTGCGCGCGAGCATGACTTCACGCCGGTAAGCGTCCACTGATTCTCGGGGCCTGGCGCCCGCAAGCGTTGGCCTTTCGCGACGGAACCGCTACGCTTCGGCGCAGGCAATGGGTCGTGAACGGAGGCTGTCGTGAAGGTCACTACCGGATATTCGGGTCTGCAGATCGCCCTGCACTGGGTGGTTGCCATCCTCATCCTTGTCGCCTGGCTGTCGGCCGAGGGCGCGGAAGAGGCGATGGAAGCGGTCGAGGATGGCGGCGCGGTGGGGTTCGTGCCGCATGTGGCCCTTGGCTTGGCCATCCTGGCGCTGGTGGTGGTGCGCATCCTGGTGCGCCTGTCGCGCGGTGCCCCTGCGGCGCCGGGTGAGCCGGGCAGTCTGGCGATGAAGGCCGCAGACTGGAGCCACCGGCTGATCTACCTGCTGATGATCGCGGTGCCCCTAGGCGGAGCCAGCGTGTTCTTCCTGGGCCTCGATGTGGGCGATGTCCACGGGCTTGCGGCGAATGTGCTGATGCTGGTCGTTCTGGGCCATGCGCTGATGGCGCTCTATCACCAGTATATCCTGAAGGATGGCCTGCTGCGCCGGATGATGAAGGCGGAATGAACGACAAAGGCCGCGCCCCGAAGCGCGGCCTTTTCCTTTGGGATCGACGGCTCAGGCCTTGATCAGGCCCATCTGTTCCAGCTTCAGAAGCACCTGGTGGGCGCAGTGGTCGACATCGACATTCTCGGTGTCCACCACCAGTTCGGCCTGGGTCGGGGCCTCGTAGGGGTCGGAGATCCCGGTGAACTCCTTGATCTTGCCCTCACGCGCGAGCTTGTAGAGCCCCTTGCGGTCGCGGCGTTCACATTCCTCCAGGCTGGTCGCGACATGGACCTCGACGAAGGCGCCGTAGCTTTCGATCATCTCGCGCACGGCGCGGCGGGTCGCGGTGTAGGGCGCGATGGGCGCGCAGATCGCGATGCCGCCGTTCTTGGTGATCTCGCTTGCGACATAGCCGATGCGCTTGATGTTCAGGTCGCGGTGTTCCTTGCTGAACCCGAGTTCCGAGGACAGGTGCTTGCGCACCACGTCGCCGTCCAGCAGCGTGACCGGGCGGCCGCCCATCTCCATCAGCTTGACCATCAGCGCGTTGGCGATGGTGGATTTGCCGCTGCCCGAAAGCCCGGTGAAGAACACGGTGAAGCCCTGCTTGGACCGGGCGGGGCTGGTCTTGCGCAGTTCGCTGACGACCTCGGGGAAGGAGAACCATTCCGGGATCTCCAGCCCCTCGCGCAGGCGGCGGCGCAGTTCGGTGCCAGAGATGTCAAGGACGGTGGAGCCTTCGGGGATCTCGTTCGCCGGGAAATATTGGGCTTTTTCCTGCACATAGACCATGTGCTTGAAATCGACCATCTCGACCCCGATTTCCGCCTGGTGCTTGCGGAACAGTTCCTGCGCGGCGTAGGGGTCGTAGAAGTCCTTGCCCTGGCTGTTCTTGCCGGGACCCGCATGGTCGCGGCCGACGATCATGTGGGTGCAGCCGTGGTTCTTGCGGATGATGCCGTGCCACACCGCCTCACGCGGGCCGGCCATGCGCATCGCGAGGTTCAGAAGGGAAAGCGCGGTGGTCTGGGCCGGGTACTTGTCCAGCACCGCCTCATAGCAGCGGACGCGGGTGAAGTGGTCGACGTCGCCGGGCTTGGTCATGCCGACGACCAGGTGGATCAGAAGGTTCGCCTCGGCCTCGCGAGCGGCGCGGAAGGTCAGCTCCTGGTGCGCGCGGTGCAGCGGGTTGCGGGTCTGAAAGGCCACGACCTTGCGCCAGCCCAGCTTGCGGAACAGCGCGCGCAGTTCGTTCGGCGTGTCACGGCGGGCCTTGAAGTCATAGTGGACCGGCTGCTGGATGCCGGTGACCGGGCCACCGAGATAGACCTTGCCCGCCACGTTGTGCAGGTAGTTCACCGCGGGATGGGCCAGATCGTCGGCGCCAAAGACCTTTTCCGCTTCCACGGCCTTGTTCGGCACCCATTTGTCGCTGATCGACAGGATGGCGAGGATCACGCCCTCCTGGTCACGCAGCGCGATGTCCTGGCCGGGGGCGACCTTGTCGGCGAAGGCCTCGGACACGTCCAGCGTGATCGGCATCGGCCAGAGCGTGCCGTCGGCGGTGCGCATGTTGGCGACGACGCCGTCATAGTCGGCCTGCCCCATGAAGCCCTTCAGCGGGTGGAAGCCGCCATTCATCAGGAGTTCCAGGTCGCAGATCTGGCGCGGGGTCAGATCCCAGGAGGGAAGGTTCCCGGCCTCGACCTTCAGTTTCTGGGCCGAGTCGGACGAGACGTAAAGTTCGGGGATCGGGGCGTGGTTCGGCAGGGACATCGGTAGACCTTTCAGCGCAGCGGAACAACCCGCCATTTGGCCGGGTCGGTAGCGCGGGAAAGGGGCGGAATTCAAGCGAATGCGGGGGATTCGCGGAAGATAAGGCGGAAATCGCGGGGGTTTTGTCGCAGTTGGGCCGCGGTTCTGCGCTGCGGCAAAGGGCGGGACGGATTTCCCGGCTCAGGTCGGCGCGGACGAAATTTCGGAACGCCTTCCCTTGGGCCGGCTCGTCGATGACTTCGTCACTCCTCGCGAGGGGGTGCTTTCCGACGATAAGACGAAGTCGCCCGAGGACGGGTCAGGCCAGGTAGGCGCGGAAGCTGCGGATCACCTGGTCATAGACGGCGCGCTTGAAGGGAACGATGCTTTCGACCAACTCGTCGGCCAGGATCCAGCGCCAGGTCGAGAACTCCGGGTGCTCGGTCGCGATGTGGATATCGCTGTCCTGGCCGGTGAAGCGGAACAGGAACCATTTCTGCTTCTGCCCGCGGTACTTGCCGCCCCAGACGCGGCCCAGAAGCTCGGGCGGCAGGTCATAGGTCACCCAGCCGTGGGTCTTGGCCACGAATTCGACCTTGTCCTTCGTGACGCCGGTTTCCTCCCACAACTCGCGGTAGGCGGCTTCCTTCGGCTTCTCGCCGTCGTCGATCCCGCCCTGCGGCATCTGCCAGGCGGGCGAGGGGCTGTCGATCCGCTGGCCGGCAAAGACCATGCCGCGGGCGTCGATCAGCACGACGCCCACGCAGGGCCGGTAGGGCAGGCTTTCGGCATCCATCAGGGCACGTCGGGGGCGATGGCGGTCAGGCCCTTGATGATGTCGACGGCATAGGCGAGCTGATAGTCCTCGTCCCGCAGCTTGGCCGATTCCTCGGCCCGGGCGAGTTCCTCTTCGTACAGCCGCTTTTCCTCATCCGTCATCGAGTCGTTCGAGATCGCCCCGCGCAGGTCGGCTTCCGACCGCTGGCGCACGGCCGAGGATTTTTCCTCTGCCTCCGCTGCCTCGTCCACCGGCAGGGGGGCGGGCTGCTGGACCACGATGTCGGGCGAGATGCCCAGCGCCTGGATCGACCGGCCCGAGGGCGTGTAATAGCGCGAGGTGGTCAGCCGCATGGCCCCGTCGCCACGCAGGGGGATCAGCGTCTGGACCGAGCCCTTGCCGAAGCTCTTGGTGCCGACCACGATCGCCCGGCGATGGTCCTGCAAGGCCCCCGCCACGATCTCGGACGCCGAGGCCGAGCCGCCGTTGATCAGCACCACGATCGGCTTGCCGTCGATCAGGTCGCCCGGCTGGGCATTGTAACGCTCGCCGCTGCCCGCCTCGCGGCCGCGGGTCGAGACGATCTCGCCCTTCTCCAGGAAGGCGTCCGAGACCGAGATCGCTTCGTTCAGAAGGCCGCCGGGGTTGTTGCGCAGGTCGACGACGACGCCGTCCAGGTTCTCCTTGCCGCCCAGTTCCTCGATCCCCTTGTTCAGCGCCTCGACCAGGCCGGAGGTGGTCTGGTCGTTGAAGGTGGTGACGCGCAGCACCACGGTGTTGCCGACGGTGCGGCCGCGGACGGCGGTCAGCTTGATCGTGTCGCGGATGATCGAGACGTCGAAGGGTTCCGGCACGCCTTCGCGGACCACGGTGATGATGATCTCCGACCCGACCGGGCCGCGCATCTTTTCCACCGCCTCGTCCAGCATCAGGCCCAGGATCGACTCGCCATCGACATGGGTGATGAAATCGCCCGCCAGGATCCCCGCCTTGGCGGCTGGGGTGCCGTCCATCGGCGAGATGACCTTGATGAAGCCCTCTTCCTGCGTCACCTCGATCCCGAGGCCACCGAATTCGCCCTTGGCCTGGACCTGCATGTCCTCGAAGTCCTTGGCGGAGAGATAGCTGGAATGGGGGTCCAGCGAGGTGAGCATCCCGTTGATCGCGGCGGTCACCAGATCCTCGGTCGAGACTTCCTCGACATATTGCGCGCGGATGCGTTCGAAGATGTCACCGAAGAGGTCGAGTTGTTCGTAGACCGAGCCGCCCTCTGCCTCTTGTGCGACGAGGGGGCCGGCAAGCTGGGTGGTGACGATGGCGCCGGCGACCGTCCCGGCCAGAACGGCCATCAGGGTTTTCTTCATGCGTCAGTCCTCTGTGCGGGCGGTTGCGGTGAACCAGGGCAGGGGGTTCACGGGCTGGGCGCCCTGTCTCAGTTCCATATAAAGCGTTTCCGTGTCGCGCCCGCCAGAGCCATCTGCGGCCGCGGCCATGAATTCCCCGGAGGCATTTGCCGGACCGCCCATCAGCCCGACCGCCGCCCCCGCGGCCACCACTTCCCCAACTTCCCCGTAAAGCGTGTCTAGCCCGGCCAGAACCAGAAGATAGCCGTCGCCGGGCTCAAGGATCATCACATTTCCGTAGTCCAGCAGCGGGCCCCGGTAACGGATCGTCGCGGGCCAGGGCGCGGTGACCAGCGCGCGGGCCTGGGTGGCCAGCGTCAGGCCCGGACGGCGGACTCCGGCGGCATCGGCCTCGTCCGGGCGGCGCAGCAACGTGCCCAGGACCGGCAGGGGCAGCTTGCCCTTCTGCTCGGTGAAACTGGTGCCCGCCCCGGCGTCGGGCGAGAGCCCGGCCGCGAAGGCGTCCAGTGTGTCGGCGCTTTCCAGCAGGCCGCGCAGCGCCTCGGGGTCCTCGGTGAAGCGGCGGGGCAGGTCGGTGCGGTCGGAAATCGCCTGCGACAGTTCCGTCCGCGCCGTCTGGGCGGCGGCAAGGCCCGCCTCCAGCGTCGCGCCGGCCGAGAGTTGCAGGGCGCGCAGTTCGGCGAGTTCCTGCAACTCGGCCCGCAGTTCCAGCGCCTCGACCTGAAGCGAGGGGGTGACATCAGCCATCAGCATCCCCGACCGTGCCGTGCCCAGCGCGCCCTCGGGGTGCAGGAGGAGGAGCGGGCCGGGGTTCGCCTCCATCGTCGCCAGCACGCCCAAAAGCCGCCCGATCCCGTCGCGCTTGGCGTCAAAGGCGCGGACCAGCGTCGCCTCGCGCAGCGCCGCCTCGCGCAGCGCCCCGCGCAGGGCGGCGAGGCCCTGTTCATAGGCGCGGATCGTGCGGGTCAGGGCGGCGACACGGTCCCGCGCCTCGACCGCCTGGTCCAGGGCGGTGACGGCGGCCTGCAGATCGGCCGAGGCCTTCGCCGCCTGTTCGGCCACGGTCTGCGCCTGCACCGGCGCAGCCAGAAGGCACATCAGGACGGCGGCGCGGATCATGCGATCAGCGACTGGCCGGTCATCTCGGGCGGCTGCGGCAGGCCCATCAGCTGCAATACGGTCGGCGCAAGGTCAGCCAGCCGTCCATCGCGCAGGCTCGCCCCTTCCGGCCCGCCGACAAGGATCACCGGAACCGGGTTCACCGTATGCGCGGTATGCGGGCCGCCGCTGACCGGATCAACCATCACCTCGCAGTTGCCATGGTCGGCGGTGACGATCATCGCGCCGCCCTTCCCGGTCAGCGCGGCCAGCGCGCGGGTCAGGCCCCGGTCCACCGCCTCGCAGGCCTTGATCGCGGCGGGCAGGCTGCCGGTATGACCCACCATGTCGGGGTTGGCGAAGTTGACGACGATCAGGTCGTAGCCCTTGCCGATCGCCTCGACCAGGCGGTCCGAGACCTCATCGGCGCTCATCTCGGGTTGCAGGTCATAGGTGGCGACCTTGGGCGAGGGCGGCATGGCGCGGTCCTCGCCGGGATAGGGCGCTTCGCGGCCACCGTTCAGGAAGAAGGTGACATGGGGATATTTCTCGGTCTCGGCCAGGCGGAACTGGGTCAGGCCGTGGGAGGCGACCCATTCGCCCAGCGTGTTGACCAGCACGCGCTTGGGGAAGGCGGTGGCCATAAAAGCATTGTGACGGTCGGAGTATTCGACCATCCCCAGCAGGGCCGACCAGTTGGGCCGCGCCCCGGTGTCGAAGGCATCGAAATCCGGCGCGCCGATGGCCGCCAGGATTTCCCGCGCGCGGTCGGCGCGGAAGTTCAGGCAGAAGACCCCGTCGCCGTCCCTTGCGCCGCTGTAGCCGTCGATCACCGTGGGGGCGAGGAATTCGTCGGTCTCGCCCTTGGCATAGCTGGACGAGATCGCGGTCAGGGCGTCGGGGGCGGCCTCGCCCTTGCCGCCGATGATGGCGTCATAGGCGCGGGAGACGCGCTCCCACCGATTGTCGCGGTCCATGGCCCAGTAGCGGCCCGTCACCGTGGCGATGGAGGCGCCATAGGGCAGGCGCCTGACCAGCGTCTCGAAGTAAGCAGCCGCCGAGGAGGGGGCGACGTCGCGGCCATCGGTGATCGCGTGCAGCGCCACCGGAACGCCCAGCGCGGTGATCGCCCGGCAGGCGGCAAGGACGTGGTTCAGATGGCCATGCACGCCCCCGTCAGAGACGACACCCAGCAGATGCGCCACCCCTCCGGCCGCCTTCACCTTTGCGGCGAAGTCGAGGATGGCAGGGTTCCTGGCAAAGCTGCCATCCTCGACCGCCAGGTCGATCGCGCCCAGGTCCATCGCCACCACTCGGCCTGCGCCGATGTTGGTATGCCCGACCTCGGAGTTGCCCATCTGCCCGGTGGGCAGGCCCACATCGGGGCCGAAGGTGGTCAGCGTGGCGTGCGGGCAGGTGGCCCAGAGATGGTTGAACGTCGGCACATGGGCCTGCGCCGGGGCGCTGGTCTCGGGGTTCGGGCCGATGCCCCAGCCGTCGAGGATGCAGAGAACGACGGGTTTCGGGTTGGGCATCTGCGGGCTCCTCACTGGTTCCGCCCGGGTTTTACGCCCTGCGCGGCAGCGGGGCAACCGGGGGGCTCTTCGCGTCGTTTCGCGCGCTCATCGGCTAGGCGAGCTGCGCCGCCTTTTCCCGCATCCGTTGCCGCCAGAGGGTGAAGACCCCCGCCGCGACCACGATCCCCGCGCCGATGGCCACATTCGGGCGCAGCGTCTCGTCGAAGATGACCAGGCCGATGCCCGAGGCGAAGACCAGTTGCAGGTAGGCGAAGGGCTGGATCGCCGAGGCCTCGGCCACCGCGAAGGCGCGGATCAGAAGCCAGTGGCCCAGGACCGCCGTGCAGCACAGTGTGGCCATCCAGCCCCAGGCGGCGGGGGTCATCCAGGTCCAGGTTGCCAGGCCGAAGGGCGTCATCGCCAGCGCCCCAACGACTCCGGTCCAGAAGAAGCTGACCGGGGCCGGGTCTTTTCTCGCAACGTAGCGCGTCAGAAGCCCGTAGATCGCGAACATCAGCGCGGCAAGCAGCGGGACCAGCGCCCAGGGGGAAAAGACCGAGATGCCGGGTTGCAGGATGAACAGAACCCCGGCGAAACCAACCAGGATCGCCGTCCAGCGCCGCCAGCCGACCTTCTCGCCCAGGATCGGCCCGGAAAGCGCGGCGACGAGCAGGGGATAGCAGGTAAAGACCGCATGCGCCTCGATCAGCCCGAGGTTCACGAAGCCCAGGACCATGACGCAGATTTCGGCCACCAGGATCAGCCCCCGGGCAAGCTGGACGAAGGGGAAGGCCGAGCGGCTGGCAGCCCGCAGTCCCCCCGGCGCGCGGGCGGCCAGGGCGAGGACGAAGAGGGCGAAGAACCAGAAGCGGATCATCACCACCATCGTCACGCTGTAATCCTCGGCCAGGTGGCGCGAGATGCCGTCCTGGGCCGCGAAGACGATCGTGGTGGCGATCATCAGCCAGATGCCGGCCCTGGTGTTCTGCGGGGTGGTCATGTTGGCTTGCGCTCCAGCGAGAGGGCATAGAGGCCGGCCCCCACCACGATGGCGCTGCCGAGGGCGACGGGAAGCTCCAGCACCTCGCCGTAGACGGCCATGCCGATCCCGGTGGTGAAGACAAGCTGGAGGTAGGTGAAGGGCTGGACCCGCGCGGCCTCGACCTGCTCGTAGCATTTCAGGACCAGCCAGTGCGACAGGATCGACAGGCCGCAGTAGACGGCCAGGAGGGCAGCGTCGGACAGGGGCATGGGCTCCAGCTCGGGCAGGCCGAGGGCGGTCATCAGGACGGCGCCGATCACGCCGGGCCAGAAGAAGGCAGGGAAGGTCGGCTCGTCCCGCGTGGTCAGGCGGGTGAGGACCGAGTAGAGCGCGAAGAGAAGCGCCGCGCCGAGGGGCAGGAGGGCGGCCCAGGAGAACACCCCCATCCCCGGCCGCAGGATCACGAGAACCCCCACCAGCCCGGCGGCCACGGCGGCCCAGCGTTGCCAGCTGATCCGCTCTCCCAGAAGCGGGCCGGAGAGGGCGACGATCAGCAGGGGGCAGACCATGAAGACCGACAGGCTGTTGATCAGGCCGATCTCGGTATAGCCCCAGACGATCAGGCAGATCTCGGCGACCAGGAGGACCGCGCGGAGGAGGTGGGTCGGCAGCCGGGTGGAGCGGATGGCGGCGCGGGGGCCTTCGGGGCGGCGGAGCGCGACCAGGCCACGAAGCCCGCGAAGACCCAGTAGCGGATCAT
>JBKHWC010000042.1:11012-27548 GCA_046569765.1 Alphaproteobacteria bacterium | reverse complement strand
GAGGTGATACCGCCAAGCGCGTTTCGCCCGTATTTCGCGGCGATACGCTTCAGTTCGGATGCGGCGTAGGCGAAGGCTTCGTCCCATTCCACCTCGCGCCAGGGATCGTTGATCGAGGCGCGGATCATCGGCTTCAGGATGCGGTCCTGGTGCGTCGCATAGCCATAGGCGAAGCGGCCCTTGACGCAGGAATGGCCCCGGTTGGCCTTGCCGTGCTTGTAGGGCGTCATGCGGACCAGCTCGTCGCCACGCATTTCCGCCTTGAACGAACAGCCGACGCCGCAATAGGCGCAGGTGGTGATGATGCTGCGGTCCGGGGTGCCGATGTCGATCACCGACTTCTCGGTCAGGGTCGCCGTCGGGCAGGCCTGCACGCAAGCGCCGCAGGAGACGCAGTCGGATGCCAGCGCATTGTCGGTCTTGGCGCCAAAGGACACGCGGCTGTCGAAGCCCCGGCCCTCGATGGTCAGCGCGAAGGTGCCCTGCACTTCCTCGCAGGCGCGGACGCAGCGCGAGCAGACGATGCATTTCGCCGGGTCGTAGCTGAAATAGGGGTTGGAATCGTCCTTCGGCAGCCACTGCGGGTTCGCCTCACCCGAGGTATTCCGGGCGCGGAAGTGGGTGTCCACGGCCTCATACCGAACGTCGCGGAGGCCAACGGCCCCGGCCATGTCCTGCAACTCGCAGTCGCCGTTCGCGGCGCAGGTCAGGCAGTCCAGCGGGTGGTCGGAGACATACAGCTCCATCACCCCCCGGCGCAGGTCCTTCAGCTTGCCGGTCTGGGTCTTGACCTTGATCCCCGGCGCGACCGGGGTGGTGCAGGACGCCGGGGTGCCGTTCCGCCCCTCGATTTCCACCAGGCACAACCGGCACGAGCCGAAGGCGTCGATGCTGTCGGTCGCGCACAGCTTGGGGACCGAGATCCCGATTTCCGCCGCCGCGCGCATGATGCTGGTGCCTTCCGGCACGGTCACGTCGAAGCCGTCGATGGTCAGCGTGACCATCGTCTTGGACTTGGCGGCGGGGGTGCCGAAGTCGCGGTCGGGGATGATGAAGTCTTTCATTCTGCAGCCTCCTTCGCGCGGGCGAAGTCATCGGGGAAATGGGTCAGCGCGCTCATCACCGGATAGGGGGTGAAGCCCCCCAGGGCGCAGAGCGAGCCGGATTTCATCGTGTTGCACAGGTCGGTGATCAGCGGGATCGCGCTGCTGTCGCCCCGCGCCAGCCGGTCCAGCGTCTCGACCCCGCGCACCGCACCGATCCGGCAGGGGGTGCATTTGCCGCAGGATTCGATGGCGCAGAACTCCATCGCGAAGCGGGCCATTGCCAGCATGTCGGTGCTGTCGTCGGCCACGGTCAGACCGGCGTGGCCGATCAGACCGTCCTTGGCGCCGAACTCCTCGTACCCGAACGGGGTATCGAACAACGACACCGGGAACCAGGCGCCCAGCGGGCCGCCGACCTGCACGGCCTTGACCGGCCGACCCGAAGCGGTGCCGCCGCCGATCTCGTTCACGATCTGGCCCAGCGTCAGGCCGAAGGCGACCTCATACAGCCCGCCGTACTTCACGTTCCCGGCGATCTGCAGCGGGATCGTGCCACGGCTGCGGCCCAGGCCGAAGTCCTTGTAGTAGGCGGCTCCCTTGGCCATGATCACCGGGACCGAGGCCAGCGAAATCACGTTGTTCACCACGGTGGGGCGGCCCATGAACCCTTGCAGCGCCGGCAGCGGCGGCTTGGCACGGACCACGCCGCGCTTGCCTTCCAGGCTGTTCAGCAGCGAGGTTTCCTCACCGCAGACATAGGCCCCCGCACCGACGCGGATCTCCATGTCAAAGCGCGGGCCCAGCACCCCCGCCTCACGCGCGATCCGCACCGCGGCTTCCATCACCCGGATCGCTACGGGGTATTCCGAACGGATGTAGACGTAACCCTTGGTCGCCCCGCAGGCGAGGCCCGCAATCGCCATCCCTTCGATCAGGGTGAAGGGGTCGCCCTCCATCAGCATCCGGTCGGCGAAGGTGGCGCTGTCGCCCTCGTCCGCGTTACAGACGATATACTTCTGCTCACCCGGCGCTTCGGAAACAGTCTTCCACTTGATCCCCGTCGGGAAGCCCGCGCCGCCCCGGCCGCGCAGTCCCGAGTCCGTCACTTCCTTCACGATCTCGGGCGCGGTCATCTTCACCGCGCGCTCCAGCCCCACCAGACCGCCATGCGCGCGGTAGTCCTCCAGCGACAGCGGGTCGATCACGCCGACGCGGGCGAAGGTCAGGCGGGTCTGACCCTTCATCCAGGGCAGCTCCTCGACCAGGCCCAGCGCCTTCGGGTGCGAGGCCAGATCGCCGAACAGCCCCGACACATCCGCCAGGGTCATCGGGCCAAAGCCCACGCGCCCGGCATCGGTCACCACCTCGACCAGCGGCTCCAGCCAGACCATACCACGGCTGCCGTTGCGCACGACTTGAACCGAAACCCCGCGCGCCGCGCCCTCGGCCGCAATCGCCTCGGCCAGCTTGTCGGCCCCCAGCGCAACCGCCGCCGAATCCAGAGGAACGTAAACCTTCATTTCGCTACCTCCGCGACGATCCCTTCGTCACAGCGGCCCACCAGCCGCCCATCGACCATCGCCGCCGGTCCGCAGGCGCACAGGCCCAGGCAGAACACCGGCTCCAGCGTCACGCGACCGTCGGCCGTCGTCTCATGCCAGTCGATCCCCAGCGCCTTCTTGATCCTGTCCGCCACCGCATCCGCGCCCATGGTCTGGCAGGCCTCGGCCCGGCACAGCTTCAGCACATGCCGCCCCGCCGGGGCCGAGCGGAAATCGTGGTAGAAGCTGACAACACCGTGAACCTCGGCCTTCGACAACGTCAGCGCCTTGGCGATCTGCGGAATGGCGGTTTCGGGAATATGGCCGAACGCCTCCTGAACCGCGTGGAGGATGGGCAGCAACGGCCCCTCCAGCCCGCGATGGGCATCAAGGATCTCGGCGATCCGGTCGGTCTGAACGTGGGAATCGAGCATGCGGGCAACCTCTGGCTGGCACACCGAGGTATACGCGCGTTGATAGGGGATTCAATGCAGATAACCCGTCGCTTGATAGGTATAAACTATCGAAACCGCTTCAGCGCCTCGTCCAGCAGCGCCTGCAAGACCGGAGTCTGCGGATCCCGGCGCGGGGCGATCAGGCCAACCTGATGCTCGGCCTCCGGCTCGACGATGGGCACCGCCACCAGTCGCCCATCCGCGATGAACATGTCTGCCAGCTTCTTCGACACGATAGAGGCCCAGCGCCCGGTCAGCACATGGCTGACCAGCGCGATGATCGAGTTCGATTCGATCGACGGCGCGGCGGTGATCCCCGCCTCGGCCAGATGCTGGTTCACGATCCGCCGGTTCTGCATGTCCGAGGTCAGGAGGCACAGCGGAACCGTGGCAAGCTCGCCCCAGCTCACACGCGAACGGCCGGCAAACTCGGTCCCCGGCGCGACCAGCAGCCGGTAGAACTCGGCAAACAGCGGGACAGTCGTCACCCGGCCCAAGGGTTCGTTGTCCAGGTAGGTGATCCCCGCATCCAGCTCCAGGCTGTCGATGCCGTTCAGGATCTCGATGCTCGTGCGGCTGAGGATGCTGATCCGCAAGGCCGGGTGCCGGGCCGAGAATTCGCCGGTCAGATCGGCCACCATCGGCAGGGCGGTCGGGATCACCCCCAGCCGCAGGTTGCCCGACAGGCCGGTGCGCACCACCCGCATCTCGTCCTTCAGGGCCCGCACGTCGCCCACGATCTGCAACGCCCGGTCCAGCACCCTTTGCCCCTCGGGCGTCAGGCCCTGGAACCGGCTGCCCCGGAACACCAGCTGCACGCCCAGCTGATCCTCCAGCTGCCGGATCGCCGAGGACAGCGAAGGCTGCGTGACTCCGCAAGCCTCGGCCGCGCGGCCAAAGTGCCGCTCCTTGGCCAAGGCGATGAACATTTCCAGCTTGTCGATCATGTCCGAACCCTGCCCCCGCGCGCCCTTGCCCGCAAGCCCCGGACGCCTTACCTCTGGCCCCATGCGCCGCTTCATCCCCTTCCTGCCGAAACTGCCGCTTGTCCCGGTGATCCGCCTGTCGGGCACCATCGGCACTGGCACCCGCTCCCTGAACGACGAGGCGCTGGCCCCGCTGATCGAACGCGCCTTCAAGATGAAACCCGCCGCCGTGGCGCTGCAGATCAATTCGCCCGGCGGCTCGGCGGTGCAGTCCAGCCTGATCGCCGCGCGCATCCGGCGGCTGGCGGATGAGAAGAAGGTCCCCGTCCATGCCTTTGTCGAGGATGTGGCGGCCTCGGGCGGCTACTGGCTCGCCTGCGCGGGCGACGACATCTGGGTCGACCAAAGCAGCCTTGTCGGCTCGATCGGCGTCATCTTCGCCAGCTTCGGCTTCCCCGAGCTGATGGCCCGGCAGGGGGTGGAACGCCGCGTCGTCACGGCGGGCCGCTCGAAAAGTTTCGCCGACCCCTTCCTGCCGCAAAAGCCCGAGGACATCGAGCGGCTGAAGGCCCTGCAAGGCCCGATCCATCAGGCCTTCATCGACCATGTCAAAACCTCGCGCGGGGGGCGGCTGAGCGAAACGGCGGACCTCTTCAACGCCGATATCTGGGCCGGGCAGCAAGCGGTGGACCTTGGGCTGGCCGATGGCCTCGCGCATCTGGTGCCGAAGCTGAAACAGCTATACGGCGACAAGGTCCGGCTGGTCCCCTTCGGCCGCAAGCGCAGCCTCTTCCAGCGGTTCGGGCTGAACCTCGTCGACGAAACCCTCGGCGCGGTCGAGGATCGGGCGCTCTGGGCGCGCTACGGTCTTTAGATGCTGTTCAAGATCATCCTCGTGTTCCTGCTGGCCATGGTGCTGGTCGCCCTGATTGGCCGGGCACTCTTTCCCGGCGCCCTGCCCCGGGTGATGCGAAAACGCAAAGGCCCCCCTGTCTGCGACCGATGCGGGCGCTACCTGATCGGCCGCAAGGGATGCGACTGCGGGGGCAAGGCGAAATGACGGCACTGGTGACGGGCGCGGGCAAGCGGCTGGGGCGCGCCATGGCGCTGTATCTCGCAGGACGGGGGCACGACGTCGCGGTGCATTATTCCTCCTCTGCCGACGAGGCCGAGGCGGTGGTCGCCGAGATCCGCGCGTTGGGCCGCCGCGCCCAGGCCTTCCGCGCCGACCTGCTGGTCGAGGCCGAGACGCAGGCCCTCATCCCCGCCGTGACCGAGGCTCTTGGCCCGCTGACAGTCCTCGTCAACAACGCCTCGATCTTCGAATACGACCGGATCGAGACCGCCACCCGCGCAAGCTGGGACCGCCACATCGAATCGAACCTGCGCGCGCCCTACGTCCTGACCCAGTCCTTCGCCCGCCAATGCCCGCCCGCCCTGACCGACGAGGCCGGAGAGCCCCTTGCCCAGGGCCTGGTGGTCAACATGATCGACCAGCGCATCCTCAAGCTGACGCCCGAGTTCAGCACCTACACGATCGCCAAGATGGGCCTCTGGGCCCTGACCCGCACTGCCGCCCAGGGCCTGGCACCGCATGTCCGCGTCAACGCCATCGGCCCCGGCCCGACCCTTCAGGGCGCCCGGCAAAGCGCCAGTCACTTCGCCCGCCAGCGCGCCGCTACCGTCCTTGGCCGCGGCGCCAACCCGCAGGACATCACCGCTGCGCTGGGCTTTTTCCTCGACAGTCCGGGTGTCACCGGCCAGTTCCTCGCCATCGACGGCGGGCAGCATCTGGCCTGGCAAACCCCAGATGTGCTAGGCGTCGAATAGGCTTTCGGCCGGAAGTTGTCCACTTCGCCCCCAGTCTTCACGCATTCGTCACAATTCGCCTTGGTTTTCAGGGATTTGCCCCGGATCAAAAAATCTTTCCCTTGAAATCAACAACTTGCAAAACTGCTCAAAAAATAGGCAACCCCAGGAAACCGCCTGAAAACCACGGAAAATCCGCCCTCCCCAAAGTTTTTCCGCAGAGTTATCCCCAGATTCCGTGGACAGCTTTGCTCTTGCCACCGCCCCCCGTTCGGTGCAGCCCTGACCCTAGAATCGACGCCGCAAGATGACCGACGACAGACCCCGCACCGGACATGAGGTAATCCAGGATTATCTCAAGACGCTCGACGGCTCGCCCGGCGTCTATCGGATGCTGAACGCCGCGTCCGAGGTGCTGTATGTCGGCAAGGCGCGGAACCTGAAGGCGCGGGTCTCGAATTACGCGCGCCCTTCGGGACACTCGGGCCGGATCGCCCGGATGATCCACGAAACGGCATCAATGATGTTCCTGACCACGCGGACCGAGCTTGAGGCTCTGCTGCTGGAACAGAACCTCATCAAGCAGCTCAAGCCGCGCTACAACGTGCTGCTGCGCGACGACAAGTCGTTCCCGAACATCCTGATCTCGGGCGAACACCCGTTCCCGCAGATCAAGAAACATCGTGGGAAGAAGTCCGAGAAGGGCGCCTACTTCGGCCCCTTCGCCAGCGCGGGCGCCGTCAACCGGACGCTGAACCAGTTGCAGAAGGTGTTCCTCCTGCGCAACTGCTCCGACTCGATCTTCGACAGCCGGACCCGCCCCTGCCTGCAATACCAGATCAAGCGCTGCTCGGCCCCCTGCGTCGGCAAGATCGGCCAGGAGGGCTATGCCGCCCTCGTCGATGACGCCAAGCGCTTCCTGGAAGGCAAGACCACCTCGGTCCAGGCCGATCTGGCGAAACAGATGGCCCAGGCCAGCGAGGCGATGGAGTTCGAGCGCGCCGCCGCCCTGCGCGACCGGATCCGGGCGCTGACGCAGGTCCAGCAGTCCCAGGGCATCAACCCGCAGGGCGTGGCCGAGGCGGACGTCGTCGCGCTCCACCTCGAACACGGTCAGGCCTGCGTGCAGGTCTTCTTCATCCGCGCGAACCAAAGCTGGGGCAACCGCGACTTCTACCCAAAGACCGGCGCCGGGGCCGAAGCGCCCGAGATCCTGGAGGCCTTCCTCACCCAGTTCTACGACGACAAGGACCCGCCCCGGCTGATCCTTCTCTCTCACCCCGTCGACAACCCCGATCTGGTGGCCGAAGCCCTGTCGGCCCGCGCGGGGCGCAAGGTTGAACTTGCCGTGCCGCAGCGGGGCGAGAAGGCCGAGCTGGTGGAAAACGCCGTCCGCAACGCCCGCGAAAGCCTCGCCCGCCGGATGGCCGAGTCCACCACGCAGAACAAGCTCCTCCAGGGCCTGGCCGAAGCCTTCGACCTCGACGCCCCGCCGCAGCGGATCGAGGTCTACGATAACTCGCATATCCAGGGCACCAACGCCGTCGGCGGCATGATCGTCGCCGGCCCGGAAGGCTTCCTGAAGTCGCAGTACCGCAAGTTCAACATCCGCACCGCAGCCGGGGCTCAGGGCGATGACTTCGGCATGATGAAGGAGGTCCTGACCCGCCGCTTCGAGCGCCTGTTGAAGGAGGACCCCGAGCGCAAGACCGACATGTGGCCTGACCTGTTGCTGATCGACGGGGGCGCGGGGCAGGTCTCGGCTGTGGCGGAAATCATGTCCGAGCTTGGCGTCGACGACATCGCGATGGTGGGCGTGGCAAAGGGCATCGACCGCGACGCGGGGAAAGAGGAATTCCACCGCCCCGGCGAACGCCCCTTCGCGCTGCAACGGAACGATCCGGTGCTCTACTTCATCCAGCGCCTGCGGGACGAGGCGCACCGCTGGGCCATCGGCGCGCACCGGGCCAAGCGGGCGAAAGCGGTCAGCGCCACGCCTCTGGACGATATTCCCGGCGTCGGCGCGGCACGGAAACGGGCGCTTCTGGCGCATTTCGGCAGCGCCAAGGCGGTGGCGCGGGCCGGGGTCGCGGATTTGCAGGCCGTGGACGGGATCTCCGAAGCCATGGCGCGGACCATTGCAGACTACTTTTCGGCCAAGGCGTAGGGTGGGGTTGAACCCCACCCTACTCTTCACCGTCCTGGCCTCGATCCAAGGCAGGATCGATCCCTAAGTTCGGGTACTGCGTATCAACCCCGAGATCCGGCGATCTCTAGCGACGTCAGCGAAGATCACCCTCGGCCATCCGCTCCAGCGCCGCGGTATTGCAGATCAGCGTCTCGCCCTCCCGTCGCAGGGCCCCGCTGACCATCAGCGCCTGAAAGGCCAGGTTCACCTTGGGCCGGGTCGCCCCCTGGATCGCCGAGATGTCGCTCTGGTTCATCTCCAGCGTGAGGCGGGTCTCCGACAGGCTCCGGGACTGGCCCGACTGGCCGATGAGATAAAGCAGGAGCCGCACCACCCGGGTCTGCAGGTCGTAAAGCGCGATCGACTCCATCTGGAAATTTGTCCGGCGCAGATGGGCGCATAGATGGCGGGCCAGCGCCAGGCCCACATCGGGGCGACGCGAGGCCACGGCCTCGAAGGACCGGCGCGGCAGGACGAAGCAGGTCGTCTCCTGCACCGCCGTCGCATCGGCCGAGCGGGGGGCGCCGTCCAGCAACGCCATCTCGCCCAGGATGTCGCCCGGGCCCAGGGTCTGCAACACGATCTCGCGGCCGCGCGCGCTGGAGAGCGAAAGGCGGATGCGCCCGCTGCGGATGGCAAGCATGTAGTCACCCTCGTCCGATTGGGCGAAGATCAGGGTACCGGCCGACCAGGTCCGGTGCCGCGCGGCTGCGGTCATCTCGGCCAGGCTGGCGGGATCGAGGCTGGCGAAGATCGCGAAGTCGGAGAGGAGGGCGAAAGACCCGCTACCCGTGGTTTCCCGATCCGGCTGCGTCACCATGACGTTACCCCCCCGCCCGGCGCCACAGTAGTTCGGCTACAATCCCACCAGAATAGCATAATACAGGCGACTGAAAGCAACAATCCCGGACTGTTCCCCAGGGAACAGGTATTCCCGCCCGAATCTGCCATGGTGATCTTGCGCGTCGGCCTCTGCCGCCGCCAGCAGGGGAGGAAGCCATGATGCACGTCGCTATCGCCGAGATGCTGGTCAACCGCCTGACGCCCGACGGCTACCAGGAGCCCGTGGTCCGCTCGCCGGGTCTGCTGCGCGCAATGCTGTCGCGGATTGCGGCGCGTCTTTGGGCCGGAACCGCGGCGCATGAGATGGACGCGCAGGATCTGGACGCGCAGGTAGAGCGGCTGGCCGCGATTTCACCGCATCTTCTGGTCGATATCGGGATCGATCCAGTGACGCTGGAAATGCTGGACCCGGAAGCCATACCCCAGCCCGCACCTGCGGTACCCGACACTTCCCCGGCCGCCGTCGTCCCGGCGCGCGAGGATCGCCGACCGATCCGGCTGCGTCCCGCTCACCGCAGCTTGCCGGTCGGCTTGGCGCCGGCCTGAGGTTTGCCATCCCGCCGGACCAGAGATTTTCCGGCGGATGGAAGGACTTGACGCAGGAAACCAAGTCCCCGCCTTATGATCGTGACACAGGACGACGGGGACGGGATGCGCAGTAGACGTCAGGGCTGGGCTTCGCAGCATGAAACCGGGTTGCCCAGCTATTCCGACACCTCGCTGGCCGAGCTGACCGCACGCGTTGCAGGGACCATCACCCTTGCAGGGGCTTCGGGCTACAACGATGCCCGCATGGGCTTCATGCACACCTATCAGAGCTTTCCGCAGGTCATTGTGAATTGCGTCTGCGAAGAAGACGTCGTAGCCGCCCTGCGCTTCGCGCGTCACAACCGGATGAAGGTGGTGGCGCGGTCGGGCGGACATTCGACGGCGGGCTATTCGGTCAACGACCAGGTCGTCGTGGACACCAGCGGCATCTCGCATGTCTTGATCGACCGGCAGGCGCGGCGGGCGCGGGTCGGACCGGGGGCCAACTTCCGCAAGCTGAACCGGATGCTGGATGCCGCGGGGCTGCATGTGCCGGGCGGCGGCTGCGAGACAGTCTGCGTGGCGGGCTACATGCAGGGCGGGGGGTATGGGTTCACCTCTCGGCTGTTCGGCATGAACTGCGACCATGTCGAGGCGGTGACGATGGTGCTGGCAGACGGTCGCGTGGTCCGCGCGGCCCCTGACCAGTACGCAGACCTGCACTGGGCGGTGCGCGGCGGGACCGGCAACCAGTTCGGCATCCTGGTCGAGATCGAGTACCGGCTGGTCCCCTTGCATGAGATGTTCGGCTTCGGCCTGCGCATCCCGCTGACCGATCCGAAGGGGATCGACACCGCCGCGCGCGTGCTGGCCGAACTGCAGGCGGGCTACAGCGACGGCGGGACACCGGGCGTGGGGGTTCAGGCGCTGCTGATGAACCTGCCCACGGCCAAGCACCCAAGGGCCCAGATCCCCGGTCTCATGATCCGGGGTCTGTATGACGGGACCGAGGCTCAGGCCCGCGCGGCGCTCGCGCCGCTTCTGGCGCATGTGACCCAGGGCCGGGGCGAAGTCGAGATCTGGCGGCGCGGGCGCTATCTGCATCTGAACGAGATCCTGCTGCAGACCGCCGATCCCCCGGGCATCGACATGCCGGCGGTGTCGATGAACACCAAGCCGCTGGTGGACAGCCGGATCGTGGCCGACCACCACGGCCCCGACCGCTGGCGCGAGGTGGTGCGGCATTTCCTTGCCGCGCCCGACAAGACCACCTTCATCGCGCTGGAATTCTACGGCGGCGCGATCAACGAGATCGCGCCCGAGGCCACCGCCTTTGTCCACCGCGACGCCAGCCTGAACCTTTTCGCCTGGTCCTTCTGGACCTTCGACAAGACCCAGGACCGGGCGACCGAATGGCTGGACGACTTCGGCCGGATCGCCGAAGCGATGGGCAACGGGCGGCGCTATCAGAACTATCCGCGCCGGGGCAATCCCGGTTTCCGTCAGAATTACTTCGGCCAGAACCTCGACCGTCTGGTCGAGATCAAGCGCCGCTACGACCCGCACAACCTTTTCGCCTATGAGCAGAGTCTTCTGCCCGACCCGCCGACGGAGCCCCGCCCATGACCGACAGCCCGCCCGCCTGTGCCTGCCGCGCCAGGGGTGGCGCCCCTTGCGCCGACTGGTGCGGCCGCGACCCCTCGCAGGGGCATGTCGTCGGCCTGTTCTTCGACCCGCCGATGGCGATCGCCCGCGTCGGCCGCTCACCCGAGCCGATGGACGCCTATCGCTGGGAGATCGACGAGAACCCGCATCGCGGCGTGCAGACCCGGATCGTGCCCGCGCCCTCGCTGCATCTGGAATCGGCCTCGGGCGATGGGCACTGGCCGCATCGGCTGGTGGTGGTCACGCCAGAGCGGATCACCTTCAAGGACCGCAAGGGCCGCGTCCGCCCGGTGGCGCCCTTCTTCGAGCTTTGGGCACGGGTGCAGGACCCGGACGGCAGCATCGTCAGTGTCCCGGTGACGCGGCCTTTTCTTGAGGCTCGGAAGGCAAAGCTCGCGGATCTGGTCTTTACGGTCGATGCCGGCAACCGCAAGGCGCAGTCGCGCACCAAGCTCGCCTCCTGCGCGGCGGTGGCGCATGTGACCTTCAAGGCCGATTCCTATCGCCCGCACCACCTTGACGCGATCAGCCCAAGGACGCGGGACCAGGTACCGCTGGTCCGCCCTGACGCGCCCTTGCCCCTTGGCGTGGTCCAGACCTTCCTCCCCGGCGAGGGAGCCCCGGACTGCCGCACGCGCCTCGACCAGATCCGCCTGCGCTTCACCCCCGGCAAGGGGGATGCCTTCGGCCCGCCGGACGCGGATGTGGCCACCGCCTCGCCCCGCCCGCCGGGGGATTTCGAGCCTGCGGTGACCGAATACGGGCTGAACCACCGCATGACCCGGCCCGAAAACCGCATCCTCAGCCCCGACACGCCCTGGTCGGGCTTCAACTTCCGCACCGGGGGCACACCGAAATGGCCAACGCCGCAGGACAGCTATGACGGTGCGCGCGTGGGGTCGGGCGATGGCTGGGGCACGATCGACGACACCTGCGACCTGATCCTGCAGGCGGCACTGACCGTCGGCGGCCGGGTGTTCAGGGCCCAGGCGCGCGCCTTCGCCGGGCCGCCCGACTTTGCCCCCGACCGCCGCCCGATGTACTCCATCCGCGACGAACTGGACGACCGCGAACTGCCGCCGCCCGAGCCCGACCCCGAGACGACCCCGGACGAGATCCTGGATCTCTTCCGCCGCATCTTCGAAACGGCAAGCCTCGTGAACCTCGACCAACGCCGGGCCTGGGCGCTGGGGGGCAATGCCGGGATCCTCGGCAGTTCGAACCCGGACGACCCGACCTGGGACGACGGACTGTCGCCGAAACTTGGCCCGAAAAGCATGCGGGCGGGCGACGCCCCCTATGCCGAACTGACGCCGGATTACACGCCCGAACTGGGGGACACCCGCGTCTCGGCCCCGGCGGGCAGCGGGCGCCTGCCGTTCACGCAGGTGGTCCAGCAGGTCCATGCCCGGATGGCCGACAGCCTGATCCTGCGCGAGTTCCTGGCGCGTCGTCCCGACCGGGTGCGCCGGATCGTCCGCCCACCCTTCGCGCGGCTGGCCGACCTGCCACGTCGGACCGGCGTGCAGCAGCCCGCCGCCGTGCCGGTGGGCAAATGGGACCTGAAGCCCGGAAAGGGGGGCACGCCACGCCACCCCGATCCCGATCCGCCGCGCTACCGCGATCCGCGCGACGTCATGGACCAGACCTATGACATGCGGATGCCGCCGTACATGCGCCATTCGATGGGCGTGCCGCTCAGCATCACCCGGAGGCAGTATGACCTTCTGATGGCCTATCTCGACCGGCTGGAAACCGACCCGAGCTGGCGGGCCGACCCGAAACCCTTGGCCGCACAGGACGATCATGAGTGAACCGCCCCGCCCCCTGAACCGCGCTGCCTATCCCGAGCCCGTGCTGGGCAACCCGGTCTCGACCCTGATGGAATCGGGCGTGGGCAACTGCTATCCCGGGCTCGAATTCGACCTGCGTCAGCTGGACACGCGTTTCTTTCCCGGGCTGACCTTCGACTTCCTCGGGATCGAACCCTCGGGCCCCGACGGCACCCAGGGCGCGTATCTGATCAATGCCGATGCCTCCAGCGACCCGATCTTCCAGCAGGACCGCCCCTGGATCGCCGCGCTGCGCCGCCAGCTCAACGGACCCGAAGGCGCGGCCCTGGGCAGCGGCGACTGGTATCTGCATTGGGTTCAGCAATACGGCAAACGGATCGAGCTTTACGACTTCGACGTCTTCCAGAACGCCACCTATCTGGTCCCCTATGAAGGCGAGACCTGCTGGTGGGTCATCCGCTCGATCGAGGCCGATCCCGATGAGACGACCGCCGATCTGACCATCGCCCTGACCCAGCGCGATGCCAACGGCCAACCTGTCGGCACTCCGGTCGTCCTGCACGGCAAGCGCCGCCGTTATCTGGACGATTCGGGAATGATCCCCGACGTCTACCGGCCGGGCGAGCTCACCGCCTCGATGTGCAGCCCCTGGACGCATGACTTCCGTGACTGCGCCTGCCAGTACTGGGCGGCAAACCATCCCGATATCGTGCTTGGCCCAGTGCATGGCCAGGCGCTCGACGACGGCACTTCGCGTGACGACGCGGCGCAGGCGGTGACCTTCCTCGACTGGATGCGCCGCCGGGGGACGGCACCGACGGTCATGGCCGAGGCAACGCTGGAACGCGCCCGGCCCGATCACTATGACCCCTACGAGATCAACCTGCGCTGGCAGGAGCTGGATTTCGTCCTGCAGGGCGAAGAGACCGACGGCACGCCCAAGCCTCGAAAGAACGAACCGCCCCCCACCTATCCCTCGACCGAAGCCGCGATGGCCGACCTGCGCGACGAGCTTGCACCGCTCGAATTCACGCTGTCCATGGTCTATCTCTACGCGCTCTTCTCGCTTCGCGCGCCCGACGAGGTGACGCCGGAGGAGCGCAAGAAATGGCCCGGCCTCGCTGACGACCTCGCCACCGCGCGCCAGTCGCTTCTGGCCATAGCGGTCAGCGAAATGACCCATATGCGCTGGGTGAACCAGATCCTCTGGACCCTCGGCCGCGCCGGTTTTGACCCAGACCACCCCTACAAGCCGGTGGTGCGCCCCCTGCCGCCGCCACTCGAGAAGGCGCTGCCAGAAGACCTGCATGCGAGGGTGCGAATGCTCCGCCCGGCCAGCCCCGAGACGCTGGAGGATTTCGTGACCATCGAACGCCCCGCCGAGGCGATCGACACCGAATATGCAATGCTGGTCGAATACCTGCGCCAGAAGGGCTTCCCCGCAGGGCTGCACGAGTTGGCGGTGCGGATCGACAGCGACGGCTTGCAGCACTATCAGCGTTTCCGCAGCGTGCTGGCCAGCCTTTCGCGCTATGCGGCCCAGCCCCTGCTTTACCTGCGGCAGATCGTGCTGGCCGAACCCGACGACGACGCCCTGATGCCCGCGCTGGACCTGCTGGACCGGATCGTCAAGGCCACCGAAGCAGGCTATGAGGCCGAATTCCGTGACGACATGCCCGCCGCCGAAGCCGCGATCCTGAAGGCGCGCGAGGCGATGCGTGCCTTCCAGATCGAAGCCGAGCGGCTGGCGCGCGAGGATGGCAAGGGCATCCCCTTCTTCGCGCTATGGGAGGGGTCGGGCCGTGCCCCGTGACCTTCCGCCATCGGTGATCGAGGCCGCGCGCCCCCGCAGCGCCCATGCCCATCTCGCGGGCGACCTGGCGCTGGTGGCCGAGACGATGGCGCTTTACCGGCTGGACGAGGGGCAGGTCGACATGCTCGCCCGGGGCCTCGAGGCAGGCGACGCCACCACGGCCGAGGCGCTGGCGCGGCTGGGCCTGGATCTCCCCGTCCCGCGCCCCCTGCCCTCCGATCCCGCCCGCCCGGTCCGCGCCCTGACGCTGACCGTGTCGCAGACCTGCAACCTGGCTTGCATCTACTGCTATGCCGGCGGCGGCAGCTTCGGCGGCCCGGACCAGCGGATGGACTGGGAGGTGGCCCGACAGGCGCTGGAGGCGCTGATCGCCGACACGCCCCCCGGCGGCAGCGTCCGGGTGGCCTTCATGGGCGGCGAGCCGTTGGCCAGCCGCGAGCTGATCCGTCGCGCGGTGCAGCACGCCCGCCACCGTGCAGCGGCGCGGGCGGTGTCGGTCGGCTTTTCGATGACGACGAATGGCACGCTGGTGACGGAAGATGATGCCGATTTCCTGGCCGAGCATCGCTTTGCGGTGACGGTCAGCCTCGACGGGCCACGCGCCGCGAATGACCGGCTGCGCCCGTCAAGGGCCGGGGCGGGCAGTTTCGACCGGGTTGGGCAGGGCGTCGCCCGGCTCGCGGCGCGGTCGGACTGCATCGCGCTGTCCGCTCGCGTCACCGCCACGCCCGCGAACCTGGACCTTGAGGCGACGATGGCGGCGCTTGGGGCGCTGGGGTTCCTCTCGGTCGGGGTGTCGCCGATGCTGACCTCCCCCACCGGGCAGGGGGCGCTGCGGGACGGCGATTTCGTCACGCTTCTGGACGCAATGATCCGCTGCGGCGAGGCCTGGCTAGAGGCGGTGCTGGCGGGCAAAAGCCACCCCTTCGCCAATCTGGCCACCGCCTTGACGGAACTTCATCGAGGCCAGCCGCGCAGTCATGCCTGCGGCGCGGCGCGCGACTATCTGGCAGTGGATGCGCAGGGCAGCTATTCCGCCTGCCACCGTTTCGTCAACGATCCTCTGGGCCGGATGGGCAGCCTCGGCGACGGGATCGACCATGCCGCACGGCGGGCATTTCTGACCGAGCGCATGGTGGAAAGGCAGGGGCCCTGCGCCTCGTGCTGGGCGCGGCGGCTGTGCGGCGGGGGGTGCCACCATGAGGTGCTGCACGCCGGGCGGCCAGCCTGCGACTATGTGCGCGGCTGGCTGCATTTTGCGCTGACCGCCTATGGCCGGATGATCGCGGCCCGCCCGGACTGGTTCGATGCGCGAGGTTGAAACCCAGGTCGCGGTGCTGGGCGCCGGTCCCGCCGGGATCGCCGCCGCGCGGGGCCTTGCAGCGGCCGGGCTGGAGGTCACGCTGATCGACGCAGGCCTGCCCCCGGCCCCGCGGGTCGAAAGCCTGCCGGCAAGCGGTCTCGCCTTGGCTGAAGGCCTCGGGCTCGCCGACGCAGTGGCCGCCGCCATTCTGGGCCGGGCGCAGGAGATGCGGATGCACTGGCGCTCGGCCCCGGAACGGCGCGACTTCGGCGCAGAGCCGCCCCTGCTCCTGGACCGGGCCGCCCTGCATCGCGCCCTGGGCGATGCGGTCCCGGACCTGCGCCGGATCACCGCGCGGGGTCGGCTGCTTGCGCCAAAGGGGGACCGGCAACGCCTGCAAGCCGGGAATTGCACCCTGTCTGCCCGGATCGTCCTGGACGCACGGGGTCGGGCCGCGCAACGGTCTCGGGCGGGGCTGGTGGCGCTCGCCTTCGAGGGGACGCAGGCTGATCCCGCCTTCGCCTCGATGCGGATCGAGGCGCTGGAGGTGGGCTGGCTTTGGACCGCGGTCCTGCCGGGTGGACGGATCTCGGGGCAGCTTTTCCTGCCCGCCGTCGCTTTGGTCG
>JBKHWC010000042.1:0-11002 GCA_046569765.1 Alphaproteobacteria bacterium | reverse complement strand
GCGCGGCGCGCGCTGCTGGGGCAACATCTGGCAGAGGTCTTTCCGGGGATGGCGGCAGAACCGGGCAGGATAGCGCCCGCGATGCTGGCCGCCATCGACGATCCCTTCGTCGGGCCCAGCCTCCTGCGGCTGGGCGATGCCGCCCTGGCCCGCGATCCGATCGCCTCACATGGACTGGTTCACGCCCTGCGCAGCGGCGCGCAGGCGGCGGCGGCGGTGGCCACGCTGCTTGACCCGACCTGCGACCCGGCGCCTGCGCGGGCCTTCCTGCGCGACCGCCACCAGCGCGCTGTCACCGCGGCACGAATGGCCACGGCGCAGGCCTATGCCGACCAGACGCGGGTCCGCTCACCCTTTTGGAGGGGGCAGGCCGCCCCTCCGCCCTTGCCCACACGGTCCTGGCCGCCGCTGTCCCGCCCGCTGGAACTGGCCGCGCCCTTGCAGCAGGTGCCGGTGCTGACGGCAGACCGGATCCGCTGGGCGCAAGGGATCTGGCTGGACACCAGCGGCGAGGCCGCGCCGCGGCTTGGCCCCCTGACGGCGCCCGCGCTGGCCCGCCTTCTCACCCCGCCCGCCCCGCTGTCCGAGCTTTCGGCGCGGCTGCAGCGCGCGGTCGGTCCGGCCGCGGGTCAGGCGATCCTGCGGCGCTTGTTGGACGAAGGCGCGCTGGCCCCCGCCGGTCAGGCGAAAGCTGCCAGAACCGCCTGAGAGCGCCGGTCGTCCCAGCCCCCGTCGGTCGAGACCATGCGCCCGCGCAGGTCCTGAAGCCGCGCCATGGCGATGGCAGAGCGGTCCATCTCGCACAGGTCGCAGGCGATCCGCAGGGCAAGCATCCTCGCGCCGCAGGCCTCGGCAGCCTCAAGCGCGGCGACAAGCTGGTATTGCGCGGCCTCGCCCGCGCCCCCAGCCGCCAACACCTGCCCCCGCAGGCGCATCAGCTCGGGGCGCATCCAGGTTTCGCCCGTGCTGTCCTGCAAGGCGTCGGCCTGATCCAGCTCGCGCGCGGCCGAGGCACTGTCGCCCGCGCGCAGGAAAAGGCCGGCCATCAGCGCACCCGTCAGCGGGCCGTAGTTGTAGGGATTGAACTGCCGGAACCGGGCATGAGCGGCCTGAAGGTCGTCCAGCACGGCGCGATCGGGCGGGCCATCCTGCGCCAGAAGATGCGCCACCTTGCCGAAGAAGACCCCCGCGCCCCCCATCGCGGGCAGTCCGTGGCGCGCGCTGACCTCCTCGGCCTCGGCCGCGCAGGCAATGGCCGTGGCCGTGTCGCGCGCAAGCGTGCTCAGCATGGCGCGAAAGGCCAGCGCCTGCGCCAGCGAATGGGCATGGGCGATCCGGCGCGAATGGTCGACAGAAAAGGCGCTGATCCTCCGGGCCTCTGCCGGATCGCCCCTGGACCAGAGGGTAAAGGACAGAAAGGCCGCACAGATTTCGGCGTGATCATAGCCATGGGCATGGGCCAGCGGCAGATGCTGTGCCTCGTCATAGCTGTCCAGCGCCTGGCGCAGAAGCGTCGCCGCCTGATCCAGCGCGCCGGTGTGCAAGGCCACCACGCCCAGACCGCGATCACCGATCATGCGGAAGGTCCGGTCCTGCGACACTTCCGCCGTCTCGCGCAGTCGGACCGCCCAATCGCCTGCCGCGCGATAGTCGGACCGCACCAGCGCATGGGCGTAAAGCCCGTTCAGCGCGATCATCTCGCTGCGCCGTTCGCCAAGCCGCTGCGCCAGCTCCAGCACCTGCCGCCCCAGCCCGCCGGCCTCGTCCGAAGCGATGCCAAGCCGCGCGCGGCTGATCGAGGCCTGCCCGACCAGCGCCCGCAGGCGCAACAGGTCGTGCGGCCGCGTCCGCTGCAGCAGGTCCAGCGCGGCAAGGGCCTGCCGCAGGAAATGGTCGGCTTCGATCAGCGCCGACCGCGAGAGCGCCTGTTCCCCCGCCAGCAGCGCGAGGGGCGCGGCGGTCGCGTATTCCTCGGCCTCGGCGGCGTGCCAGGCCAGAAGGCCCGGGCGCAGCCGGTCGACCTCGGGCAGGGTCTCGGTCAGCGCGCCGTAAACCGCCTTGTGCAGGGCCTTGCGGGCGGATTTCACCAACCGCTCATAGCCGACCTCGCGGTACAGCGAATGTTGGAACTGCAGGCGACGCCTGGGGCCATCCCCGGATGGCGCGATGATCCCGGTCTCGGCCAGCTCGGCCAGGGCCTCATCCAGATCCCCCGGGGCAAGGCCAAGGGCATGGGCCAGGGTCGCCGCATCGGTCGGTTCGTCGAAGACCGCCAGCGCGGCGACGGCCTGACGGCCCAGCCGCAGCATGTCCAGCCGCCCCGCGATGCTTTCATAGATCGACGCGGGAACCTGGAACGCCTCGCGCAGCGCAGCATCGTCGCGGCCCTCGACCGAGCGCGCCAGCGCCTCCAGCATCAGGGGATTGCCATCGCTGCGGGAAATGATCGCCTCGGCGATGCTGTCCGGCAGGCGGCGCCCTTTCAGATGATGGGCCAGCACCGCGCTTGCGGCCCCAGGGTCCAGCGGTGTCAGGGCAAGGTCGATATGGCGCGGATCTCCGGCCCAAAGCGCCTGGTCCCGCTGGCGCGAGGTGGCAACGATCAGCACGCCCGTTTTCGGCAGATGGGTGGCACAAAGACCGATCAGCTCGCGCGTGGTCGCGTCGGCCCAGTGCAGGTCCTCGACCGCGACGAGGCGCGGCGTGCCGTCCATCAGGAAGCGGGCCAGAACGGACAACAGCCGGGCGCGATCCTCTGTCGCCGAGGCGGCGGTCCGCATCGGCTCGGCCAGACCCAGAAGCGAGGCCACGGCCATCAGGTCGGCGTCCGCCACCTCTCCCAGCAGCGATCGCAGCGCGGCCATCCGGGACCGGGGCGAGGTCGCGCCCGCCTCGGCCAGCAGGCTTTCAAGATGCTGGATGACCGGGCGAAGCGGCGTGTGGCTGGCCACGGCGGCGCAGGTCAGGCGCAGGACCCGGGCACCATCGGCCTTTGCCCTTGCGGTGATCTCGTTCAGCAGCGTGGACTTGCCGATCCCCGCCTCTCCCGACAGCAGGACCAGGACCGACTGGTGCCTGCAGGCCGCCGCCCAGGCTTCGGCCAGCCGATCGCTTTCGCGCAGATGGGCGCTGCGCAGGATCTGGGGGGCCGGGCGGGACGGCGGCGGCGCGGCCTGCCCCGGCGGCTGGGCCTGCCAGACCTGCGCCAGCCCGTCGAAGCCCTTGAGCCTTGCGTCGGGCAGCCGCAGGAAGGTGCTGGCTGATCCGGCAAGCCCATAGGTCTCCTCGTCCACCACGACCGTGCCCGGCTCGGCCAGCGCCTGCAGCCGCGCCGCCCGGTTGACAGCGGGACCGATGATCTGGACCCCCTGGCCCGGGGTCGGGCCCTCGGTCCGGCCGACCACGGTCTTGCCGCTGGCGATGCCGATGCGCGCGGCCACGGTAATCTGTTGCCCGTCTGCCATCCGGTGCGAGATCCCGGCAATTCCCCCTTGCAGGGCCAGCGCCGCGGCAACGGCACGCTCGGCATCGCTGCCAAGGCTGGCGGGATAGCCGAAAAGCGCGACGATGCCATCACCCTGCAGCGCCGCGATATGGCCACCAAGCGACTCGATCACCTGCCGGGCGGCGGCGTAATACCGCTCAAGGATCGTGCGGACGTCATCCGGGTCGATCCGCACCGACAGCTCGGTGAAACCGACCAGGTCAGAGAACAGGATGGTCAGGCGCCGCAGCTCGAACCCGCCAACCGGCTGCGCCGTCGGTCCGGCCGTCAGCCGCTCGATGAGCTTCTTGCGCTGACCCAGCGTCAGTCCAAGCTCGCGCAGGTCGCCGTCGGACAGGGACCAGAATACCGCCGCGTCGATATCCGCATCCGCGAAGCGGGGGGCAAGATGGGCAAGCCCGATGCTGCGAAGGACCGACACGACTTCGGGGCATGGGAGACGCAACTGAATTTCCCCAGTACCGACAAGCTGTTCCATGACCCTGACTATGAAACAAAATTTACCAAGGTAAACCGCAATCGGCCCACCGCAGCGGGTGAACCGGACCGGACACCTCTCTGCAGTGGAGCCAGACGGTCGGCCGACAACTCATGGTTCCAAACCCCGGTCGCCGCCTGGTTGGCCCCATGTCCAAGGCTGGACCTCCCTTCGCGCACGGCTGCGATCGGCAACCGACACCGGCCCGCCGTCCGCGCACCAAAGCCGGGACGCGCGGACGGAACCCGAAGGGCTTAGCCCGCGGCGGCGGCCCGGGCGGCCTTGCGGCGGGCGACGCGGGCGCGGATCGCCTCGACATCCGTGACCGGGGTCGCGGCGAACAGCGACTGGGTATAGGGATGCTGCGGATTGGCGAACAGCGCCTCGCGGCTGCCCTGTTCCACCGCCTCGCCCTTCGAGATCACCATGACCTCGTCGGCGATATAGCGCACCACCGACAGGTCATGGCTGACGAAGACATAGGTCAGGTCGAACTCGTCCTGCAGGTCGGCCAGAAGGTTCAGGACCTGCGCCTGCACCGACAGGTCCAGCGCCGAGACGGGTTCGTCCAGGACCAGCAGCGAGGGGTTCAGCATCAGCGCCCGCGCAATCGCGATCCGCTGCCGCTGCCCGCCCGAGAACATGTGGGGATAGCGATTGAAATGCTCGGGCTGCAGGCCGACCTTCTTCAGCATCGCCTCGGCCCGGTCGCGGCGTTCCGTAGCGGGAATGTCGGTGTTGATGACCAGCGGCTCCATCAGCACATCACCGACCTTCTGGCGCGGGTTCAGGCTGCCATATGGGTTCTGGAACACCATCTGCACCTTGGACCGCAGCGCCGGGCCGGGACGGCGGCGATGGATATCCACCGCCTCGCCCGCGATGCGCAGCTCACCGCCCGAGGGCGCATCGATCAGCGCGATGATCCGCGCCAGCGTCGACTTGCCTGATCCGCTTTCGCCGACGATGGCCAGTGTCTTGCCCTTGTCGACCTTGAAGTCGATGCCCTTCAGCGCCCGCACGTTCCTGCCACGGGCGAACATGCTGCCCGGCACATGGTAGTCGCGCACGATTGCCCGCCCTTCGACGACCGGAATGTCCTGTCCCATCATGCGCCTGCCTGCTGGAAGAAATCTGAAACGGTGGGCAGCCGGTCGCCCGTGGCATGTTCCGGCAGCGCCGAAAGCAGCGCGCGCGTGTACGGATGCTGCGGCGCCTCGAAGAGGCTCAGGACATCGGCCTCCTCCATCTTCTTGCCCTTGTACTGCACCACCACCCGGTCGGCGGTTTCGGCCACCACGCCCATGTCATGCGTGATCAGGATCAGCGCCATGCCGTAATCCTCTTGCAGCTTCATCAGGAGGTCGAGGATCTGCTTCTGGATCGTCACGTCCAGCGCCGTGGTCGGCTCGTCCGCGATCAGCAGGCGCGGGTTCGAGGCGATGGCGATGGCGATCATCACCCGCTGGCACTGCCCACCCGAAAGCTGGTGCGGATAGGCCTTGATCTTGACCTCGGGCTCGGGGATGCCGACGGCGCGGAACAACTCCAGCGCGCGGGCCTGCGCCTCTTTACGCCCCAGTCCAAGGTTCAGGCGCAACACCTCTTCGATCTGGAATCCGACGGTGAACGACGGGTTCAGCGAGGCGATGGGTTCCTGGAAGATCATGGTGATCTCGCGGCCGATCAGCTTGCGCCGCTCGGCCCCGGAAAGGTTCGAGATATCGCGCCCGTCATAGGTCATCTCGTCCGCCGTGATCGTGGCGGTGTCGGGCAGAAGGCCCATGACTGCCAGCATCGACACCGACTTGCCCGAGCCGCTTTCGCCAACAATCGCCAGAACCTCGCCCCGGTCGACATGGACATCGATCCCGTCCACGGCGGTAAAGCTGCCGGTGGCGGTGGCGAATTTGACCGTCAGGTTGCGGATGTTCAGAAGCGCCATGGTCTCAGCTCCGCTTCAGCTTGGGATCAAGGGCATCGCGCAGCCCGTCGCCCATCAGGTTGATCGCCAGCACCGAAATCAGGATGGCCAGGCCGGGGAAGGTGACGACCCACCAGGCGCGCAGGATGAACTCGCGCGCTTCGGCCAGCATGGTGCCCCATTCCGGCGCGGGCGGCTGCGCGCCCATGCCCAGGAACCCCAGCGCGGCCGAATCGAGCACGGCCGAGGAGAAGGACAGCGTCGCCTGCACGATCAGCGGCGCCAGGCAGTTCGGCAGGATGGTCTTGAACATCAGCCTCAGGTTGCCCGCCCCCGCCACGCGCGCGGCGGTCACATATTCGCGCTGCATCTCGGACATGACGGCGGCGCGCGTCAGGCGGGCGAAATGCGGCTGGTAGACGATGGCGATGGCGATCATCGCATTGGTCAGGCCGGGCCCCAGGACCGCGACCAGCACCAGCGCCAGCAACAGCGACGGAAAGGCCAGGATCACATCCATCACGCGCATGATGACGCTGTCGACCCAGCCACCGAAGAAGCCCGCGAGCAGGCCGATGACGATGCCGCCGACCAGCGCGATCGACACGACGACGACGCCGATGAACAGCGAATACTGCGCGCCGAAGATCAGCCGCGAAAGGATGTCGCGGCCCACTGCATCGGTGCCGAGGAGGTAGGCCGCGCTGCCACCCTCTTGCCAGAATGGCGGAACCAGCAGCGCCGCGCGGTTCTGCACCGTGGGATCATGCGGTGCGAGGACCCCGGCGAAGATGGCGACGACCACCAGCAGAAGGAAGACGACCAGTCCGACGACGGCGCCGCGGTTCTGGCTGAAGTAGAACCAGAACTCGGCGAACATGCGGCGGCGGATCGCCGCGTCCGACAGCCTGACGGGCGCGGGTGAGGTGGGCGTATCGGTCATTTCACGCGGATCCTCGGATTGATGAGGCCATAGGTCAGATCGACCAGCAGGTTCACGATCATCACCAGCGCCGCGATCAGCAGCAGGCCGGATTGCACCACCGGGTAATCCCGGCGCGCGATGGAATCGATCATCCATTTGCCGATGCCGGGCCAGGAAAAGATCGTCTCGGTCAGGATCGCCCCGGCCATCAGCACGCCGATCTGCAGGCCGATGGTGGTGACGACCGGGATCATGGCGTTGCGCAGGGCGTGGATGCCGATGACCCGGTAAGGCGGCATCCCCTTGGCGCGGGCGGTGCGGACGTAGTCCTCGCCCATCACCTCAAGCATGGCCGACCGCGTCTGCCGCGCGATCACGGCCAGCGGAATGGTGGCCAGCACGACCGAGGGCAGGATCAGATGGCTGAGCGCGGAGCGGAATGCCCCCTCCTGCCCCGACAGCAGGCTGTCGATCAGCATGAAGCCGGTCACGTTGGGGAAGAAGTACAGCAGGCTGATCCGCCCGGACACCGGCGTCCAGCCCAGGATGCCCGAGAAGAAGATGATCAGCAGCAGGCCCCACCAGAAGATCGGCATCGAGAAGCCGACCAGCGCCGCGGTCATCGAGATCTGGTCGAACCAGCTGCCGCGGCGGATGGCGGCCAGCACACCGACCGGCACGCCGATCAGCGTGGCGATCAGGATGGCAAACAGGCCCAGCTCGACCGTGGCGGGGAACAGGCTCAGGAATTCGGTCAGGACCGGCTTCTTGGTCACCAGAGAATTGCCGAAATCTCCCTGCAGCAGGCGCCCCAGAAAGTCGAAATACTGCAGCACGACGGGCTTGTCATAGCCCAGCTGCGCCGAAAGCTCGGCATGGCGTTCCGGCGTGACGCCACGCTCGCCCGCCATCAGCAGGACGGGATCGCCCGGCAGGATGCGCACGAAGCTGAAGGCGATGATCGTGATCCCCAGGAAGGTCGGGACCAGATACAGTAGCTTTGAAAGAATGAAGCGCAGCATAGGCCCTTGCCCTTGCAGAACGCGCGGGGGACAGGGGCCCCCGCGCGTCAGGTTTCAACTCGATGGGCCGATTACTCGGCGATGTCCACCGTTTCGAAGGTGAAGTCGCCCAGCGGGCTCATCACGAAGCCCGACACCTTGGCCGACATCGGCACATACTGGGTCGAGTGCGCGATGGTGAACCAGGGCGCCTGCTCTTTGAAGATGACCTGGGCCTGCTCGTACAGCGCGGTCCGCTCGGCCTGATCGGCGGTCACTTTCGCGTCCTTCAGCAGCTTCGAGAAGTCCTCGTTGCACCAGAAGGCACGGTTCGCACCACCTTCCCCAGCCGAGTCGCAGGACAGCAGCACCGACAGGAAGTTGTCCGGGTCGCCGTTGTCGCCCGTCCAGCCCAGGATCACGGCGCCGTCGCGGCCGGGTTCCATCGACTTCTGCAGGTATTCGCCCCATTCATAGGACACGATCTCGGCCGTGACGCCGATCTTCGCCAGGTCTTCCTGCATCAGTTCCGCCGTGCGGCGGGCGTTCGGCATGTAGGGACGCTGCACCGGCATCGCCCAGATCTTCATCGACAGATCAGTGACGCCCGCCTCTTCCAGCATCTTCTTCGCGGCTTCCGGATCGTAGGCGTCGTCCTGGACCGCGTCGTTGTAGGACCACATGGTCGGCGGGATCGGGTTCTTCGCCGGCTGCGCCGCACCCTGGAACACCGCTTCCACGATGGCCTGCTTGTTGATCGCCATGTTCAGCGCCTTGCGGACCGCCGGATTGTCGAACGGAGCCACGGTGGTGTTGTAGGCCAGGTAGCCCACGTTCAGGCCGGCCTGCTCGTCCAGCTTCAGGTTCGGGTCGGCCTTGATCGCCTCGATATCGGCCGGGGCCGGATAGGGCATCAGGTGACATTCGCCGGCCTTCAGCTTCTGCAGGCGCACGGCCGCATCCGGGGTGATCGCGAAGACCAGGTCATCGACGATCGCCGGGGTGCCCCAGTAGTCGGCGTTCTTCTGGTAGCGGATCACCGCGTCCTTCTGATAGGCGACGAACTTGAACGGGCCGGTGCCGATCGGCAGGTTGTTCATGTCTTCCGGCGTGCCGGCGGCCATCAGCGCATCGGCATATTCCTTCGACACGATCGAGGCGAAGGGCATGGCGATATTGGCCAGGAACGGCGCCTCGGGCTGGTTCAGGGTGAACTTCACCGTATAGTCGTCGATCTTCTCGATCGACTTGATCAGCTCGGGCATCCCCATCGAGGTGTAGTATTCATAGGTGATGCCGGGGATGTACTGGTGCCAGGGATGGTCTGCCTTGCCCTGACGTTCGTAGGAGAAGATCACGTCATCGGCGTTGAAGTCGCGCGTGGGGGTGAACTTCTCGTTCGAGTGCCACTTGACGCCCTGACGCAGCTTGAAGGTGTATTCGGTGCCGTCCTCGGACACTTCCCAGCTTTCGGCCAGGCCCGGCTCGACCTCGGTCGTGCCCTTCTTGAACTCGGTCAGGCGGTTGAACACCGGATGGGCCGAGGCGTCGAAGGTGCCGCCAGCGGTATAGGGCGCGGGGTCAAAGCCCTCGGGCGAGGCTTCCGAGCAATAGACGAAGGTCTTGGCCTCTGCCAGCGCGGCGCTCATGGCCAGCGCCGAGGCGAAAATGAAAAACCGTTTCACTGTTGGGTGCTCCCTTTGGTGGTTTCGAAATCGGTACGCCATTTCAGATGGCGCCTGGTCCGGCAGCGCCGTCAGGCGCAGCGGGGTCGTGGTCTGCGCCGCCTCTGACCAGAAGCGGCGCGAAGCTCGTGGGGGTCGCGGGATGCGCCATCTTGCCCGTCCACAGCATCCGCGCGGGCGCTTCACCCGGGTTGGAATAGGAGTGGGGCTGCTGGCCCAGATAGTGCATGCTGTCCCCGGCGCGCAGCCGGAAGCTCTGGCCATCGACCATCTGCACGATCTCGCCCTCCAGGACGAAGATGATCTCCTCGCCGGAATGTTGGACGATCTCCGACCGATAGTGCGGCGGAATGTTCAGCACGAAGCACGAAAGCTCATGCGTGGGGAAGTCGGCGCCGATCCGTTCGTAGACCACCGAATTCCCGGCGACCGAGAAGCGGGGCCGCGTATCGGCACGGGTCACGCTGTCCACCTGACGGGGCGCCGCGATGAAATGGTCAATGCTGACATCCAGCGCGGCTGCAATTTCGGCCAGGGTGCCCAGCGTGGGCACGGCATTGTCCCGCTCGACCTGGCTCAGATAGCTGGGCGACACGCCGCACGTCTTGCTCAGGTCCTGCAGGGTCATCGCCATCTGCTGGCGCCGCTTGCGGATCCGCTGACCCAGCGCGACAGGCATCCCGGACCGCCTTTTCGTCATACCGCCAATCACGCTTTGCCTGCCCCAGTCGTCGAGCCGACAATTAAGTGCGTATGTCGCGCCCCCACAACATATTTTTGCCGGAGGTAAAATTTTTAAGTCCGAATCGGTCATATTGCAAGGTGCTGGGACGTCAATCTGCCGGTGCCTGGGATCAGGGGGCGTCGGGGCGTTCGGCGGGCGGACAGAACCAGCGCGGGCCGGATTCGGTCATGCAGACGATATCCTCCAGCCGGACGCCACATTCGCCATAGACGCACAGCATCGGCTCGATCGAGAAACACATGCCAGGCGCCAGCGGCGTCTTGTCGCCCTGAACGATCCAGGGGCCTTCATGGATGTCCAGGCCCAGACCGTGCCCCGTCCGGTGCGGCAGCCCCGGCACGGCATAGCCCGGCCCGAACCCGGCCGCCTCCAGCACGGCTCGGGCCGCCTTGTCCACGTCCTGGCACAGGGCGCCGGGCTGCGCGGCGGCAAAGGCAGCCAACTGCGCCCGCCGCTCGCACTCCCACAGGTGGCGCTGGCGCGGGGTCGAGGGGCCGAAGACATAGGTCCGGGTGATGTCGGAGTGATAGCCATGCAGCCGCCCGCCCATGTCCACCAGCACCATGTCACCGCTGGCAAGCACCTGGTCATGGGGAACGCCATGCGGATAGGCCGTCGCCTCTCCGAACTGGACGGCCGCGAAAACCGGGCTGAGGCCCAGCGCGACATGCGCGGCGGCGATGAAATCGGCCACTTCGCTGGCCTTCATGCCGGGGCGCAGACCGGCATGGACCGCCTT
>JBKHWC010000041.1:0-27870 GCA_046569765.1 Alphaproteobacteria bacterium | reverse complement strand
CTGGGCTCGCTGATCGGGGGGCTGGGGATGGGGATTTCGATGCCGAACTACACCACCTGGTTCATGGCGCGGGTCCCGGCCAGCATGCGGGGCCGCGCCTCGGGCCTGCTGACGACGGCCTTCTTCGTGGGGCAGTTCGCCTCGCCGCTGGCCTCGGCCCCGCTGGTGGCGGCCTTCGGGCTTGCGGGCACCTTCGCGGCGGTGGGTCTGGGGCTGATCGCGCTGGGGTTGGGGCTCTGGGCGCTGCATCTTCTGCGCCCCGAGCCGGGATTTGCCGAGGCCTGAGGGGCTCTACCCCTCGGCCCGGACCTCGGCCACGATCTCGCGCATGGCCTCCAGCGGGACATAGCCGCGCAGCATCATCGACTTCAGCACGAAGGTCGGCGTGCCCGAGATCTCCATCTTGTCGGCCAGAGCGTGATTGGCCTCGATCACCGACATGACCTCGGGCGCAGTCATCCGGTCCAGGATCGGCTGCGCCTCAAGGCCAAGGTCGGCGGCCAGACGGCCGAGGGTATCCAGTGTCGGCTCGCCGCGCAGAGCGATCAGCGCGTCATGGGCGGATTTGTAGGCCGTATCGCCATGCAGCTGCCGCACCGCGATGGCGAATTGCGACGACAGCAGCGAGGCCTCGCCCAGGATCGGGAATTCCTTGACGACGAACTTGATGTTGCCGTCGGATTTCACCAGCTCCTCGACCTCGTCATAGGCCTTGCGGCAATAGCCACAGCGGTAATCCATGAATTCGACCAGGACCACGTCGCCCTCGGGATTGCCGCCGACCCAGTCGTCGGGGCTTTCGAAGATCATGGCTGCATTGTCGGACAGCATCTGCAGGTCGCGGTTGGCGGCGGCCTGCTCTTCGCGCGACTGCAGCACGTCCATCGCCTCGATCAGGACTTCGGGGTTCTCCAGCAGATAGGCGCGGACCTCGTCGCGGAAGGCTTGCCGTTCGGCGTCGGTCATCTCGGCCTGGGCGGGCAGGGTGATCAGGCCCGCGGCAAGGGCGGTGGCGGCAAGGCGGCGCAGTGGCGGCATGGATGTCTCCCTCAAGGCCGGTCGCACCCATGCGGCGGCGGCGCGAGGGTAGGGGCGGGGGTGGCGAAGATCAAGGCGGCTCCCGGATGGTCGCCGGTTTGTGATCCGGGCGAATTTACTTTTGCGCGGGCGCAGGGCATGAACCGGGCCATGCGCGCGCTGATCCTGACCCTGCTGCTTGTCCTTGTCCCGCCCGCCGCGGCGCAGGAGCTTTCCGCCCTGGCGCGGCTGGAGGCCGGGGCGTCCTCCGTGACGGACAGCGGCGGGCGGCTGGCGCTTTCGCTGGCGGTCTCGCAGCCGGTGCCCTGGCGGGTGCGCTTCCTGGACGCGCCGCCGCGGCTGGTGCTGGACGCGCGTGAGATCGACTGGACCGGCAGCGCGGGGCTGGAACTGCCGCCGGGGGTGCTGGCCTTGCGGGCGGGCAGCTTCCGGCGGGGTTGGTCGCGGCTGGTCGTGGAACTGGACGGCCCGCGCAGGCTGGAGGCGGCCGAGATGGCGACCGAGGCCGCCGGCGCGGTGTTGCGGCTGGCGCTGGTGCCGACCGATCCGGCCAGCTTTGCCGCCGAGGCCGCGCGGCCCGACTTGCCCGAATGGGCCATGCCTGACCCGGCGGAACTGCCGGTGCTGCTGCCGCAGGGCGGCGGGCCGATCACGGTGGTCCTTGACCCCGGTCACGGCGGGATCGACCCCGGCGCGGAACGCGAGGGGCAAAGCGAGGCCGACCTGATGCTGACCTTCGCGCGCGAGCTGAAAGAGGTCCTGCTGCGCGACGGCCGCTTTCGCGTGGTGATGACGCGCGAGGAGGATGTCTTCGTGCCGCTGGAGACGCGCACCTCGATCGCGCGGACGGCCGAGGCGGACCTGTTCCTGTCGCTGCACGCCGACGCCCTGGCCGAGGGTGAGGCGCAGGGGGCGACGGTCTATACCCTGGCCGAAGAGGCTTCGGATGCTGCCAGCGCCGCCTTGGCCGAACGGCATGACCGCGACGATCTGCTGGCGGGGGTGGACCTGTCGGATCAGGACGATGTGGTGGCGCAGGTGCTGATGGATATGGCCCGGACCGAGACGCAGCCGCGCACCGACCGGCTGGCGCAGGCGATGGTCGCCGCGATCAAGGGGGCCGAGATACGGATGCACCGCAACCCCTTGCAGACCGGCGGTTTCTCGGTGCTGAAATCGCCCGATATCCCCTCGATCCTGCTGGAGGTGGGGTTCCTCTCCTCGGAACGCGACTTCGCGCGGCTGACCGATCCCAAGTGGCGCGCCCGGATGGCCGAGGCCCTGCGCGGCGCGATCCTGGCCTGGGCCAACGAGGACGCGACCCTGCGCGCTGCCGCCCAGCCCTGAGCGGCGCGAAAGCCCGCCCACCCATGCAATCGTGACCGCCCAAGGTTTTGACGCCGGGGCGCGTCTGGTATAGTGCAGACCGGCAATCAACGGGAGTGGCGGGTGCTTCGTTTCGTCGGCAATTTTCTGGGCGGAATCTTCACCGCGCTGACTTTGGGCATGGTCTTCGCCGCTTTGACGGTGGGCGGCATCTTCTACATGTATTCCCGCGACCTGCCCAGCTATGAGGTCCTGTCGCAATACACCCCCGCCACGATCAGCCGGATCTATTCCGGCGAGGGCGAGATCATCGACGAATTCGCCCGCGAACGCCGGCTTTTCGTCCCGGCCGAGGATATTCCGGATCTGGTGAAACAGGCCTTCATCAGCGCCGAGGACAAGAATTTCTACACCCACCACGGCTATGACACCCGCGGCATGGTCGCGGCCCTGGTCGAAGCCGTGCGCACGCGTGGCGAGCGGGTGCGGGGGGCGTCCACCATCACCCAGCAGGTGATGAAGAACTTCCTTCTGTCCTCTGACCGGACGGCGGAGCGCAAGATCAAGGAAATCATCCTGGCCGCCCGCGTCGAAGGCGCGATGAGCAAGGAAAAGATCCTGGAGCTGTACCTGAACGAGATCTTCCTCGGGCAGAACTCCTACGGCGTCGCGGCGGCGGCGCAGACCTATTACAACAAGACCCTGTCCGAACTGTCGCCTGCCGAGGTCGCCTATCTGGCCGCGCTGGCGCAGCGGCCGGGCAACCTGCATCCGGTGCGGCAGATGGACGATGCCATCGCCCGGCGGAACTATGTCCTGGGTGAGATGCTGGACAACGGCTATATCGACCGGGCCGCCCATGACGCGGCCGTCGCGGCGCCCCTGGAAACCGTGCAGAACGGCGATTTCGAGGCGTTCCGGGATTCGCTGCCCCCGCGCGGCTATTTCACCGACGAGATCCGCCGCCAGCTCTCCGGTACCTTCGGGGAGGAGGAATTCTTCTCGGGCGGCCTGACGATCCGCGCCACGGTCGATGAGGAGCTTCAGGCCGCCGCCGCCGCTGCCCTGCGCGAGGGGTTGGAGGATTTCGACCGCAACCAGGGCCTCTGGCGCGGGACCGGCAAGACCATCCCCTCTGATCGGCTGGGCGCGGAGGCCGACTGGCGCGCGGCCCTGGCCGAGGTTGAGGTCCCGCGCGATATCCCGGCCTGGTTCCCCGCCGTGGTGCTGGAGGTCGGCGAAAGCGCAGCCCGCATCGGAATCGAGGGCGTGGCCGAGGACGAGGATGGCCATTTCATCCCGGCCGAGGACGTGACCTGGGCGCGCAAGCTGCTGGAGGGCGGCGAGCGGGGCCCGCGGGCCAAGGTGGCGGGCGACCTCGTGTCGGTCGGCGACGTGGTTCTGGTCCGCGCGGTCACCAATGACGACGGCACCTTCAATCGCTGGTCCCTGCGCCAGATCCCCGAGGTGCAAGGCGCCTTCATGGCGATGGACGTGAACACCGGCCGCGTGCTGGCGATGCAGGGCGGGTTCAGCTACCAGGATTCGGTCTTCAACCGCACCACCCAGGCCACGCGCCAGCCGGGCTCCAGCTTCAAGCCTTTCGTCTATGCCGCCGCGCTTGACAGCGGGTTCACCCCAGCCACCATCGTCGTCGACGCCCCGATCGAGATCGAGACGCCGCAGGGCCTGTGGACGCCGAAGAACGCCTCGAACAAGTTTTACGGCCCGACGCCGCTGCGGACGGGGATCGAGCAGTCGCGGAACCTGATGACGATCCGCATCGCGCAGGAAATCGGGATGCAGACCGTCGCGGGCTATGCCGAACGTTTCGGCGTCTATGACCGGATGGGGCCGTTCCTGGCGAACTCGCTGGGCGCGCAGGAGACCACGCTGTTCAAGATGGTCGCCGCCTATGCCATGTTCGCCAATGGCGGTGAGAGGGTGGAGCCCACCCTCGTCGACCGGGTGCAGGACCGCTACGGCCGCACGATCTATCGCCACGACCAGCGCGTCTGCGAAGATTGCGCCGCCAGCGACCTGGCGCCGGGGCAGGGGGTCCGCATCACCTCGAACCGCGAGCGGGTGATGAATGCGATCACCGCCTATCAGCTGACCAGCATGATGGAAGGCGTGGTCAAGCGCGGCTCGGCCAGCCGGTTGAACCTGCCGGTGCCGATCGCGGGCAAGACCGGAACCACCAACGACGCCAAGGACGTGTGGTTCGTCGGCTATTCCTCGAACATCGTCGCGGGCTGCTACATCGGCTATGACCAACCCCGCACGCTGGGCGAACGCGCCTTCGGCGGCACGCTTTGCGTTCCGGTCTTCCAGGACTTCATGGAGGAAGCGGTGCAGAAATACGGCGGGGGTGAGTTCAAGGTGCCCCCCGGCGGCTATTTCATCAAGATCGACCGTTTCACCGGCCAGCAACTGCCGCCCGACGCCACCGGCGACAATGTCGTGGCCGAATACTTCCGCGAGGGCGAAGAGCCGATCTTCGGCCTGGGCGCCATGGTTGACGGCGGTTTCGCCATGGGCTCGAACCTGCCGCTCTTCGCCTATGGCGAGGGCGAGGGCGGCGGCGATGCCGGGACCACGGTGATCAACTCGGAAGGCGAGGAGGTCGTGGTGCCGAAGAAGGCCGATTTCGGCACGGTCTCCTCCGGCGGACTTTACTGACCCCGCTTTGCCTTTCTGGCCCGCGCCCTTGCCGGGGCGCGGTCAAAGCCTTATGACCGCCCGCGACAACCCGACAGGACCGAAGCCCCATGCGCGCCGAAACCCAAGCCAATATCGAGGCGATCGAGAAGACGCTGAAACTGCTGGCCCAGCGGATGGACTGGGAGACCGCGCCGCACCGGCTTGAGGAATTCGACGCCATGATCGAGGCGCCGGACCTGTGGAACGACCCGGCCAAGGCGCAGAAGCTGATGCGCGACCGGCAGGCGCTGCTGGATGCGGTGAACAGCTACAAGCTGATCTCCTCGGGCCTGAAGGACAATGTCGAGCTGATCGAGCTGGGCGAGATGGAGGGCGATGCCGAGATCGTCCGTGAGGCCGAGGCGGCGCTGTCCGACCTGGTCAAGGTGGCCGAGGCGAAAGAGCTTGAGGCGCTGCTGGACGGCGAAGCCGACGGCAACGACACCTTCCTGGAAATCAACGCCGGTGCGGGCGGTACGGAAAGCTGCGACTGGGCCTCGATGCTCGCCCGGATGTATGTCCGCTGGGCCGAGGCGCATGGCTACACGGTCGAACTGCAATCCGAAACCGAAGGCGACGGTGCGGGGATCAAGTCGGCCTCCTACAAGATCAGCGGCAAGAACGCCTATGGCTGGCTGAAGACCGAGGCCGGGGTGCATCGTCTGGTCCGCATCTCGCCCTATGACTCGGCCGCCCGGCGGCATACCAGCTTCTGCTCGGTCTGGGTCTATCCGGTCGTCGACGACAACATCGAGATCGAGGTGCAGGACAAGGACATCCGCATCGACACCTTCCGCTCCTCTGGCGCGGGTGGTCAGCATGTCAACAAGACCGACTCGGCGGTGCGGATCACGCACTTCCCCAGCGGGATCGTGGTGACCTCCAGCTTGAAATCGCAGCACCAGAACCGCGACATCGCGATGAAGGCGCTGAAAAGCCGCCTCTACCAGATCGAGCTGGACAAGCGGAACGCCGCCATCAACGAGGCGCATGAGAACAAGGGCGACGCGGGCTGGGGCAACCAGATCCGGTCCTATGTGCTGCAGCCCTATCAGATGGTGAAGGACCTGCGCACGGGCTATGAAACCTCGGACACGCAAGGCGTGCTGAACGGCGATCTCGACGGGTTCATGGCCGCGACGCTGGCGCTGAATGCCTCGGGCAAGAAGCGCGGCGAGATCGCCGACGTCGACTGAGCCTCGGACCGCAGCGACCGGGCCAGCCTGCGGGTCTGGCCCATGGTCAGGAAGGGCAGCACCTGCTGCATCGCGCCTTGCGCCAGCTGGCGCGCCATCGGTCCCAAGGCCCGCAGCACCTGGTCACCGCCATATGGGCCTTCGCAAGCCAGCCCCTCGGCAGGTCGACCAGCCCACCCGCAGGACCCGTGACCACCCGCTGCACCCCGCCATCGTGGGGCAGGACCGGATCGCCGGGCAAGGAGCTGAGTCCGCTCATCATCGTCGTACCAGCCATCGTCATCCGAGACACTCAGCGTCCCGGTCTCGGCCGTCGGGTTGATGGTGATGGTTGTTCCTGTGAGGCCCGCCCCGGTGGCGGTGTTGAAACTGGTGGCCGAAGTTGTGACCTGCGACAGGTCGAGGAAGGGGATCGACAAGGTTGCCATGATCTGCCCCGGGCTGCAGGACAGTGATCGCAGCCAGGGGCTACCAGAAGGTTAAACCCACCCCGGCGCTGCGCAATTTTCTTGCAAGCGCGCCCGCTGCCCGCCTAGTCTTCCGCGCATGAGCGCCAGCCATCCGCCGTCCGTCCCCGAAATCAACGAGGTCGACCTGTCCGACCTGCGCGCCAGCCTTGCCGCGGGCTGGCAGGATCTGCGCCGCGCGCCGCTTTACGGGCTGGCCTTCTCGGCCGTCTATGTGCTGGGCGGCTGGCTGATCGCCTGGGCGATGACGGCCAAGGGGCAGGTCTGGTGGACCCTGCCCGCAAGCGCCGGTTTCCCGATCCTCGGCCCCTTCATCGCCTGTGGCTTCTACGAGATATCGCGACGGCTTGAAGCAGGCGAAAATCTGCGCGCTGGTGAGATCTTCGGCGTGATCCTGCGCCAGAAGGACCGGCAGATCCCGGCCATCGCGGCGGTGATCGTGGTCTATTTCCTGTTCTGGAACTTCCTGTCGCACATGATCTTCGCGCTGTTCCTGGGCAATGCGACGATGACCAATGTCTCCTCCTCGCTGGCGGTGTTCCTGTCGCCCCAGGGTCTGGCGATGCTGGCCTTCGGCACGGCGGTGGGGGCGGTCTTTGCCGCGCTGCTCTTCAGCCTGACGGTGGTCAGCCTGCCGATGCTTCTGGACCGCGAGGTGGATTTCGTCACGGCCATGCTGACCAGTTTCGCGCTGGTGCAGGCCAATCCGGCGCTGATGCTGGGCTGGGGGGCGCTGATCGCCTCCTGCCTGTTCCTGGGGATGCTGCCGGGGTTCCTGGGGCTCTTCGTGGTGCTGCCCCTCTTCGGCCACGCGAGCTGGCACCTTTACCGGCGCGCGATCACCTGACCGGGCGCGGGACGGCCAGCGCCAGAAGCGCGGCCAGCGCGGCGGCAAGGCTTGCGATCAGCGCCACGGTGCCGAACCCGGCCCCTGTCGCCGCCAGATGCGCGGTGCCAGCACCCTCCAGCCCGAAGCCCGGCGCCCCCGGCCCATAGGCCCAGGCCGCGACCCGGCCCAGAAGCGCCACCGCCACCAGCCCCGCGACCCGCGCCACGGCATTGTTCAGCCCCGAGGCCGCGCCCTGCTCGCCCTCCTCAGCCCCCTGCATCGCCGCCGCCGTCAACGGCGCCACCACCAGCCCCAGGCCCAGGCCTGCCAGCACCGCCAGCGGCACCACATGCGCCCAGAACTGGCCCAGGGGCGCGGCCAGCCACAGCCCGGCATAGGCGCAGGCGACCAGCGCCGAGCCCGCGGCCATCAGCACTCCGGCACCCCAGCGATCCGCCATCTGCCCCGCCGGGGCCGACAAGAGCGCGATCAGCACCGAGACCGGCAGGAAGGCCGCCGTCACCTCCAGCGCGCTGACCCCCCAGGCCGAGACGGCGGCCATCGGCAGGTAGAACATCACCCCGTTCAGCGCGAAATACAGCGCCAGCGTGACAAGGTTCGTCAGCGCCAGCACCCGGCTGCGGAACAAGCCCAGCCGCAGCATCGGGGCAGGGGTCACCCGCTCCCAGGCCAGGAACCCGGCCAATGCCGCCAGCGCGACGCCCCAGAGCCAGCCGGGGGCCTCGGGCGCGATCAGCGCCCAGGCCAGCAGCGCCAGCCCCGCCGAGGCCAGCGCCGCCCCCGGCACGTCAACCCGCACCCCCGGCTTGCCCCGGTCACCCGGCGTCCGCCCCCGGATCAGCCAGACCGCCAGCAGGCCCAGCGGCAGGTTCAGCGCGAAGATCAGCCGCCAGCCAAGCTCGCCACCCCAGGTGATCAGCGCGCCGCCGAGGACCGGCCCGAGCGCCGTGGTCATGGTCGAGGCCGAGGCCCACATTCCCAGCGCGCGTCCGCGTTCCTCCCGCGGCCAGGCGCGCGAGACCATGGCCATCGACCCCGGCACCATCAGCGCCGCGCCGACACCCTTGACTGCCCGCGCCGCGATCATCTGGCCCGCGTCCTGCGCCCCGGCACAGGCCAGGGACCCCAGCGTGAAGATCCAGATCCCCCAGACGAAGACCCGCGCCGTGCCGAACCGATCCCCCGCCGCGCCGCCGACCAGCACCAGCGCCGACAGCGCCAGCAGATAGGCGGCGTTGATCCACTGGGCCTCGGCCAGGCTCGCCCCCAGGGCCGCCCGCATCGCGGGCATGGCGATCGCCGTCACGGAGGCATCGATGAACCCCATCGACGAGGCCAGGATCGCCGCCCAGAGCACCAGCCTCCGGTCTGAGTCGGCACAAAAGGAAACGGGCACCGGGGGGTGCCCCGATGCCCGCGCGAAGCTCATCTCAGTGCATCTCAGCCGGCGTCGCCGGGGGCCGGTGCGTCAAGCCGCACCGAGGCGGCCGGGGCCGGGCGGCCGTTGGCCAGCGGGTCTTCCTGACGCTGGACCGAGCCTTCGAAATGCGCGCCGGATTCGATGGCGATGGTCTTGTGGATGATGTCGCCCTCAACCCGCGCGGTGGAGGTCAGGCGGACCTTCAGGCCACGGACCCGGCCGATCACCCTACCGTTCACGACGATGTCGTCGGCCACGATCTCGCCCCGGATGGTGGCGCTTTCGCCGACGGTCAGCAGATGCGCACGGATGTCGCCCTCAACCGTGCCTTCGACCTGAATGTCGCCAGTGGTACGCAGGTTGCCGACCACGGTCAGGTCCGAGGACAGGACCGAAGCGGCCGCCTTGCCCTTCGGGGCCGAGGGGGTGAAATCCATGCTTGGCTTGGTCATCGTGGTCTCCGGGGCTTTCGGCTTCTCGGCCTCGGCCTTCGGGCCCGGCTCGTTGATGCGGCTCTTAGAAAACATTCTTCGCTGCCTTTATGAAGGTCATCGGGTTCACCGGGGTTCCATTCACGTGAACCTCGTAGTGGAGATGGGTGCCGGTGGACCGGCCTGAGTTGCCCATATCACCGATCCGGTCTCCGCGCGAGACCCTTTGGCCCACCTCGACACGGATCTGTGACAGGTGCGAGTAGGTTGTCTCAACCCCGTTCGCGTGCCGCAGCTTCACATGGCGACCATAGCCGGAGTGCCAGCCGGCGAAGGTGACGGTGCCCTCGGCCGTGGCATAGATCGGGGTGCCATAGGCGCCGGCCATGTCGGTGCCCTCATGCATACGGGTGCCCGCGCCCTTGGGGTCGCGGCGGTATCCGAATCCCGAGGTCCAGCGGAAGCTGTCCTTGACCGGCATCGCGAAGGGCAGGGTATAGGCCGCGATCCGATACATGTTCATCCGGTCAAGGCCCGACAGGATGGCATTGGCGCGCAATTCCTCGGCCGTGGGCGCCCCGCCCGAGGTGGACAGCGAGATCGGCGTCAGCGGACCGCCCTGGCCGGAATAGCCCGAACGCACCGAATCCAGCAGAGCGTCGGGCGACATGCCCACTTCGCGGAACATGTTGTCCAGGGGCTCCATCGAGACGGTAACCGCCTCTTCCAGCTTGGCGAAGATCAGGTCGTTGCGGGTCTCCAGCGCCCGCTTCTCCTCGGCGATCCTCAGCGCCTCCTCGCGGGCGGCCTCGGCCTCGGCCAGTTCGGCGTTGCGCTCTTCGGCGGCCAGGCCCAGCGCGCCGGTCAGGTATTCCAGCGTCGCCAGCGTGTCGCGGGCGCGGCCCATCTCGGTCGCGCCGCCGGATTGTTCGTTCAGCGCCAAGGTCACCCGGTCCGCCTCGGCCCGGGCCTCGTCGCGTTCCTTGATCGTGCGGCGGAGGGTTTCCTGGATCGCCTCGATCCCCGTCTCAAGCTCGCGCCGCCGGTCTTCCGAGGCGAGGAGCCGCTCCTGCATGTCGGACACCTGGGCCAGCGCGATGTTGAAGCGTTCCTGAGCGCGCGCCGCTTCCTCGGCGCGCAGGTCGCGGTCGGCCGAAAGGTCGTTCAGCCGTTCTTCATACATTGCCTGCTGGCGGGCCGATTGTTCGCGGGCCGATCCCGCGCCGATCGAATCCATCATGATCAGCGCCGTGGCGACGATGGTCCAGGCTAGCGCCAGCGCGCCCCCGGCCATGGCAATGATCTGGGTGGCCGGACGCAACCGGATGAAGCGCGTGTCGGTATCAGATTTCAGGAACAGCCGTTGTTCGGGGAAATGCCGTTCAAGCGTCTGGTGAATCCGGTAGGCAAGACGGTTCAGCACGTTTGGGTCATCCGGTTCATGGCCTTTGCTGGCGTGCGTCGCGTGGGGGTGACGGGCAGCTTTGCCCGCGGTCGCCACTGCTTAACGGCGGCATTTCAGCCTCGCAACAATTTTGACCACAGGGCGGGTTTTCCCGCGCGGGGGCTGGAAACGGTCGGCAAGAAACCGCCTATTCCACGACCGTGTAGGCCCCGGGCTCGGTCAGCGGCCAGTAGAAATCGGGCGGTAGCCCCGCCTCGGCGCGCTTTTCCTCGTTGAACGGCGGTTTCAGCGCCCCGTGGAAATAGCGCCGGACCAAGGTGTGGAACACCTCCTTGGGGTCCGTCCCTTCGCGCCCGCAGAGCCAGTTGAACCATTTCGAACCATAGGCGACATGGCCGACTTCCTCGGCATAGATCACCTCCAGCGCCTCCACGGCGCCGGTCGCACCCGCCTTGCGGAAGATCTCTATCATGCCCGGAGTCACGTCCAGACCACGCGCCTCCAGCACCATGGGCACCACGGCAAGGCGGCCGAGCAGGTCCCCGGCCGTATCCTCGGCGGCGCGCCACATCCCGGCATGAGCGGGCAGCGCGCCGTAATGACTGCCCAGCGCCTCCAGGCAGTCACTGACCAGGTTGAAGTGCTTGGCTTCCTCGTCGGCCGCCTTCACCCAGTCGTCGTAAAAGCCCAGGGGCATCGGCCGGTCGGCGAAACGGGCGATGATGTCCCAATGCAGGTCGACCGCGTTCAACTCGATATGCGCCACGGCATGGAGGAGCGCGATGCGCCCGGCTTCGGACCCGGGACGGCGGCGGGGCACGTCCTTGGGGGCCAGAAGCTCGGGCTTCTCGGGTCGGGCCGGGCGCAGGGGAGGGTTGGCCCGCCCGATGGGCAGGGGCTCACCGGCTGCGCGAGACGCGAACCAGGCGGCGGCGTGGCGGCGGCCGAGCGCGGTCTTGGCGCGCCCATCCGCCGTGGTCAGCACCTCGACCGCCATTTCCGCAAGGCTCTGTGTCATCAGTCCGGGTCCCGCAAATCTTTTCGATAAAGATCTGCAAACTCCTTCGAGGGAATTTGCCCCGCCCCTATCTCACAGCGCGCGCACCGCCGCCACCGACGAATTTTCGCAGAAAATTCGTGGCCCGGCACCTTAAAGCGCGCGAACTGCCGCCAGCACCTCTTCGGCATGGCCCTTGACGCTGACCTTGGGCCAGACCCTGGCCACCTTGCCCTCGCCGTCGATCAGGAAGGTCGTCCGCGCGATCCCCATATACGTCTTGCCATACATGCTTTTCTCGACCCAGGTCCCGTAATCCTCGCAGACCGTCCCGCCCTCGTCCGAGGCCAGCACGATCCCCAGGCCATGCTTCTTGCAGAACTTGTCGTGGCTTTTCACGCTGTCCTTGGAAATCCCGATCACCGTCGCCCCGGCGGCGGCGAAATCGGCCAGCCGCGCGTTGAAATCCTGCGCCTCCAGCGTGCAGCCCGGCGTGTCGTCCTTGGGGTAGAAATACAGCACCACCTTGCCCGGCCGCAGCGCGGACAGCGTCACCGTCGCGCCGCCGTCGCGGGGCAGGGTGAAATCGGGGGCGGTCTGACCTTCGGAAATCATGGGCGGCTCCTTGCCTTGTCAGGGGTTTGTGACTTTCGCATCTAGGCGTCTTCGGCCAAAGATAAAGGTGGGCAGACGAACAGGAAAAGGCGCCAGGCCGGAATGCAGCAGAAGGGTGCCGCAGTGACGCGGACCGACGGGGATGGGGCAGGCGAGGACCGACCCGCCGCGCCCCCGCGTCGGACCCGTCGGCCCGCGGCCCGCCGCACGGCGCGGACGGGGATCAGCCTGACCGTGATCCTGACGCTGGTCCTTCTGGTCCTGGGATTCGGCTACCTGACGCTCGCCTATACCGGCAAGACCGTCCGCCTGCCGACCTGGTCGGTGGCGCAGATCGAGGACCGGCTGAACCAGGGCCTGGTGGCCGAGCGTCTGCCCAAGGGAGCGGCGCTGTCGCTGGGCGCGGTGCAGATCGCGGTGGACAATGGGTTCGTCCCCCGCTTCCGGCTGGAAGATGTGCGGCTCATCGACCGCGAGGGCCGGTCGATCCTGGCCCTGCCCGAAGCCTTCCTCTCGCTTGACCCCTCCGAGATCTTGTCGGGCAGGATCCGCCCCAGCTCCCTGCGGCTGGTGGGGGCGCGGCTGGCGGTGCGGCGCGATGCGGATGGCCGGATCGACCTGCAGTTCGGCCCCGGCCTGGGCGGCCCGGGCCCGAAAAGCCTGGGCGAGGTGCTGGACGGGGTGGGCCGCCTGTTCACCGCCCCCGCGCTGGCCCATCTGACCACGATCGAGGTCGAGGGGCTCAGCCTCACGCTCACCGACGCCCGCGCGGACCGGCGCTGGCAGTTGGGCGACGGGCGGGTGGTGATCGAGAACCGGCAGGGCAAGGTCGCGGCGGAACTGGCGCTGACGCTGCTTGATGGGGCCGAGCCCGCGCAGGCCACGGTAACGCTGGTCGTCGATCAGGCTGGCGGAGCGGCGCGGGTCGCGGCCACGATCGACCGGGTGCGCGCCCGCGACCTGGCGGTGATGGCCCCGCCGCTGGCCTGGCTGAAATTCGTGCAGGCCCCGATCTCGGGCGCGCTGCAGGGCGGGATCGATACCGAAGGCGCGCTGACCGAGGGCAGCCTCGCGCCGGGCGAGGGCGCGCGCCCCGTCCCCTTCGACCGCGCCGCGCTGGCCTTGCGCTACGATCCCGGCGCCGCGCGCATCCATATGACCGGCCTGACGGTGGAAAGCGCCTCGCTTCGGCTGAGGGCCACCGGACAGGGCGACCTGAAGGACGGCACCGGCGCTGCGATCGGACCCGCGGAACTGCCGCAGACCATCCTTGGCCAGGTCGCGTTCAGCGAGGTGACGATCGACCCCGAGGGCCTGTTCGCCGAACCCGTCCAGTTCAGCCAGGGCGCGCTTGACCTGCGCCTCAAGCTGGACCCGTTCCGGTTGGAGATCGGTCAGCTTGCCCTGGTTGAGGCGGGAGAGCGGCTGCTCTTGTCGGGCGACGTGACAGCAACGCCCGCGGGCTGGAAAGGGGGGCTGGACGTCAACCTTGACCGGATCGATTCCGACCGGCTGCTGAAGATCTGGCCTCTCTCCGCCGTGCCGAAGACGCGCCAGTGGTTCGCCGACAATGTGGGCGCCGCGACCCTGACGAATGTGCGCGCTGGCCTTCGCCTGACGCCGGGCGACATGCCGCGGTTCAGTCTGGGGTATGAGTTCAGTGAGGCCGAGGTCCGCTTCGTCCGCACCCTGCCGCCGGTGCTTGATGCGCGTGGCCATGCGACGCTGGACAACCTGACATATACCGTCAAGCTGGACCGTGGCCATGTCCTGCCGCCCGAGGGCGGCCGGATCGAGGCCGACGGCTCGGTCTTCCAGATCGCCGACATCAGCCAGCGCCCGGCCACGGCGAAGATCGACCTCGTCACCTCCTCGCCGCTGACGGCGACGCTGTCGCTCTTGGACCAGCCACCTTTCAGCTTCTTCTCCAAGGCCGGTCAGCCGGTGAACCTTGGCGACGGCCGGGCCGAGCTGAAGACCACGCTGCTGATGCCGCTCAAGCCGCGGGTGCAGTTGGAGGACGTGACCTTTGCCGTCTCGGGCCGGATCGTGGACTTCACCTCGCCCTCTCTGGTGCCGGGCCGGATCCTGACCGCGCCCGAGGTGACGGTGGCGGTGGACACCGAGGGGTTGAGCCTTTCGGGCAAGGGGTTGCTGGACCAGATGCCGGTCGACCTGACCTATCTGCAGGGCTTCGGGCCGGAACAGAAGGGCCGGGCGCGGGTGAACGGGACGGTGATGCTGTCGGACGGGGCGCTGCGCGATCTGGGGGTGGACCTCCCCGCAGGCTCGGTCAGCGGCGAGGGGCCGGCGGCCATCGACATCGCGCTGGTCAAGGACCAGCCGCCGCAGCTGACGCTGGTGTCGAACCTGGTGGGCCTCGGCCTGCGTCTGGAGGCGCTTGGCTGGTCAAAACCGGCAAGGACGCGGGCCAGCCTGGACCTGGAAGCCCGCCTGGCGCCCGAGCCGGTGGTCGAGCGCCTGACTCTGGACGCGCCGGGGCTGGCGGCCCAGGGCGTCATCACCACGCGCGAAGGCGGTGGCCTGGCCGAGGCGCGCTTTTCCCGCGTGGTCGCGGGGCGCTGGCTGGATGCGCCGGTCGTCCTGACCGGGCAGGGGCGCGGCGCGGCGGTGGACGTCGCGGTGACCGGCGGCCGGATCGACATCCGCGCCATGCCCAAGGGCGGCGGGGGCGGGGACACCGGCGGCCCGATCAGCCTTGCCCTGGACCGGCTGGTCATCAGCGAAGGGATCAGCCTGACCGGCTTTCAGGGCCGCTTCACCCAGGCCGGGGGCCTGAACGGCCGCTTCACCGCCAGCGTCAACGGCCAGGGCGAGGTCAAGGGCGTCGTCGCCCCGGCGGATGGGGGCAGCGCCTTCCGTATCACCTCGGCCAATGCCGGAACCGTCATGGCCGCCGCCGGGATCTTCGACCAGGGCAGGGGCGGGGAACTTGACATGACCCTTTTCCCGCGCGGGCCGGACGGGCATTACAACGGCACCGCCACCTTCAGCCGGATGCGCGTCCAGGGTGCGCCCGCGCTGGCGGAACTGCTGTCCGCCATCTCGGTCGTGGGCCTGCTGGAGCAGATGGGCGGCGAGGGGCTGGCCTTCAACAACGGCGAGGTCCGCTTCATCCTGACGCCCGAGGCGGTCGAGATCACCCAAGGCTCGGCCGTTGGCGCCTCGCTTGGCATTTCCTTCGCCGGGCTCTATCTGACCGCCAGCGAGCGGCTGGACCTGCAAGGGGTCGTCTCGCCGATCTATCTGGTGAATGGCGTGGGTCAGATCTTCTCCCGCCCCGGCGAGGGGCTGTTCGGCTTCAACTACCGGGTCACCGGCACGGCCGAGGACCCGCAGGTCTCGGTCAACCCGCTGTCGGTCTTCACGCCGGGGATGTTCCGCGAGATATTCCGCCGCGCACCGCCGAACCTGAAGGATGCGGGATGAAACTGTCGGATTTCGACTTCGACCTGCCCGAGGGGCTGATCGCCACCCGGCCCGCGCGGCCGCGCACCTCGGCCCGGCTGCTGCTGGCCGAAGGTGACCGGATCAGCGACCGGCGGGTCAGCGACCTGATCGACATCCTCCGCCCCGGCGACCGGCTGGTCCTGAACAACACCAGGGTCCTGCCCGCGCGTCTTTTCGGCACCCGCCAGCGCGGCGAGGCTGTGGCCAAGGTCGAGATCACGCTGCTGGAGCCCGTCCCGACCGGCTGGCGGGCCCTGGCCAAGCCGCTGCGCAAGGTGCAGGAGGGCGAGGTGATCCGATTCTCCGACCGCCTGTCTGCCACTGTGGCGCGGAAGTCCGAGACCGATCTGATCCTGTCCTTCGACCTGACGGGCGAGGATTTCGATGCGGCCCTGGCCGAGGCCGGGGTGATGCCGCTGCCGCCCTATATCGCCGCGAAACGTGCGGCCGACGACCAGGACCGCACCGACTACCAGACCGTCTTCGCCCGCCATGCCGGGGCCGTCGCCGCCCCGACGGCATCCTTGCATTTCGACGAACCGCTCTTGCGCGCTCTGGCCGCGAAGGGGGTGGAGTTCACCGAGGTCACGCTTCACGTCGGCGCGGGTACCTTCCTGCCGGTGAAGGTCGAGGATGTGACGACCCACCGGATGCATGCCGAATGGGGCCGGGTGACGGCGGCGGCGGCCGAAGAGATCAACGCGACCAAACGGGCAGGGGGCCGGGTGATCCCTGTGGGCACCACGGCCTTGCGGCTGATCGAAAGCGCGGCGGATGAAAACGGCATCCTGCACGCTTACGAGGCCGAGACCGACATCTTCATCTATCCCGGCTACCGCTTCCGGGTGACCGATGCGCTGATGACCAATTTCCACCTGCCGAAATCGACGCTGATGATGCTGGTTTCGGCGCTTATGGGAAAGCAGCGGATCGACGCGATCTATAGCCATGCGATCCAACAGGGCTATCGTTTCTTCTCCTACGGCGACAGCTCGCTTCTGATCCCGGACCCCGCGGCATGAGCTATCTTGCGCTGAAAGCCATCCTCTCGGGCCTCATCATCGCGGCGATCTCCGAAATCGCCCGGCGCAGCCCCGGCTTTGCCGCGCTGGTCGCCTCGTTGCCGCTGGTGTCGATCCTGGGGATGATCTGGCTTTGGCGCGACACGGGCGATACAGGCCGCATCGCGCATCATGCCGAGGCGACGTTCTGGTATGTCCTGCCGTCGCTGCCGATGTTCCTGGCCCTGCCGTGGCTCTTGCGCGCAGGGTTCGGGTTCTGGCCCGCACTCGCGCTGGGGTCCGGGCTGACCGTGCTGCTGTATTTCCTGCTTCTGTGGCTTGCGCCACGCTTCAACCTGCCGCTCTAGGAAGGGCCATCCGCCGATGATGAAGGTCCTGACCCATTCCTGGCCGCTCCTGCTGGGTGTCATGCTCTTGATGGTCGGCAACGGCATCCAGGGCACGCTTCTTGGCATCCGCGGCAACCTGGAGGGCTTCACGACCTATCAGCTTTCCTATGTCATGGCGGCCTATTTCGCGGGCTTCCTGTTCGGATCCTGGGCCGCGCCCAAGCTGATCCGGCAGGTGGGCCATGTGCGGGTCTTCGCGGCGATGGGCTCGCTGATCTCGGCGGTGCTGGTGATCTATCCGGTCTACCCGGACTGGGTGGTCTGGACGGCGCTGCGGGTGCTGGCGGGCTTCTGCTTTTCCGGCATCTACATCACCGCCGAAAGCTGGCTGAACAACACCGCCACGAACGACACCCGGGGGCAGGCGCTGTCGGCCTACATGATCGTGCAGATGCTGGGGATCATCGCCAGCCAGGTCCTGCTGAACCTGCCCGATACCTCGGGCTTCGCGCTGTTCATCATCCCCTCGGTCCTGGTCTCGCTGGCCTTCATGCCGATCCTGCTGGCGCCAACCCCGGCGCCCGCCTTCGACACCACCCGCCGGCTGCCCTTCCGCGAGTTGTTCCAGATCTCGCCCCTTGGCTGCGCCGGGATGCTGCTGACCGGGGGCGTCTTTTCCGCCATGTTCGGCATGGCTGCCGTCTGGGGTGCGCAAGAGGGGCTGACGCTGCGCGAGATCTCGATCTTCGTCGGCGCGCTTTATGTGGGCGGGCTGGTGCTGCAATACCCGGTCGGCTGGGCCTCGGACCGGATGGACCGGCGGATGCTGATCATGGGACTGTCGGCCCTGGCGGCCCTGGTGATGCTGATCGCCACGCTGCTGGTCCTGCCGTTCTGGGCGCTGATCGTGGTGGCGCTGCTGCTGGGCGGGATCACCAACCCGGTCTATGCCCTGCTCATTGCCTATACCAACGACTTCCTGGGCCGTGACCAGATGGCCGCCGCCTCGGCCGGGCTGATCTTCCTCAACGGCTTCGGCGCGATCTTCGGCCCCACGGCGACCGGCTGGATGATGGAGACGGTGGGCCCCCGCGGCTTCTTCCTGTTCATCGGCATCCTCTACGTCATGCTGGCCGCCTATGCGCTTTACCGCATGACCCGCCGCGCCGCGCCGCAGGTGACCGGCGCCTTCCGTGGCGTCACGCCCACCGCCTCGCCCCTGGCCGTCGGCGCCGTCCTGGACGAGGCTGCCAAGGACTGACATCGGCGGTTGCGATCCGGGCCGAACCCTGCAAGGCTTTGCCCGGAAAGGAAGGTGCCCATGTCCGACCCCATCGAGGTGCTGGAGTTCTGGCTGCACGAGATCGGCCCGGAGGGCTGGTACAAGGGCGGGCCCGAGATCGACGAGGCCTGCGCCCGCTTCGCCGACCTCTGGCAGGCCGCGCGCGACGGCGGGCTGGAGCATTGGGTCGAGGGCACGGTCGGCACGCTGGCCTATCTGATCCTGACCGACCAGATCCCGCGCAACATCCACCGGGGCACCGCGGATGCCTTCGCGACCGACCCCCTGGCGCTGGAGGCCGCCCGCAAGGCGGTAGAGGCTGGCTGGGACCTGAAGGCCCCCGAACCGGAACGCCAGTTCTTCTACATGCCCTTCGAACATTCCGAGGACCCGGCCGATCAGGAGCTTGCGGTGAAGCTGCTGACCGAGCGGCTGTCCTCCGACCCCGAGATGGCGCTCCACGCCCTCGCGCACCAGGAGGTAATCGCCCGCTACGGCCGCTTCCCCACCCGGAACGCGGCGCTGGGGCGGGAAAGCTCGCCCGAGGAACAGGACTACCTCGATCAGGGTGGCTACATGGCCGTGGTCAACCGACTGAAAAGCCATGCGCCCGACGCATAGGCCCACGGCGCGGCCTTTGTTGCTTGGGTTTGCGGAATAGTTTAAGGGCAAACTAGTTTTCCAGGGAGGGAAGAATGGCCAGCCAGAGCTTCGACGTGATCGTGATCGGTGCAGGACCGGGGGGCTATGTCGCCGCCATCCGTGCCAGCCAACTGGGGCTCAAGGTCGCCATCGTCGAACGGGAACACCTGGGCGGCATCTGCCTGAACTGGGGCTGCATCCCGACCAAGGCGCTGCTGCGCTCGGCCGAGGTGTTCCACCTGATGCACCGCGCCAAGGATTTCGGGCTGAAGGCCGAGGGGATCGGCTATGACCTGCCCGCCGTCGTCGCGCGCAGCCGCGCGGTGGCAAAGCAACTGTCGGGCGGCATCGGCCATCTGATGAAGAAGAACAAGGTTACCGTCTTCATGGGCACCGCGCATCTGCCCAAGCAGGGCGTGGTCAGCGTCAAGACCGACAAGGGCGCCGAGGAGCTGACCGCCAAGTCGATCATCCTCGCCACCGGCGCCCGGGCGCGCGAACTGCCGGGGCTGGAGGCGGATGGCGATCTCGTCTGGTCCTACAAGCACGCGCTGGTGGCCAGCCGGATGCCGAAGAAACTGCTGGTGATCGGCTCGGGCGCGATCGGCATCGAATTTGCCTCGTTCTTCAACACCCTCGGCGCGGATACCACCGTCGTTGAAGTCATGGACCGCATCCTGCCCGTGGAAGACGCCGAGATCAGCGCCTTCGCGAAGAAGCAGTTCGTGAAGCAGGGGATGAAGATCCTGGAAAAGGCCGCGGTCAAGAAGCTGGACCGCAAGCCGGGGCAGGGCGTCACCGCCCATATCGAGCAGGACGGCAAGGTCACCACGCAGGACTTCGACACCGTCATCTCCGCCGTGGGGATCGTCGGCAATGTCGAAAACCTGGGCCTCGAAGCCCTGGGCGTGAAGATCGACCGCACCCATGTCGTGACCGACGAATTCTGCCGCACCGGCGTGGACGGCCTCTACGCCATCGGCGACATCGCCGGGGCGCCCTGGCTTGCTCACAAGGCCAGCCATGAGGGCGTGATGGTCGCCGAACTCATCGCGGGCAAGCATCCGCACCCGATCAAGCCCAATTCCATCGCCGGCTGCACCTACTGCCACCCGCAGGTCGCCAGCGTCGGCCTGACCGAGGCCAAGGCGAAAGAGGCGGGCCATGAGATCAAGGTCGGCCGCTTCCCCTTCATCGGCAACGGCAAGGCCATCGCCCTGGGCGAGCCCGAGGGCATGGTGAAGACCGTGTTTGATGCCAAGACGGGGGAGCTTCTGGGCGCCCATATGGTCGGCGCGGAAGTGACCGAGCTGATCCAGGGCTATGTCGTCGGCCGGACGCTGGAGACGACGGAAGAGGATCTGATGAACACCGTCTTCCCGCATCCGACGCTCTCCGAGATGATGCACGAAGCCGTCCTCGACGCCTACGGCCGCGCGCTGCATATCTAGGCGAAGGCGATCATCCGGCCCGCGACCAGCACCGCCAGCCACAGCGTCAGCGAGGCGACTGCAGCGCGGGCCGGGATCCCCTCGGCCCGCAGATGCCAGGCGGCATGGGTCAGCGCGACGGCCAGCAGCGCCAGCTTCAACTGGAACCAGGGATTGCCAAGGTATTCGCCCGCGCGCGTCAGGAACAGCGGCGCTCCGCAGCCCACGGCCAGCGCGAGCCCGGCGATGGCATGGGGGCGCAGGACCGGGACCAGCGGATCCAGCCCGCGCAGTCGGCGCAGATGCATCGGCACCAACGCGCCCAAAAGCAGCGCGATCCCAAGGATATGCCCGGCATTGACCAGCGGATAGGTCCAGCGCGACCGGCGCAGATGTTCGGCCAGCCAGGTCGCCTCCAGCGCCTCGATCACGACCGGTCGGGGTACAGGTCGTAGACCTGACCGCCAAGGACCAGCCGCTCGGCCTTGACCACCAGCTGCGCCGGATCGGCCGCGCGGTGGCCGCGCACGGTGATCTCGCCGCCCGGGGCCAGCATCGCATCCGTGACGCCCGCCCGTTCATTTCGCCAGGGCTGGCCGACCTCGACGGTCCAGACCTCGCCATTCGCCTCGACTGTCAAGAGCCCATGCGGGTTGCCGAGTTCCGCCGCGGTGATCCGGCCGGTCAGCTCGAAGTCGCCGTCGTCGGTCCAGCGCCAGCCGTGATGGGCCAGGACGGGCAGGGCAGGCAGGGCCAGAAGGGCAACCAGAAGCGCGCGGCGGGCAAGGGTCATCAGAGCCTCCATCGCTTGCAGGGTGAGACCCATCGGGCCAGCTGACAAATCACAAGGCCGACAGCTTTTCCTTCCCGCCGCCCTGGTCTAGGGTCCGCCCATGCGCCCGTTTCCCCCCATGCTGCTTGTCCTTCTCCTCTGGCTCGCCGGGCTTGGCGCTGCCGCCCAGTTCGGGAAGATCTCGATCCTGTTCGAGACCCTCCGCTCCACCTATGGCGGGCAGGGCGAGGTCGCCCTCGGGCTGGTCGTGTCCATCGTCGGCATGGTCGGCCTGATCTTCGGCACCACGGCGGGGCTTCTGGTCGCGCGGATCGGGCCGCGCCGGGCGATTGTCGCCGCGCTTGCCGCCGGGGCTGCGATGTCCGCCCTGCAAAGCCTGATGCCCGCCTATCCGCTGATGCTGGCCAGCCGGATCATCGAGGGGGCGAGCCACCTTGCCATTGTCGTCGTCGGCCCGACCATGATCGCCACCCTCGCGCCCGAGGATCGGCGGCCGCTGGCCATGACTCTCTGGTCCAGTTTCTTCGGCGTGACTTATGCCATCCTTGCCCTGATCGGCCCCCACGCGGGCCCGACCAGCCTGTTCCTCGGGCACGCCGGTTACATGGCTGCCCTCGCCGCGATCCTGGCCCTGACGCTGCCGCCCGATCCGAAAGGCCAGGCCCTGCCGATGGGCAACCTGATCGCCCAGCACGCGCAGATCTACGCCTCCCCACGCCTCTCCGCCCCGGCGATGGGGTTCTGCTGCTACACTTTCCTTTATGTCGCCGTCCTGACGCTGCTCCCGCCCGAGACGCCCGAGACCCACCGCGCGCTGATCGCGGCCGGGATGCCGCTGGTCTCCATCGCGGTTTCGCTGACCCTGGGGGTCTGGCTTCTGGGCCGGATGAGCGCGGTGCGTCTGGTTCAGGCGGGCTATGCCGTGGCGATCCCGGGCTTCCTGCTTTTGTGGCTGGCCTGGGGGCAGGGGGTCGGCATGGTGGTCGGAGGGTTCCTGCTATCGGCCGCGCTCGGCATCGTGCAGGGCGCCAGCTTCGCCGCGATCCCCGAGCTGAATCTTACCGCCGACGACCGCGCTCGCGCAGCAGGGGCGGTGGCCCAGCTTGGCAATCTGGGGACCACCACCGGCACTCCGGTGCTGGCGGCACTGCTGGCGACCAGCGGACCGGCGGGGCTTGCCGCCACCGCCGTCCTGCTGTGCAGCCTGGGGATCGCCATCCATGCCCTGCAACGGGCGCGGCGGCAGCGCCTGGCTTAATAGGCGACGATCGCGCCGCCGCCAGCCGCCCAGTCGCGCAGGCCGCCAAGGTTCACGACCGGCCCATAGCCCAGCCGGGCCAGCACATCCGCCGCCATCCCGGACCGCCCGCCCGAGGCGCAATAGACCGCCACCGGCAGACCCTGCGGCAGCTCGCAGCCCGGTTGCTTCGGGTCGCATTTCAGCGTCACCAGAGAAAGCGGGATCAGCTTCGCGCCTTTTGCCACGCCGGTGGATTTGGCCTCGGCCACTTCGCGGACATCGATCAGAAGCATCCGGCCTGCGGCCACTTCCTGCTGGATATGGGCGACGTCGGGTTTGGCGCTTTGGCCGGAACGGAGGAAATTCAGCATGGGACACCCTTGGATTTGCCTTTCACCTATATAGCTTCAAAAGTGAAAAGGTGAAGGGGGAATCTTCGTCTGTGCCGGTTCATGCTTCGTTCACTTTTTCCGGTTGGAGACTCGACGAATTCGTCCTATCTCTTGCCCCTGCTCATCCGGGGACAGGTCATGGCCGAACAGAAGTTCATCGAGGTGCGGGGCGCGCGCGAGCATAACCTCAAGGGCGTGGACGTGGCGATTCCGCGCGACCAGCTGGTGGTGATCACCGGCCTCAGCGGCTCGGGCAAGTCCTCGCTCGCCTTCGACACGATCTATGCGGAAGGCCAACGGCGCTATGTGGAATCGCTGTCGGCCTATGCCCGCCAGTTCCTGGACATGATGGGCAAGCCGGATGTCGACCATATCTCGGGCCTCTCGCCCGCGATTTCCATCGAGCAGAAGACGACTTCGAAGAACCCGCGCTCGACCGTCGGCACGGTGACCGAGATCTACGACTACCTGCGCCTTCTCTTCGCGCGGGTGGGTACGCCCTATTCCCCCGCGACCGGCCTGCCGATCACTGCGATGCAGGTGCAGGACATGGTCGACGACGTGATGGCGATGGAGGAGGGGACGCGGGCTTACCTCTTGGCCCCGATCATCCGGGACCGGAAGGGCGAGTACAAGAAAGAGTTCCTGGAGCTGCGCAAGCAGGGCTTCCAGCGCGTCAAGGTCAACGGGGCCTTCTACGAGCTTGAGGAGCCGCCGACGCTGGACAAGAAGTTCCGCCACAACATCGACGTGGTGGTGGACCGGATCGTCGTGCGCGAGGGGCTGGAGACGCGGCTTGCCGACAGCTTCCGCACCGCGCTGAACCTGGCCGACGGGATCGCGGTCATCGAACTCGCCGAAGTGAAAGAGGGCGAGGAGCCGACCCGCATCACCTATTCCGAGAAATTCGCCTGCCCGGTTTCCGGCTTCACCATCGCCGAGATCGAGCCGCGCCTGTTCAGCTTCAACGCCCCTTTCGGCGCCTGCCCGGTTTGCGACGGCCTGGGGATGGAACTGTTCTTTGACGAACGGCTCGTGGTCCCCGACCAGAACCTGACCCTCCTGCAAGGCGCCATCGCGCCCTGGGCCAAGTCGAAATCGCCCTACCTGACCCAGACGATGGAGGCCCTCTCCAAGCACTATGGCTTCAACCTGAAGGCCAAGTGGAAGGACCTGCCCGAGAGCGTGAAGGAGCTTTTCCTGCGCGGGTCGAAGGGCGAGGAGATCGAATTCCGCTATGACGAAGGCGGCCGCGTCTACCAGGTCAAGCGGGTCTATGAGGGGATCATCCCCAACATGGAACGCCGCTACCGCGAGACGGACTCGGCTTGGTCCCGCGAGGAGATGGAGCGTTACCAGTCGAACCGCGCCTGCGGGGCCTGCGGCGGTTACCGGCTGAAGCCCGAGGCGCTGGCGGTCAAGATCGCCGGGCTGCACATCGGTCAGGTGGTGCAGATGTCGATCAGCGAAAGCCTCGCCTGGGTCGAGGGCGTGGCCGGGACGCTGACGAAACAGCAGAACGAGATCGCCCGGGCGATTCTGAAGGAGATCCGCGAACGCCTTGGATTTCTTGTGAATGTCGGCCTGAACTACCTGACGATGAGCCGCGCGGCGGGCACGCTTTCCGGCGGCGAGTCGCAGCGGATTCGCCTGGCCTCGCAGATCGGCTCTGGCCTGACCGGCGTGCTTTATGTGCTGGATGAGCCGAGTATCGGCCTTCACCAGCGCGACAACGACCGCTTGCTCACTACGCTGAAGAACCTCCGCGATGCGGGGAACACGGTTCTGGTCGTCGAGCATGACGAGGACGCGATCCGCGAGGCGGATTATGTCTTCGACATGGGGCCGGGTGCGGGGGTGCATGGCGGGATGGTGGTCAGCCACGGGACACCGGCGCAGGTTGCGGCGGACCCGGCCAGCCTGACGGGACAGTACCTCTCCGGCGCGCGGGAGATTGCGGTGCCGAAAACTCGGCGCAAGGGCAACGGCAAGAACCTTACGGTCGTTGGCGCGACCGGGAACAACCTGAAGAATGTCACCGCCGAATTCCCCCTGGGCAAGTTCGTCTGCGTGACGGGCGTGTCGGGCGGGGGCAAGTCGTCGCTGACCATCGAGACCCTGTTCAAGACCGCCGCCATGCGCCTGAACGGTGCGCATGAGACGCCCGCGCCCTGCGAGACGATCAAGGGGTTCGAACACCTCGACAAGGTCATCGACATCGACCAGCGCCCCATCGGCCGGACTCCGCGTTCGAATCCAGCCACTTACACCGGGGCCTTCACCCATATCCGCGACTGGTTCGCTGGCCTGCCGGAGTCGAAGGCGCGCGGCTACGGGCCGGGGCGGTTCAGCTTCAACGTCAAGGGCGGCCGCTGCGAGGCCTGCCAGGGCGACGGCGTGCTGAAGATCGAGATGAACTTCCTGCCCGACGTCTATGTCACCTGCGAGACCTGCAAGGGCCACCGATACAACCGCGAGACTCTGGAAATCAGGTTCAAGAACAAGAGCATCGCCGACGTTCTTGATATGACTTGCGAAGATGCCCGCGACTTCTTCCAGGCGGTCCCGGCGATCCGCGAGAAGATGGAGGCGCTGTGTGAGGTCGGCCTGGGCTACATCAAGGTCGGCCAGCAGGCGACGACGCTGTCAGGCGGCGAGGCACAGCGGGTGAAACTGTCGAAGGAACTGTCCCGCCGGGCCACGGGGCGGACGCTCTACATCCTCGACGAGCCGACCACCGGCCTGCACTTCGAGGACGTGAGGAAACTTCTGGAAGTCCTTCATTCCCTTGTGGAACAAGGAAATACGGTGGTGGTGATCGAGCACAACCTGGACGTGGTCAAGACCGCCGACTGGGTTATCGACATCGGCCCCGAGGGCGGCGATGGCGGCGGCGAGATCGTGGCGGTGGGCACGCCCGAGGATATCGTGAAGGTCGAGGCGAGCCACACGGGGCGCTACCTCAAGGACCTGCTGAAACCGCGGCGCATCGCGGCAGTGTAGGGTGGGCGATGCCGCCCACCCGACGCCCGGATCAGTCGAGTACCCGATCCAGGATCCGCACCGCTTCCAGCACCACCAGCGTATCGCGCATGACCCGATAGATCTGGTCGTCCCTGCGCAGATAGGTGCTGCCGTCCCGGTAATCACGCAAGCGAAGCCGCTCCCATTCTGTGCGCGGAATCAGGACATAATCGCCACGGACCCGATCACCGGCGTGCCAGTGCCAGCCGTCGTCATGCTCATCGTGATCGCGGTCGGCGCGGTCCCCCTTCTTTGCCTGTCCAGGAGGCACGCAAGGCACCTCCTTCTTCGCCAGTCCCGGCGGGCAATGCTTGGTGTTCTTCGCTTCGGCCGGTGCGGCCAGCGCGGCGGCCATGGCCATGACGAGGGCCATCAGGGTGCGGGTATGGGGCATGGGGACCTCCCTTTCAGTCTGTAGATGCCGCCGCCGGGCCCACGGTTCCAGAGCCGACCAGCCGGTTCGGCGTCTTTCCACCGATCCGCCCGATCGGCATCACCGCAGATGCGCGGTATGGCGATTGCGGATCACCTCAAGCACCCGGGCCGAGGCAGTCTCGACCCGGTAGACCACGCCGCCCATCGCATAATAGCGCCAGGTCCCGTCAGAGGGGCGCAGCGCATAGCGCGCCGGGTCCATCAGCAACGAGCGGGTCTCGACGGGGAAACGGTCGCCGACGCCATAGGGCGTCACGGTCGGCTTGACCTTCAGCACCTTGCGGACCGGGGCAGGATCGTCCAGCGGCATCGCGCAGACCGACGGCACGATCGAGCCGCAGTCGGCCGCCAGGCCGGGCAGGGCCGGAAGGGTCAGGATCAGGGACAGGATGAGGGGTCGCATTCTCGCCTCGCCGGTGGTTCGGCGGGGGAACGCAACAGACTGGGGCGCGGTTCCCCAGCGGAAACCGCGCCCCTTCGATCAGACGGGCTGGATCAGTCCAGCGCCTTGAAGTTCAGGCTCGCGCCTTCTTTGATGCCCGAGAACCAGCGCGCCGTGACGGTCTTGGTCTTGGTGTAGAACCGGAAGGCATCCGGCCCGTACTGGTTCAGGTCGCCGAAGGCCGACCGCTTCCAGCCGCCGAAGGAGAAGTAGGACAGCGGCACCGGGATCGGGAAGTTGATCCCGACCATGCCCACGTTGACCCGCGAAGCAAAGTCGCGCGCGGTGTCGCCGTCGGCGGTGAAGATCGCGGTCCCGTTGCCGTATTCGTTGTCCATCACCAGCTTCAGCGCCTCGTCATAGGACTTGGTGCGGACGGTGGAGAGGACCGGCCCGAAGATCTCCTGCTTGTAGATCTCCATGTCGGGGGTGACATTGTCGAAGAGCGACGGGCCGACGAAGAAGCCGTTCTCATAGCCCTGCAGCTTGAAGCCGCGGCCATCGACCACCAGTTTGGCGCCCTGTTCGACGCCAGAGTCGATCAGACCGAGGATGCGGTCCTTCGACGCCTTGGTAATGACGGGGCCGAAATCGATATCGTTTCCAGCGGTATAGGGGCCGACCTTCAACTTCTCGATCCGCGGGATCAGCCGTTCGATCAGCGCGTCGGCGGTCTTTTCGCCGACCGGCACCGCGACCGAAATCGCCATGCAGCGTTCGCCCGCCGCACCGTATCCCGCGCCCACCAGCGCATCGGCCGCCTTGTCGAGGTCGGCGTCCGGCATGATGATCATGTGGTTCTTCGCACCGCCAAAGCACTGCGCGCGCTTGCCGTTGCTGGCGGCCCGGCCATAGATGTACTGCGCGATCGGGGTCGAGCCCACAAAGCCCACGCCCTGGATCACCGGATGGTCCAGGAT
>JBKHWC010000040.1:0-28018 GCA_046569765.1 Alphaproteobacteria bacterium | reverse complement strand
GGGTGCCATTGTATTGCCATGCATAGATCCGGCGCTGCATCCGACCGGCCAGGCCCGGCCGGGGTGCCCGGATTGCGGCTTCCGAGGCGAGATCGGCCTTGGCAGCCGTTTCGGGATAGTCGCGCATGGCAAGCGGCGGCATGCGCAGCCAGGTCAGCGGACCGACGGGAGCCAGAAGCTCGGCCATGAGCCGCCGCTTTTCCTTGCGCGGGTCGAGGATCACGAACTCGGGCTGGCGCCCGTCCGCGTGCGTCACCCCAAATCCCCCCATTTCAGCTGAGTATTCCGCGTCACCGACCGCTTGAGGCGCTTGCCCACCACCTTGTCGAAGTCATAGGCCGAGATTTCTCCTGACCCCGGACGGCGGGCCCAGATGTCGGCTTCGGTGATCAGATGGCCCTCGGGCAGGTCGCGGTCGGCCACTACGGATCCGCGGGCGAAGCGGTAGACGTCTTCCTCGGGCGCGGAGCGCTGCTTGGGGTTGTTGGCGGCGATCCAGATCTCGCGGCTGCGGTCGATCAGGTGGCGCAGTTCGCTGGGATCCATCGAGTTGATGATGTCCGGCCCCTTGCGGTAGCGGGTGTCGGTGTAGTGGCGTTCCAGGATCGAGGCGCCCAGCGCGACGGAGGCCAGCGCCATTTCCGGCCCGATGGAATGATCCGAGAAGCCGACGACGGCCTTCGGGAAGGCGTTCCGCAGGTCGGTCACGCCGCGCAAGCTGACGATCTCGGGCGGCGAGGGGTAGAGGTTGGTACATTCGAGAAGCGCATAGTCGATCCCGGCCTGGTCCAGGATCGCGACCGAGGCGCGGATCGTGTCGATGGTCTGCATGCCGGTCGACAGGATCACCGGCTTGCCCTTGCGCGCGATGTGGCGGATGAGCGGGAGGTTGTCGGCCTCACCGCTTCCGATCTTGTAGGCGGGGACGTCCAGTTCTTCCAGGAAGTCGGCGGCGGCGCGGGAGAAGGGGGTGGAGATCCAGATCATCCCGAGGGATTCGGTGTAGCGCTTGAGTTCGGCCTCTTCCTCGCGGGAGAGGGCGCAGCGTTCCATGACGTGCCAGATCGAGACATCGGCATTGGGCGGGAAGATCTGCTTCGCCTCGTCCGTCATCTCGTCTTCGATGATGTGGGTCTGATGCTTGATCATCTCGCAGCCCGCCCCGGCGGCGAGGCGGACCATTTCCTTGGCCACGGCAAGGTCGCCGCCGTGGTTGATGCCGATCTCGGCGATGACCAGGGGGGGATGGTTCGGGCCGATCTCGCGGTGGGCGATCTTCATGGGGCACTCCTTGACTTGGGCCCGTGGTGCGTCAGGGCGCATCGCCTGTCAAGCCAGCGGGTAGGTCGCCAGCACGTCGTAGCGCGCCGATTTGCCGCCGAGATGGCTTTGCCAGAGCGTCAGTTCGCGCACCTCCCAGGGGTCGGTGCGGAAGCCCTGGCCCAGCGCGACGGCGCGTTCAAGGCGCATCGCCTCTTCCGGCGGCGGGGGCTGGAAGCGGCCAAGGGTGACATGGGGATGGAATTTGCGGGCGTCGAGCGGGCAGCCGGCGCGGCGGGCGATGGCCTGGGCCTTGGCTTGCAGATGGAGCAGGTCTGGCGAAGGCGCTACCCCGGCCCAGGCCACGCGGGGCTTGTCCTTGCCGAAAAGGCCAAGGCCTTGCAGGGACAGCGAAAAGGCGGGGGCGCGGAGGGTTTCGAACCCCTCATGCGCGGCCTCAAGCGCGGCTTCGGGGCAGTCGCCCAGGAAGACGAGGGTGAGGTGGAGGTTCTCGGGCTCGACCTTGCGCGGCAGGGGAAGGAGGAACTGCTGGACCTGAAGGGCGCCCCGGACCGCGGGCGGCAGGTCGATGCCGAGGAAGGCGCGGATCATCGGCGGGCCAGAAGGGCGAGGCGGTCGCGGATGTCCGGCCGGACCGGACCCTCGCGGGGCGGGTCGATCAGCGTGGTCAGCAGCGCGGGCTCTGGCGCGGGCCGCCCGCCGCCGCCCCAGCCAAGGCCGCGCAGGACGGCCGAGGCGGCATCCGGCAGGCGGTCGGGCAGTTCCCGCCCAGAAAGCCACCCCCAGATCGCGGTCCAGAGCCGCCCGACCGACCAGGGATTGTAGCCGCCTCCGCCCAGGACCATGACTCGCGGGGCGAGCGGGACCAGCGCCGCCACCGCCTCGAGATAGGCGCGGTTGGAGAGCGTCAGGCGCGAGAGCGGATCCTCGGTCAGGCTGTCCGCACCGCATTGCAGGACCAGCGCCTCGGGCCGGAACTCGGCCACGCGCGGCAGGATCAGCTCGTGCAGGACCGCCCGCGCCTCGCTGTCGTTATAGCCCTTGGGGACCGGCAGATTGAAGGCGCTGCCGCCGCCCGTGTCGGTCAACTGGCCCGTAAAGGGCCAGCGCCCCTCTTCATGGACCGAGATCATCCGCACCCCCGGATCGCCCGAAAACGCCAGCTCCACCCCGTCGGAATGATGCGCGTCAAGGTCGACATAGGCAATCCGCGACATGTTGCGTTGCAGGACCTTGATCGCCAGCACCACGTCATTGAGGTAGCAGAACCCGTTCGCGCGGTCCGGCAGCCCGTGATGCGTGCCGCCGCCGGGGACATGGATCACGCCGGGCGTCGCGGCCAGAAGCTCGGCCGCCAGCATCGTGCCCCCGGCCCCGGTGGCGGGGCGGCGGTAGACCTCGGGGAAGACCGGGTTCGAGAGCGTGCCGAGGTTGTGCCGCGCCCGCATCTCGGGCGTGGCCTCGCCCAAAGTCTCGGCCGCCTGCAGCGCCGCGACATAGGCGGAGTCGTGCCACAGCGCCAGCGCGGCCGGTTTCGCCCGGGGGCTGGTGCGGAACCGATCTCCCGGCAGCCAGTCGAGCGCGCGGGCCAGATCCATGACGGCAGAGACGCGCGGCACGCGGAGGGGGTGCGATGGCCCGTAGGACGAGCCGCGATAGATCTCGGAGCCGATGAACAGCGGCGCCACCGCAGCCGGGGCGGGCGGTGGCCCCTGGATCATGGCAGCATGGCCTCGATCCGGCCGGCGATCTCGGGGTCTTCGGGCGCTGTGCGCGCGCCCCAGGTTCCGGCGATCGAGCCATCGGGTGCAATCAGCACCTTGTTGAAGTTCCAGCGCGGGGCAAAGCCCGTCTCCTGCCGCACCCATTGGTAGAAGGGATGGGCGTCGCCGCCCCGGACGGGGGTGATCTCGGTCATCGGCAGGGTCAGGTCGAAGGTCGCGGTGCAGTATTCCTTGACCGCGGCCTCGGACTCAAGCTCCTGGTTGAAGTCGTCCGAGGGGACGGCCAGGATCAGCGCGCGCTCGCCGAAGCGTTCGTGCAGGTCCTGCAGCGCGTCGAACTGCCCGGAATAGCCGCAGAGCGAGGCGGTATTGACCACCAGCACCGGCTTGCCCGCCCAGTCGGCCAGGTCGATCTCGCCCCCGTCGATCGAGGCGAAGCGGAACCCGTCCGCCGCAGCCAGCGGTCCCGCCATGAGAAATGCCACCGTGATCGCCAGGACTTGCCGCATCTTGCGCCCCTTAATGCTTCATTCACCGAGAAGTCAGATAATCCGGGTCAGGTTTTGGTCAATCCGGGCAGATTCCCCGTGATTTCCTGAAACAACCTGCCATATTGAGGGGTGAGGCAACAGAGCAGCGGCCAGATCCGGTAATCGGACGGCCAGGATGGCGGAAAATGGGTTGGCAAGACAAGATCGCCGCCCCCGTCGCCGACGGGGGGGCGGGCGCAAAGATACAATATGCCGCGTTGTGCTGGCGCAAGGGGGCGGCGGGGGTCGAGATACTTCTGATCACCAGCCGCGACACCGGGCGCTGGGTGATCCCGAAGGGCTGGCCGATGGCGGGCCTTTCGCCCGAGGCGGCGGCGGCACAGGAAGCCTGGGAAGAGGCCGGGGTCGAAGGGGTGATGAACCCGGTCAGCCTGGGACGCTATGGCTATCACAAGGCACTGGCGGGCGATGTTTCGGTGCCCTGTGCGGTCGCGGTCTATGGGATGCGGGTGCAGCGGCTGGCCGACAAGTTCCCCGAGATGAAGGAACGTCGGCGTGAGTGGTTCGCGCCCGAGATCGCGGCGGGTCTGGTGAACGAGCCGGAGCTTGCCCGCATGATCCAGGGCTTCATCCCTCCGCGCGAGGGTCGGCCCGCGCCGATCGCGGGGGAGTAGCGGCCAGGGGATTGACCTTGGCTTGCGACTTCATAGCTATGCGCTGTGAGTTTGGGGAACGGGGCGGGGACTGGTGATGATCCGCTACAGTCTGAAATGCGCGGCCGGGCACGGCTTTGACAGCTGGTTCCAGAGCGCCGAGGCCTTTGCCACCTTGCAGGGCGCGGGGCAACTGGCCTGCCCGGTCTGCGGCGCGACCCGGGTCGAGAAAGAGTTGATGGCCCCCGCCGTCCGCCCTGCCCGCAAGGCCGAGGCGGCGGAACGCCCCTCGCTGGCCGACCCGGCGAGCGAGCTGGAGGCGGCAATCGCGGCCTTGAAGAAACAGATCGAGGACAACTCGGAATATGTGGGCATGAACTTTGCCGCCGAGGCCCGCCGCATCCATGCCGGAGAGGCGCCGGAGCGGGCGATCCATGGCGAGGCCAAGCCCGAGGACGCGCGCAAGATGCTTGAGGAAGGCCTGCCGGTCGCCCCCCTGCCCTTCCTTCCTGCCCGGAAGGTCAACTGAGCGGACTGGCGGACCCCTGGCGTGAACACGCCCATCCAAAGCCGTCCCGCCCTTAGTAGATATAGCGGATCTGTTCGGTCCAGAACCGTTCCATCCGCTTCAGGGCGGTGTTGATCTCATCCATCCCCGAGGCATCGACCAGGCCGCGGCGTTCGATCCCCTCGGCATGGCGGGCGAAAAGATCGGCGATCAGGCCGCGAACGTCGCGGCCCTTGTCGGTGAGCCTGACCCGGACCGAGCGGCGGTCGATTTCCGACCGCTGGTGATGCATGTAGCCCATTTCCACCAGCTTCTTCAGGTTGTAGCTGACGTTCGAGCCCTGATAATAGCCGCGCGACTTCAGTTCACCGGCCGTCACCTCATTCTCGCCGATGTTGAACAGAAGCAGCGCCTGGACCGAGTTGATCTCCAGGATGTTCAGCCGTTCGAATTCGTCCTTGATGACGTCCAGAAGCAGCCGGTGCAGGCGTTCGACCAGGGCCAGGCTGTCCAGATAGCAGGACAGGAAAGCCTTCTGCGATCCGTCCAGCACGGGGGCGTAATGGGTCATGCCGTCTCTCTCCACCAGGGCAACTGGCAGGCAGATTCGGCACAAACCACAAACATTCAGTAAACTTGCGGCGAACTTTGTCAGTTTCCGCGCTGAAGCCGGGCCTCGGCGAAGGCGGCGATGCGAGCCAGCAGGGGCGCGATGGCGGCGGGCGGGGCGGACTGACCCAGGACCCAGGCCATCAGGTCCTGGTCGTTCTCGGTCAGGATCGCGTCATAGGTGAGCAAATCCGCCTCGGACAGGCCCTCCAGATGGGCATCCGCGAAGGGACCCAGCACCAGGTCCATTTCCTTGGTGCCCCGCCGCCAGGACCGCATCCGCATCCGCTTGAGCCGCGCCTCTGCCGTTTCCATCACCACCCCCGCGCCTTGCCGTCAGGCGGCCGATCGCATCGCCTGCCGCATCTGCTGCTCCACTTGGCGCAGATTTTCGGCCAAGGCAATCGCCCCCGCCCGCAGGCGCTGGAGTTCGGCCAGCGCGGCCTCGGCCTCGGGCGTAAGCGGGCGGGGATCGACCGGCTCGGTCAGCCCGTCGCCCTCGGCCGTGATCAGCCAGGCGAGCGAGACATTCAGCATCCCGGCAAGCATCTGCAGCCGGTTGCCGCGCGGCTCGGCCAGGTCGTCTTCCCAGTTCTGCAGGGTGGTCAGCCGCACGCCAAGCCGCTGGGCAAGCTCTTCCTGCGTCAGGCCCGCCGCCTCGCGCGCGCCGGCCAGCCGGTCGCCGAACGTCGCCACTTCCGCCGCATACCACCGGGTCTCGGGGCTTGTTTCCGCCATCACGCCTCTCCTTCTTTCGATATCGCTTGTGTCGGTTGGGGGGCCAGCCTAAGACCTGCAGCCGACAATCGCAAACCGCCTGACGGAGTGTTTATTGATGGCCTTCCTGTCCGATACCCTGGCCCGCGTGAAGCCCTCCCCCACCATCGCGGTGACGACCAAGGCGCAGGCCCTGAAGGCCGAGGGCAAGGACGTGATCGGCCTTGGCGCGGGCGAGCCGGATTTCGACACGCCCGAGAACATCCGCGCGGCGGCGAAGCGGGCGATCGACGGCGGCAAGACGCGCTATACGGCGGTCGATGGCATCCCCGAGCTGAAGGCGGCGATCTGCGCCAAGTTCCTGCGCGAGAACGGGCTGACCTACACGCCGCAGCAGATTTCGGTCGGCACGGGCGGCAAGCAGATCCTGTACAACGCGCTGATGGCGACGCTGAATCCGGGCGATGAGGTCATCATCCCCGCGCCCTACTGGGTCAGCTACCCGGACATGGTGCTGCTGGCCGGGGGGACCGCGGTACCTGTGGTGGCGGGGATCGAGACCGATTTCAAGCTGACGCCCGCGCAGCTGGAAGCCGCGATCACGCCCAAGACCAAGTGGTTCATCTTCAACTCTCCCTCGAACCCGACGGGCGCGGGCTATACGCGGGAGGAGCTGAAGGGCCTGACCGATGTGCTGATGCGCCACCCGCATGTCTGGGTGATGTCGGACGACATGTACGAACACCTGGTCTTCGACGATTTCAGGTTCTGCACCCCGGCCGAGGTCGAGCCCGGGCTTTACGACCGCACGCTGACCTGCAACGGCGTTTCCAAGGCCTATGCGATGACCGGCTGGCGGATCGGCTATGCCGGGGGGCCGGTGTCGCTGATCAAGGCGATGGGGACGATCCAGTCGCAATCGACCTCGAACCCCTGTTCGGTCAGCCAGTATGCCGCGCTTGAGGCGCTGAGCGGCCCGCAGGAGTTTCTGGCCGACTGGCGCAAGGTCTTCCAGGGGCGGCGCGATCTGGTGGTGTCGATGCTGAACCAGGCCAAGGGCATCCGCTGCCCCAAGCCGGAAGGGGCGTTCTACGTCTATCCCGACATTTCGGGCTGCATCGGCAAGGCGACGCCCGCGGGCACGGTGATCAGCAATGACGAGGTTTTCGCGACCGCACTGCTGGAGGAAACCGGCGTGGCCGTGGTCTTCGGCGCGGCTTTCGGCCTGTCGCCGAACTTCCGGGTCAGCTATGCGACTTCGGACGAGGTGCTGCGCGAGGCTTGCTCCCGGATCCAGCGGTTCTGCGCCAGCCTCGTCTGACGTCTTGACGGCGGCACGCGGCTTCGCAAGGAATGGCGGCGTGCCAGCCCGGAGTGTCGCATGAGTACCGATCTTCCCGACTACTATTTCCGGGTACGCGAGAACGGGGCGGCCGTGTTCCGGGTCAGCACGGAAAACCGCCAGCGCCGGATCGAGATGGACGAGATCGCGGTGGTCAACATCCGCAACGGCAACATCAAGCCGCATGGCGAGGTGGAGCTGTCGGAGGAGGATCTGACCGCGATCCAAGCCTGGATGGAAGAGCGCCAGGCCCTGCTGGCCGCGCGCGAGGTGGACGACATCCTGCGCACGGTGGACCATCTGAACCTGACCGCGCAATGGGCGCAAAGCCGGGCGACGGACGAACAGCTGGACGCGGTGACGGATCTGCTGCTGCTGACCATGCACGATCTGCGCACGGTCCTGGTGCGTCGCAAGGCCGACCGGCTGATGCGGGGCGGGGGTTAGGAACCCTGCTGGTTCGACTTCTTCTCCTCGCCGGAGGACCGTGCGAGGAGTGACGACGTCATCGACGAACCCTGCCCGGGATCAGATCTGCTTCTCGGGCATCTGCACCCGCAACCCGTCCAGCGCGTCGGTGACCTTCAACTGGCAAGTCAGGCGCGAGCGGACCGGGTCGGGGTTCCAGGCGAAGTCGAGCATGTCCTGTTCCATGCTGTCCTTGGCGGGCAGCCGGTCGACCCAGGCGGGATCGACATAGACATGGCAGGTCGAACAGGCGCAGGCGCCGCCGCAATCGGCCTCGATCCCCGGGATGCCGTTGTCGCGCGCGCCTTCCATCACGGTCAGGCCGTTCGCCACCTCGACGACATGCTCCTTGCCGCCGTGTTCAACGTAAGTGATCTTCGCCATTTCAAAGGGTCTCCGGGGATGTCCTGCCCCCGACATAGGCCAAAGCCCGGCGCTTTGCCAGAGGGGGCGGGGCTTGCGGGGACAGGGAAAAGTTCTACACTTGTTCTCATGCTGGACCGTTCCACCTTCCGCGATCCCTGGCCGCGCCCGCCGCGCGCGCTGCCCGCCGCCCGGCTGGGCGAGCCGCCCGCGGGCGCGCGGGTCACCGTGGCGGGGCTGGTGCTGGTGCGGCAGCGGCCGGGCACCGCCAAGGGCGTGATCTTCGTCACGCTGGAGGATTAGACCGGGACGGTGAATGTCGTCGTCTGGGCCAAGGTCTACGAACGCTTTCGCCGGGCGGTGATCGCGGGGCGGCTTCTGCGGGTCACGGGGAAGCTGCAGCGCGAGGCGGGGGTGGTCCATGTGGTGGCGGACCTGATCGAGGATCTTTCGCCGCTTCTCGACCGGCTGCTGGAGCCAGGCTTCCGCCCGGATGGCGTCCGGGCGGGCGATCAGCCCTAGGGGCCAAAATTCTTGAGGAAGAATTTTGAGAAGTTTCCTGCTTAAGAAATTTGGCGGCAAGGACTTCCCGCCGCCAAACTGACCTGACCCTCCGGGCCTAGTCGATCGACAGCGCCACGAAGCGCGGATCGCCACCCCGGCGGATCAGCAGCAGGATCGACTTGCGCCCGCCGTCCCGCGCCTCCTGGATCCGGTCTTCGAGGTCCTGCAGGCGCACGACACGCTGCTGGCCGGCCTCGGTGATCAGGTCGCCCTCGCGCAGGCCCTTGGTGAAGGCCTCGGAGGCCGGATCGACCGCCATGACCATCAGACCCTCGGCCCCGGCTTCCAGCCCCAGGCGCGCGCGCATGTCGTCATCCAGCGGCGCCAGCGTCAGGCCGAGCGATTCCATCTGCTTCGGCTCTTCCGGCGCGGCGGAAGAGGCGGGCATGGTCGCGGCCTCGGCTTCCTCGCGGCGGCCAAGCGTCACGGCCAGCGTCTCGGTCCGGCCGTCGCGCTGGACGATGACCGGCACGGCCTCGCCGATCGGCGCATCGGCCACGCGACGGGTCAAGTCGCCCGCATCAGCGACCTCTTCGCCGTTGAAGCGGGTGATCACGTCGCCCGAGGTGATCCCGGCATCCTTGGCCGGGCCGTCGGGCACGTCCGTGACCAGCGCGCCCGCCGCTTCGGCCAGGCCCATCGCCTCGGCCACGTCGGGGGTCACGTCCTGGATGCGCACACCCAGCCAGCCGCGCCGGGTCTCGCCGAACTGTTTCAGCTGGTCCACGACCTTGGACACCACATTCGACGACATCGAGAAGCCGATCCCGATCGAGCCGCCGTTCGGCGACAGGATCGAGGTGTTCACCCCGATCACCTGCCCATCCATGTTGAACAGGGGCCCGCCCGAGTTGCCCCGGTTGATCGCGGCGTCGGTCTGGATGAAGTCGTCATAGGACCCCGACAGCTCGCGCCCGCGGGCCGAGACGATTCCGGCCGAGACCGAGAAGCCCTGGCCCAAGGGGTTGCCCATCGCCATGACCCAGTCGCCCACCCGCATCAGGTCGGAATTGCCGAAGCTGACGAAGGGCAGCGGCTCGCCCGCCTCGACCTTGAGGACCGCGATGTCGGTCTTGGGGTCGGTGCCGACCAGTTTCGCGGGCAGTTTCTTGCCCGAGAAGAATTCGATGGTGATCTCGTCCGCGCCCTCGATGACGTGGTTGTTGGTGACGATGTAGCCGTCCTCGGAAATCACGAAGCCGGACCCCAGAGCCTCGGACCGCTGCGGGCCGCCGGGGCCGCGGGGGCCGCCGAAGTCCTCGAAGAAATCCTCGAACGGGCTGCCCTCGGGGACCATCGGCATCCCGTCGGCCGGACCGGCGATCAGGGCCGAGGTGGTGATGTTCACGACCGAGGGGCTGACCTGTTCGGCCAGTTCGGCAAAACTTTCGGGCGCGGCGAAAGCCTCGGCCCGTTCGGCTGGCGAGAGGCTCAGGCCAAGGCCAAGCACCAGCGCCAGCATCGTGCTGGAGCGCAGGGCGGAGCGGATGGAATGGGTCAGGTCAGGCACGGATGGAACTCCTGTTCAGCAGCGAGCGGAGGGCGGCGCCTGTCGCGCACGTCACGCCCCGGGACACTGAAACAGTTAGTGAACCCGAACCGCAATGCAAATCCCGTCACACTGCTTCAAGGCGATGTGAAGGCCGTGTCACACCGGACCGGCGAGCCAGACCAGCAGCACCCCAAGCCCCAGCGCGGCAAGGCCGACGATCCGGCGCTGGTCGAGGCCAAGACTGGCGAGAACGCGCAAGGCGTCCTCGACACGACGAGGGGCCAGTGCAAGCACCAGCCCCTCGATTGCAAGCACCAGGCCCAGGGCCAGGACTACCAGGCTCATGGAGCCGGGGCGGGCGTCGGCGTGGCGGCCCGGCCGCCGGCCTGGTCGCTGCTGCGCAGATAATCGAAGAACTCGCTGTCGGGCTGCATCACGATGGAGGAGTTGTCGCCCTTGAGCGAGACCTCATAGGCGGACAGCGAGCGGATGAAGGCGAAGAACTCCGGGTCGCGGCCATAGGATTCGGCCAGGATCCGGCTCCGCTCGGCATCGGCCTCACCGCGGATGACCTCGGCCTGGCGCCGGGCGTCCGAGGTGAGTTCAACCACCGTACGGTCGGCGGCCGCGCGGACGCGCTGCGCCGCTTCGCCACCGCGGGCGATCTCGTCCGCCGCTTCCCGTTCGCGTTCGGCCCGCATCCGGGCAAAGGTCGCTTCCAGGTTCTGTTCCGGCAGGTCGGTCCGGGTCAGGCGGACGTCGATCACCTCGATCCCCAGCGCGGCCGCCTGACGGCGGGCGATGTCGCGGATCTGGTTCATCAGCGCGGTCCGGTCCTCGGACAGAACGCGGTTCGACGGGACCGAGCCCAGGACCTCCTGGATCGCGGGGTTCACGATCCCCTCCAGACGCCGCAGCGCCTGAGTCTCGCCGCCGGTGCCGACGGCCTCGCGGAACTCGACCAGGTTGACGATCCGCCAGCGCGAGAAGGCGTCCACCACCAGACGGCGGTCGTCCAGCATGGTGACTTCCAGCGGGGTGGTCTGCAGGCCGAGGATCCGGTCCTCGTAATAGACCACTTCCTGCACGAAGGGGATCTTGAAGCCGAGGCCCGGGTCCTCCTTGACCTGGGTCACCTGGCCGAATTGCAGGACCAGCGCCTTCTTCCGTTCGTCGACGATGAAGACCGAGGACAGCGCGAGCGCGCCCAGGACGACAAGCGCCGGAATCACATACATCGCGCGCATCAGTTGTTCCCCCCCGTGGTGCTGGCGGCCCCCGGCGCGGCCGCGCCGCGGCCAAGCTCGTTCAGCGGCAGGAAGGGCACGACGCCCTGCCCCGCCTCGCCGCCCGAGACGCCATCGAGGATCACCTTGTTCATGCCGCCCAGCACCCGTTCCATGGTTTCCAGGTAAAGCCGCCGCCGAGTGACTTCCGGGGCGTTGACGTATTCGTTGTAGACCGAGACGAAGCGCGCGGCCTCACCCTGGGCGCTGTTGACGGCCTGGGCGCGATAGGCCTCGGCCTCTTCCAGAAGCTGTGCCGCGGCACCGCGGGCGCCGGCGGTCACGCGGTTGGCGTAGGCGTCGGCCTCTTTCTCCAGCGTGTCGCGCTGCTGCTGCGCGGCCTGCACTTCGCGGAAGGCGTCGATCACCTCTCGCGGCGGTTGGGCGCGCTGGAGGTTCACGCGGATCACGCTGATCCCGGCGTTGTAGCTGTCCAGCGTCGCCTGCACCTGCGACTGCACATCCGCCGCGATCACGCCGCGGTCGCGGTTCAGGATCGGCGAGAGTTCCGACCGGGCCACGATATCGCGCATGGCGCTTTCGCTGACCGCGCGGATCGTGTCCTCGGGGTCGGCGAGGTTGAAGAGGTACTGCTCGGGGTCGGCGATGTTCCAGACGACCTGGAAGCCGATGTCGACGATGTTCTGGTCGCGCGTCAGCATCAGGCCGGAATCGGTCACGGCGTCGCCCGTGCCGATGTCGGTGGTGCGTTCGCCGGTCACCTGGACCTTTTCATAGGTCACCACCGGCCAGGGCGCGAAGTTGAGGCCCGGGTTCCCGATGCCCGAGCTTTCGCCCAGGAACAGCTCGACCGAGCGTTCTTCGGGGCGCACCGTGTAGAAGGACATGAAGGCCCAGAGGCCCACCGCCGCCAGCGCGCCCAGCGCGATGCCCTGTCGGGTGATCACGGGGCCACCGCCGCCGGGGCCACCGCCGCCAGTGCCGCGCTGGCCCGGACGGCCGCCCATGAGCACGCGCAGCTGTTCCTGCCCGCGTTTCACCAGCTGGTCGATCTCGGGGATCTGCGGCCCGCCGTTCGGGCCGGGGCGCCCGCCGCGACGGTCGTCGTCGTCATTGTTGCCCCTGCCGCCCCGGTCGTCGTTGCCGGGACCGCCACCGCCGCCCCAGAGACCGCCACTTCCTGCCATGGATCAGAACCTCTCTTTTCGTATCACTGCCTTAGCTGTGCATCCCGTGGCGGAAATCAAGCCGCCGCGATGCCGCAGTCAGGCCGTTCTTGTGGGTTTTCGCATCGTGACCAGCTCTTCCGCCATAGTCGGGTGCACGGCGCAGGTCCGGTCGAAGTCCTCTTTCGTCGCGCCCATGCCGATGGCGATGGCGGCAAGCTGGATCATCTCGCCCGCCTCGGGCGCGACGATATGACAACCCAGCACCTTGCGCGTGGCCTGGCTGACGATCAGCTTCATCATCACCCGGTCCGGTTTGCCCGCGAAAAGCGTCTTCATCGGGCGGAAGGCGGTGGCATAGACCTCGATCGGTTCCTGCTCGCGCGCGGCCTCTTCCGACAGGCCGATCGAGCCGAGTTCCGGCTGGGTGAAGACGGCCGAGGCGACGAGGGAATGGTCGAAGGTGGTGGGCCTGGCCCCGAAGACGGTGTCGGCAAAGGCGTGCCCCTCGCGGATCGCGACGGGGGTCAGGTTCACCCGCCCGGTCACGTCGCCCACGGCGTAGACCGAGGGCACGGCGGTCTGGCTGTACTGGTCCACCGGGATCTCGCCGTGACGGCCAAGCTCCAGCCCGATCCCGTCCAGCCCGAGGCCCGCAGTGTTCGGGCGGCGGCCGGTGGCATAGAGCACCAGGTCGAATTCGCGGTCCGTCCCGTCGGTCGAGACGGCGCGGATGCCGTGCGGGGTCTTTTCCAGCCGCATCACATCGGTGCCGCAATGGATCTGGATGCCGCGCGCCTGCATGGCGTTGGCGACATGGCCGCGCGCTTCATCGTCGAAGCCGCGCAGGATCTGCGCGCCACGGTAGTATTGGCAGACCTCGACCCCCAGCCCGTGCAGGATGCAGGCGAATTCGCTGGCGATATAGCCCCCGCCCACCACCAAGGCGCGCTTCGGCAGCGCGGGCAGGTGGAAGATCTCGTTCGAGGTGATGGCCAGTTCCTTGCCCGGAATGTCCGGCACGAAGGGCCAGCCGCCGACGGCGATCAGGATGTGTTTCGCGGTGAATTCGGCGCCCGAGGCCAGGCGGACGCGGTGCGGATCGACGACCACCGCGCGCTCGTCGTGGATGGTGACGCCCGCATTCTTCAGCGTGTTGCGGTAGGCGCCTTCCAGCCGGTCAAGCTCGGCCTCGAGCTTGTTGCGGAAAGCCGACCAGTCCAGGGGGCCGGAGGTGACGTCCCAGCCATATTCTCGCGCCTCGGCGATGGCTTCGGGGAAGGCGCTGGCGAAGACCATCAGCTTCTTCGGCACGCAGCCCCGGATGACGCAGGTGCCGCCCATCCGGCTTTCCTCGGCCAGGCCAACCTTCGCGCCGTACTCGCCCGAGGCGATGCGCGCCGCGCGCACCCCGCCCGATCCGCCACCGATGACAAAGAGATCGTAGTCGAAAGCCATGTCTTTCCTGTCTGCCTGCCCCACCAGGGCCGGGGCCATCAGTCGCCCAGATCGGCGAAGATGTTGCTGCCTTCGGCCAGATCGACCTGGCTGTCCTCGATCCGGCCCGAGTTGATGTCGCGCACCGTCACCCGCCCGTCGCCCGAGCCGATCACCACGATGTCGCAGATGTCGATGAAAAGCCCGTTCTCCACCACGCCGGGGATCTGGTTCAGGACCAGCGCCAGCTGGCGCGGATTGCCGATCCGCTTGAGGTCGAGATCAAGGATGTAATGCCCCTCATCCGTGCGCAGGGGCTGGCCCTTTTCCAGCCGCAGCTCGACCTTGCGGTTCAGCACGTCCAGGCTGTAGAGCGTCTCTTCGATCAGCGCCTTGGTGGTCTGCCAGCCGAAGGGGATCACCTCGACCGGCAGCGGGAAGGCGCCCAGTTGCGCGACCTCTTTCGCGGCATCGGCGATCACGATCATCCGGTCGCTGGCGGTGGCCACGATCTTTTCCTGCAGCAGCGCCGCGCCGCCGCCCTTGATCAGGTTGAGGTTCGCATCGAACTCATCCGCGCCGTCGATGGTCAGGTCCAGCCAGCGCAGGTCATCCAGCGCCACCACGGTCAGCCCCAGCTCGCGCGCAAGCTCCGCCGTGCGGCTGGAGGTCGCGACGCAGGTCAGCTTCAGCCCCTCGGCCTTCACCCGTTCGGCCAGGCAGCGCACCATCCAGGCCGCGGTCGAGCCGGTTCCGAGGCCCAGTTTCATCCCGTCCTCGACAAAATCCACCGACCGGCGCGCGGCGGCATATTTGGCCCGGTCGATCGGCGAAAGCTCGGCGGTCATGGCGGCAACTCCCTGTCTTCGCCCCCCGGCATAGCGCAAAGGCCCGCCAAGGGCGAGAGGGTTTAGCCGCCCCTAATCCTGCGGGGCAAGCCGCGCGAGGCCCGCCCGCACCTCCTCGGCCGTCAGCGCGCCGTCGCCATTTCCATCCAGCCGCAGCGCCGCCCGCAGCAGCGCGGCCTCGTCCTCGTCCAGGGCGGCGAGCCCCGCCGCACGGCCCGCGGCGGCGATCTCGCCCGCGTCAAGCTGCCCGTCGCCACTGCCATCGGCCGCGACGAACTGCCGTTCCAGTCGCCCCCGCGCCGTGGCGCTGGCCGCGCGTTGCGCCACCGCCAGCTCCTCCCGCGTGACGCCGCCATCGGCATCAAGGTCCAGCGCCAGCAGCCGCCGCATGGCCGAAGCCCGGTCCGCGGCCCGTTCCAGCGCGATATGCTCCTCGATCCCCTGCCCTGTCAGCCCCTCTGGCCCGCCGAAGCCCGCGACCAGATCCAGCAGCCGCGCCTCGATCCGGCCGGGGTTCCGCTCCACCGCCTCGGCCAGCGGATCCCCTGCCTGTTGCGCCATCGCCCCGTTCGCCGCAAACAGCGCCACCAGCGCCAGCACCGCCATGAACCGCACCATTCCGCCTCCTCCGTTCCGACGCGGCAAGACTGGCGCAGCAGGGTTGACGAAGGGTTAATCCGCGCCGGTCCCAGCGCGATCCGCCGAAGGGGAGTCGCTTTTCGGCCTGCGAGCGGGCAAGACTTGCCCCAATGTCGCCGCGAGTACTGGAAAGGCCCGATGTACGTCCTGCATTACGCCCCGGACAATGCCTCGCTGATCGTCCGCCTTGTGCTGGACGGCGCGGGTATTCCCTATCGGACGGTGTTGGTCGACCGCCGCCAGCGCCAACAGGACAGCGCCGCCTTCCGGGCCCTGAATCCGACCGGGCTGATCCCGGTGCTGGAAACGCCCGTCGGTCCGATCTCGGAAACCGGGGCGATTCTCCTGTGGCTTGCGGACACCCACCAGCTGGGCCCGGCGCCGACGCACCCGGACCGTCCGGTCTTCCTCAAGTGGCTGTTCTTCCTGTCGAACAGCGCCCACGCCGAACTGCGCATGATCTTCTACCCGCATCAATACGCCCCGGCCGAGGCGCATCGCGCGCATCTCGAGATCATGTCCGCCCGGATGCTGCGCCATTTCGCGCTTCTGGACACGGCGGCGCTGCAGCATCCAAAGCTGTTTGCCGCGGCCACGCCCCTGGGCTTGTATACGATCGCCCTTACCCGCTGGGCCGTGCTTTACCCGCCAAGGGTCTCGCGCTGGTTCGATCTGGCCCGCTTCCCGACGCTCCAAGCGCTGGCCCGGGCGCAGGAGGCGCGGGTCGAGACCCCGGTCGTCGCCCGGGCCGAGGGGCTTGGACCGCACCCCTTCACCCATCCCGAAGAGCCAAATCCGCCGGAAGGATCCGTCCTGTGACCCTGACCCTGCACCACGCCCCCGACTTTGCCTCGACCATCGTCCGCTTCGCGCTGGAAGAGCTTGAACTGCCCCACACCTTGGCCATCGTCGACATTCAGGGCGGTGCGCTGGCCTCGCCCGAATATCGCCGGGTGAACCCGGTCGGCCTGATCCCGGCGCTTGAAACCGACAACGGCCCGATCTTCGAGACCGCGGCGATCCTTTTGTGGCTGGTGGACCGGACCGGCCGCCTTGGCCCCGGACCGACCGACCCCGACCGCGGCGCCTTCCTCTCCTGGCTGTTCTTCACCTCGAACGCGCTGCACCCGGCGGCGCTGGCGATGTTCTACCCCCACCGACCGGCCGGAGAGGCGAACTCCGCCGCCGCACAAGAGGCCGCGCAAGAGCAGATCATCGCCCGCCTCGGCCTGATCGAGGCGATGCTGGCCGCCCAATCCCCGCGCTGGCTGTCACCGGACCATCCCGGCGTCCTTGGCTACTATATCGGCGTCCTGGTCCGCTGGCTGATCCTTTTGCCCCCCGCGCCCCATGGCATCCGCATTGACGACTTCCCCCATCTGAAAGCCGTCCTTTCCGCGCATGAAGGCCGACCTGCCGCGCTTCGCGTCGCGGCCTCGGACGGCCTCGGCCCCACCCCCTTCACCAACCCGGATAACTGATGTTCCTCTCTGTCTTCGACATGTTCAAGGTGGGCATCGGCCCCTCCTCCAGCCACACCATGGGCCCGATGGTCGCCGCCGCCCGCTTCCTGGAGGCGATGCGCGCCTCGCCCTTCCATTTCCACGGGCTCCGCGCCTCGCTGCATGGCTCGCTGGCCTTCACCGGCGTCGGCCACGCCACCGACCGGGCCACGATCCTGGGCCTCGCGGGCTTTGCCCCCGACACCTACGACGCCGAAAAGGCCGAGGCCGCCTTCGCCCGCATCCGTGACACGAAGGTGATCGAGGTCCCGGGCCTGCCGCCCCTGCAGTTCGACCCGTTGAAGGACCTGCATTTCGACTTCGGCCCCGCGCTGCCCGGCCATGCCAACGGGATGACCCTGAAGGCCACCGACGCCCAGGGCGACGTGATCCTGGAAGAGACCTACTACTCCATCGGCGGCGGCTTCGTCCTGACCGCAGGCGAGCTGGCCGAGGCCGGGGGCGCCAAGGCGAAGGCGCGCGCCGACCTGCCCTATCCGTTCGAAACCGCCGCCGAAATGCTGGAGATGGCCAGCAGATCGGGCCTGACCATCGCCCAGATGAAACGCGCGAACGAACTGAGGTTCCGCTCTGCAGCCGAGCTGGACGCGGGCATGAACCGCGTCTGGCAGGTGATGAACGACTGCATCGATCGCGGCATGAAGGGCGAAGGCATCCTGCCCGGCGGGTTGAAGGTCCGCCGGCGGGCGAAGGGGATCCACGACGCGCTTCTGGCCGAACGCGGGCTGAACCTGACGCCCCCGCATACGATCAACGACTGGATGAGCCTTTACGCCATGGCGGTGAACGAGGAAAACGCCGCCGGCGGTCAGGTCGTCACTGCACCGACCAACGGCGCGGCCGGGGTCGTCCCCGCCGTGATCCGCTACTGGCTCGACCATGTCCCCGGCGCAACCCCGGCGAAGGTCGGCGACTTCCTTCTGACCGCCGCCGCGATCGGCGGGCTCTGCAAGCACAACGCCAGCATCTCCGGCGCCGAATGTGGCTGCCAGGCCGAGGTCGGATCCGCCGCCGCCATGGCCGCTGCCGGTCTCTGCGCCGTGCTGGGCGGAACGCCGGAACAGGTGGAAAACGCCGCCGAGATCGCGCTGGAACACCATCTGGGGATGACCTGCGACCCGGTGAAGGGCCTCGTCCAGGTGCCCTGCATCGAAAGGAACGGCCTTGGCGCGATCAAGGCGGTCTCGGCCGCCTCCCTCTCCATGCGCGGCGATGGCCAGCACCTCGTCTCGCTCGACGTCTGCATCGAGACGATGCGGCAAACCGGGCGCGACATGCACGAGAAATACAAGGAAACCAGCCTTGGCGGGCTTGCCGTCAACGTCCCGAACTGCTGACGGCCCGGTCTTTCATACTGGCGCAAATATCCTGGGGGTCTGGGGGCAAGGCCCCCCACGCCCGAGGAGGAGGGCGTCAGCCCCGACGACGAGACAAGAGGCTTGCGCCGCAAGGCGCGCAATCCGATAGCCGTCCCGCCGCCCGCGATGTCGCTTTCAGACTGGCAGCCCCGCGCGGCCCAAGCTAGGCAGGGGCATGGCCAGGGATACCACGCTTCGCGGCATCGTGCTGATGCTCCTCTTCTGCATGATCGCGCCGCTGCTGGACGTGTCGTCAAAACTCGCGGCCGAGAACGGGATGCCGGTCGGCCAGATCACCACGGCCCGCTTCCTGGTGCAGGGGCTGCTGATGTTCCCTGTCGTGCTGGCCATGGGCGTAACCCTGCACCTGTCGCCCCGCGCTCTGGCCTTCACCACCCTGCGCGCGGTCTTCCTGATCCTGTCCACCTTCTCCTTCGTCTCGGGCATCGCCGTCATGCCCGTGGCCGATGCCCTGGCCATCGCCTTTGTCGAGCCCTTCATCCTGCTGATCCTTGGCAGCCTGATCTTCGGCGACCAGGTCGGCCCGCGCCGGATCGCGGCCTGCGCGGTGGGCTTCGGCGGGGCGCTTCTGGTGATCCAGCCCTCGATCCAGGTCTTCGGCCTCGTCGCCCTCTGGCCCTTGGGGACCGCCTTCTTCTTCGCCTTCTACATGCTGGTGACCCGCGCCATCTCGGCCTACATGCACCCCGTCGCCATGCAGTTCCACACCTCCTGGACCGGGCTTCTGCTCTGCCTGCCGATCATGTTCGGCTTCAACGGCAGCGGCATCACGGCGCTTGACCCGATCTGGCCCGAGGGGCTGAACTGGCTCTGGCTCTTCGGCGTCGGCTTCTGGGCGGCGGTCAGCCACATGAGCATGACCTACGCGCTGAAATACGCGCCCTCAGCCACGCTCGCGCCGCTGCATTACTCGGAAATCGTCGTCGCGGTGATCCTGGGATACCTGATCTTCGGCGACTTCCCCAATGCGCTGACCTGGACCGGGATCGCGATCATCGTCGCCTCTGGCCTTTACATCATCCACCGCGAAAGGTCCGTCGCCCGCCAGAAGGCGCACCCCGCGACCGAGGGGCTTACCCAAGCGCCCTGATCGCCGCATCCAGCCGCCGCCGTGGCAGGATCACCAGCATCCCCGGCGCGTCGAACTCCAGCGCCACCCGCCGCTCGGTCACCCGGTTCGAGGTGCCGATCATCCCGTCCGGCGCCAGGACCAGCCCGCCGATGGGCCACTCCAGCCCACGGCTTACGCCTGTGACCCGCGCCATCGGGAACAGCGACAGGGGCTCGCCCGGGGCTAGCTCCAGCTCCAGCCGGGCAGGCGCGGCAAAGGCCACATCCTTCGGCCCGACCAGGATGCAGCGCCGCTCGGCCCGGGTGACCAGCGTGTTCATCGCCGCCAGCCCGTGGTCCAGCCGCGCCCCTGCGAAGCCCAGCGCCAGGACGAAAGGCGCCTCGACCAGGCGCAAGGCCTTGTCGAAATCGGTCGTGGCCTGCTCCGGCACCCGATGCTGTCGCGCCGCCGGGATCGCCGCCCGCCCCGCGGCCGAGAGGGAATCGAAGTCCCCGATCACCGCCTCGGGCATCACCCCCAGCCGCAACAGCCCGTCCGCGCCCCCATCCGCCCCCACCGCGACCGGCGCGCGGGACAGGCAGAAAGACAGGTCACGCCGCCCGAAAGGCCCGCCTCCCGCCAGCGTAACCCCCACCTCCGACTGGACAATCGGCGCATTCATGTAAAACTGTCTCCAATTAAGGCAGGATTCCCGGGCTCCGGCCACAATCAATCCATCAAATTACCCATGTCTGTCCATGGATTAGGGCAGGTATGGGGTAGACTATGCCAGTGTGGAAGACGAAAGGGTCCGGTCATGGCCAGTGAAAGCAAGATCCTGACGGTGTCCTATGGCACCTTCAGCTGCACGCTGGAGGGGTTCGATGACCCGTTCAACGCCATGAAGGCCATCGCGGAATATTTCCGCGACCTTGCCGCCGAGGACCGCTATTTCGGCGCCGAACCGCCGCAGCCCGACCCCGCCATGCTGCACCGCATCGCCGAGCGTGAGGTCAGCCGTCTGGTCGACAGCCGGATGCGCAACCATGCCGTCGTCCTGCGCCCGCAGGAGGCGGCCGCTGCGGCCGACAGCGGCACGACCGGCACCCCGGCAGAACACACTGCCGAGCCCGCGCTGCACGATCTGATCCCGACCGGGGTGACCGCCAAGCTGGCGCGCATCCGGCAATCGGTGAACCCCTCGACCTTCGCCCCCGGCTATGTCCCCGGCGCCGCGCCCGAAGTTGCTCCCGAGGTTCCGGCGGTCGCCGCGGCCGTGGCCGAGCCGGTCACGGCCGAAACCCCGCTTGCCGAAACCGCCCTGGCCAGGGATGACGCGGCCGAGGCCGATGTCCTCAGCCGCATCGGTGCGCTGGTCACCGACCCCGAGCCGGTCAATATCTGGGACATCGAGGAAACCAGCGCCCCCGCCACCGTGGCCGAACCTGCTGCCGAGCCCGTCGAGGCCGCCGATGCCGCCCCGATGGTCGAACTTGACGCCGACGATGACTCGCCGGTCGAGACCGAGGTCGAAAGCTGGCTCGCCACCCTTGGCGAGGAGTCTGCCGCCCAGGATGCTCCTTCCGTCGACGTCCTGCCAGCCGAAGCCGCCGATCTTCTGCCCGAGGCGGCCGAACCGTCGATGACGCTGACCGACGCGCTGCTGCAGGATCCCCTGCCCGAGACGGCGGCCGAAGAGCCCGTCACACTGTCCGAGGCGCTGGAGGCCGACCCGCTGCCCGAAGCCGAGGCAGAGGTTGCGGCTGACGCTGCGGCTGAAGTCCCGCCTGAGGGTGCGGCTGAGGTTGAAGCCGACGTCGAGCCGGAGGGCAAAGCCCCTGCCGCTCCGGCGAAAAGCAAGGCCAAGCGCGTGAACTCGCGCGTGGTCCGCATCCATCCCGACGACGACGCCCCCGCCCCGCGCGACCCGAACGCGACCCGCGTCCTTGACGGCAATGATGAGGATTTCGCCCGTCTCCTGCGCCAGGCAGACGATGTCATGTCGGATTCGGAAAACCGTCGCCGGCTGGATTCGATCGCGCATCTGAAGGCCGCCGTCGCCGCGACCGAGGCTGACCGCGCCGCCGGGACGGAAACGAAACCCGCGTCGAAGGAAGGCCGCTACCGTGACGACCTTGCGCAGACGGCGCCCGAACCGGCCCCCACAGCCGAGCCCGAGGTCAAGCCCAGCCGCAAGACGATCTCGGTCCGCCCGCAAGAGCCGCGGCCCGGCACGATCCGCCCCGGCATGATCAGCCCGCCGCCGCTGGTTCTGGTGTCGGAACAGCGCATCGACCGCGTGGCCCCGCCTGCCCCCGTCCCGGCCCCAGCCCCCGCCCCGGCCCCCGAACCGAAGCCGATGGTCGCCCTGCGCACCGGCCGACTGACCGGCGCGATCGGCGTCGGTGCAGCGGCAGGCAACCCGGTCGCTCCGGGGCAGAAACTGGTCCTGGAACCCCGGTCCGGCGCCACGACCGAGGCCGAGGAGGAGGACGACCTGCTCGACGAGTTGTCCCCCGAGGCCAAGGCCGGGCTTGCCCGTTTCGCCGAACAGATGGGCGTGAAGTCGATGGTTGACATGCTGGAAGCCGCCGCCGCCTATGCCACCTGCATCGAGAACCGGCCGCAGTTCACCCGGCCGCAGCTGATGCGCCGACTGTTGGCCAGCGCGGGCGGCAAGCCGGTCAGCCGGGAAGAGGGGCTTCGCTGCTTCGGCACGCTCTTGCGCACCGGCCGGATCGAGAAGGTCGGCCGCGGCCATTACATCCTGGTGGACCACTCGCCCTATCTGGCCGAGGCGCGCCGGATGGCCTGATCGCGCGTCGGGCGGGCCGGTCCGGCCCCCGGATCCGGCCTCCCATTCGCGCAGAAGCCGAAACCTGGGGTCAGGGCGCAGAGAAATCTGGATGACGGCCACCCTGCCCAACCGGGACCACAGAGCGCCATCGCAGTCGTGCCCTGAACAAAGCGCTCACTCCTTGCCGACACGCGTCAGGCCCCGAGCGACAGGGACGGCCCACCGCCCTTTCGTACAGCTTCCGCAAGGGACCGCCCGCCGTCCCGATCGGATCAGCCACGGGGGCCGCGCACGTCCGTCCCGGCGCCCGGATCCGGCTGGCCGATCCCGCGGAAGATGAAGCGGAACGGCAAGGCCCACAGGAACCCCAGCACGACATAAACCGCCAGCTCCACCAGGATCGAGGGCCGCTCGAACAGGTCGATCACATTGACCGCGACCACGACATACAGCGGCATCCCGACCAGCAGGATAACCAGCGCCCAGCGTTTCCGGGCCTTGTAGCTTAACGCCATGCCTTCCCCCGTATCCGCCCGCGAAGAGCGAGCGCAGCGACGCGATGAGCCGTCAGTCCGCGAAGGGATCGGTCACCAGGATCGTGTCGTCCCGCTCGGGCGAGGTGGACAGTAGCGCGACCGGGCACTGGATCAACTCCTCGATCCGCCGCACGTATTTGATGGCCGCTCCGGGAAGTTCGGCCCAGGACCGAGCGCCGGCGGTGGTCTCGGACCAGCCTTCGAGTTCCTCATAGATCGGCTTGCAGCGCGCCTGTTCGTCGGCGGCAATCGGCAGATAGTCCAGCCGCTGCCCGTCGAGGTCATAGGCAACGCAAATCTTCAGCGTCTTGAACCCGTCCAGCACGTCCAGCTTGGTCAGCGCGATCCCCGACACTCCGCTCGTCGCGCAGGTCTGCCGCACCAGCACCGCATCGAACCAGCCGCAGCGCCGCTTGCGCCCCGTCACCGTACCGAACTCATGCCCCCGCTCGCCCAGCCGCTGGCCATCCTCGTCATGCAGTTCGGCCGGGAACGGGCCTTCGCCGACGCGGGTGGTATACGCTTTGACGATCCCGAGCACGAAGTCGATGGCCGTCGGCCCGACCCCCGTCCCGGTCGCCGCCTGCCCCGCGATGGTGTTCGAGGACGTGACGTAGGGATAGGTCCCGTAATCGATATCCAGCAGCGAGCCCTGCGCCCCTTCGAACAGGATCCGCTTGCCCGCCCGCCGCGCCTCGTTCAGCACCTTCCAGACCGGGCCGGCATAGGGCTTCAGCTTCGGCGCGATCTCCAGCAGCTGCGCCTTCAGCGCGGCCGGGTCCACCGGCTCCAGCCCCAGACCGGCGCGCAGCGCGTTGTGGTGGGTCAGAAGCCGCCCGATCCGGGTGTCCAGCGTCGCCGCATCGAACAGGTCCGCCACCCGGATCGCCCGGCGACCGACCTTGTCCTCATAGGCCGGGCCGATCCCGCGCCCTGTGGTCCCGATCTTCGCGACCGTCGTCTGCGCCTCGCGGCCCCGGTCCAGCTCGCCGTGGATCGGCAGGATCAGGCTGGCATTCTCGGCCAGCATCAGGTTCTCGGGCGAGACATCCACCCCCTGCCCGCGCAGCTTCTCGATCTCGGCCACCAGATGCCAGGGGTCCACCACCACGCCGTTGCCGATCACCGACAGCTTGCCGCCGCGCACGATGCCGGACGGCAGAAGCGAGAGCTTGTAGACCGTGTTCCCGATGACGAGGGTATGCCCGGCGTTGTGCCCACCCTGGAACCGCGCGATCACATCGGCGCGTTCGGACAGCCAGTCCACCAGCTTGCCCTTGCCCTCATCGCCCCACTGGGCACCCACCACGACGACGTTGGCCATCCGCACTTCCCCATGAACAGGATCAAACGAGGCGCGGTATACCCACAGCCGCGCGCCGGGGAAACCCTGCAAATCGCCTCACCCGTCGCGGGTGCCGCACCCAGGGCGGCCCACCTTCCCCCTCTCCTGCCCCGCCGTTAGACAGAAACCGCCCCCTTGGACGCTGCGCATGCCCGACACTTTCCTCTACCTCACCCTCGGCACCAACGACCTCGCCCGCGCGACCCGGTTCTACGACGCGACCCTCGCGCCCCTTGGCCTGACCCGCCGCGCCACTTTGGAAACCGAGATCGGCTACGCCCAGCCGACCGACAGCCGTGCCCGGCTCTGGATCACGCTTCCCTTCGACGGCAAGCCCGCCACCATCGGCAACGGCTCGATGCCCGCCCTCCTCGCCCCCGACCGCGCGGCTGTCGAAGCCTTCCACGCCGCGGCCCTCGCCCATGGCGGCAGCGACGAGGGCGCCCCCGGCCTGCGCCCCTATGGCCAGGGCTTCTATGCAGCCTTCGTCCGCGACCCCGACGGCAACAAGCTCTCCGCCGTCCACCTCGCCTGAACTGCCCTTTCATCTTTGCCCAAATATCCCCGCCCGAGGCTCCCCGGCCGCACGTCCCGCGCCACGGCCCCCCGCTGGTCCGCGGCAGCGCCGTCCGAGGGGGCTCGATGCCCCCGAGGACGGCGCCTCCGTCCAGGAACCCTTGCGCGCCCGGCCCCTTCCGCCTAGATAGGCGCGTCAGTTGCCGGGAAGCCCCATGGAAAACGTCGTCCTCACCATTCACCTGATCCTCGCGCTTCTTCTGATCGGCGTCGTGCTCCTGCAGCGGTCCGAGGGCGGCGGCCTTGGCATCGGCGGCGGCGGCGGCACCGTCTCGGCCCGGGGCGCGGCGACGGCGCTGACCAAGATGACCTGGATCCTGGCCGCGGCGTTCATCGTGACCTCGATCACGCTGACCATCCTCGCCACCCGCGGCGGCGACAGCGGCTCGGTTGTGGACCGTGTCGCGACCGAGGCTCCGACGGCGCCGGAAACGGCACCCGCCACCCCCGGCCTGGGCGGCGATCTCCTCCCGCCGACCGCGGGCGACACCCCGGCAACCCCGCCCCGCGCGGACGAACCGGCGACCGCTCCGGCGGCCAACCCCTGACCCACAACTGCTTGGCCACCTTCGGCCAGGCCCCGCATGATCTAGCGGGAGGCGTTGCCTCCCGCTTGGGGAGTCGTTATACGTCAACTCCCGTGGTGCAGCGATTCCACCGACCCGAATCGCGTCTAGAACACGGGGGCAGCCCATGGCGCGCTATATCTTCATCACCGGCGGCGTGGTTTCGTCCCTTGGCAAGGGCCTTGCCTCCGCCGCTCTGGGCGCGCTTCTCCAGGCCCGGGGCTACACAGTCCGCCTTCGCAAGCTCGACCCCTACCTGAACGTCGACCCCGGCACGATGTCGCCTTTCGAGCATGGCGAGGTCTTCGTGACCGACGACGGGGCCGAAACCGACCTCGACCTCGGGCACTACGAACGCTTCACCGGCGTCCATGCCCGGATGACCGATTCCATCTCATCGGGCCGGATCTATTCCAACGTGCTGGAGAAGGAACGCCGCGGCGACTACCTCGGCAAGACCATCCAGGTGATCCCCCATGTCACCAACGAGATCAAGGACTTCCTGAAGATCGGCGATGACGAGGTCGACTTCATGCTCTGCGAGATCGGCGGCACCGTCGGCGACATCGAGGGCCTGCCGTTCTTCGAAGCGATCCGCCAGTTCATCCACGAACGGCCCCGCGGCCAGTCGATCCTGATGCACCTGACGCTGCTGCCCTACCTGGCCGCCAGTGGCGAACTGAAAACCAAGCCCACCCAGCACTCGGTCAAGGAACTCCAGTCCATCGGCCTTGCCCCCGACGTCCTTGTCTGCCGCAGCGAGCACCCGATCCCGGACCGCGAGCGCGAGAAGATCGCCCTCTTCTGCAACGTCCGCAAAGAGGCGGTGATCCCAGCCTATGACCTCAAGACGATCTACATGGCCCCTCTCGCCTACCATGAGGCGGGGCTTGACCAGGCCGTCCTCGACGCATTCGGGATCACCCCCGCGCCCAAGCCCAACCTCGCCCGCTGGGAGGACGTGATGGACCGCATCACCCACCCCGAGGGTGAGGTCCGCATCGCCATCGTCGGCAAGTACACCCAGCTGGAAGACGCCTACAAATCCATCGCCGAGGCGCTGACCCACGGCGGCATGGCGAACCGCACCAAGGTCCGCGCCGAATGGATCGACGCCGAGATCTTCGAGCGCGAGGACCCCGCGCCTTACCTGGAGAACTTCCACGCCATCCTGGTCCCAGGCGGTTTCGGCGAACGGGGCACCGAGGGCAAGATCCGCGCCGCCACCTTTGCGCGGGAAAAGAAGATCCCCTATCTGGGGATCTGCCTTGGCATGCAGATGGCGGTGATCGAGGCCGCGCGGAACCTCGCCGGGCTCAAGGACGCCGGGTCCGAGGAATTCGACCACGAAAAGGGCGCGAAACGGTTCACCCCGGTCGTCTACCACCTCAAGGAATGGGTCCAGGGCAACCATACCGTCCGCCGCAAGGCCGACGATGCCAAGGGCGGCACCATGCGGCTGGGCGCCTATACCGCGAACCTCAAGGACGGCTCGGCTGTGGCCCGCATCTACGGCACCACCACGATCGAGGAACGCCACCGCCACCGCTATGAGGTCGACATCCAGTACCGCGACCAGCTGGAGAAGTGCGGGCTGATCTTCAGCGGCATGTCCCCCGACGGCCGCCTGCCCGAGATCGTCGAGGTCAAGGACCATCCCTGGTTCATCGGCGTCCAGTTCCACCCCGAGCTGAAGTCGAAACCCTTCGCGCCGCATCCCCTGTTCGCCGATTTCGTGCGCGCTGCGATCGAGGTCTCGCGGCTGGTCTGATCCCTGCCGCACCGGGCGCCTTGCCCGAGAGGGGCCGGCCGCGGCGCCTCCTTCAGGTCTTGATGCCCACAGGTTGCATACCACTGCATCCGGTCGCTTTTTGCAGCGAAAACCATGACTTGGATGACACAGTCCGGGCCAGAAGTCCCGCACAGGTTCGGTGCGATCATTGCTGGCGATACACTTCCTAGTATATCGTTAAGAAAGATTAACCGTCGGCCTATGCCGCCCCATACCCTCAGGATTTGCCATGAAACGCAGCCTTGCCCTTGTGCTTTTGACAGTTTCCGCCCCCAGCCTCGCCACCGCGCAAGAGCTTTCTGGCGGCGTTACCCTCGGTTTCGGCGACCACAGCCTCTCGGACTTCGACCAGGACCTGTCCACCGCAAGCCTTGACGGCCGCGTTGACCTGGCCTTCGACAATGGCATGACCTTCGGCGTCTCGGCCGGGTACATCGACGTCGGCATCGACGGCCAGCCCATCGGCCTTGACGCGACCTTCGTCGGCCTGGAAGTCGGCTACAAGATGTCGAACGGCCTGTCCTTCGGGGCCTATGCCGAACAGCTGAACGCGCAGGTCAGCATCCTGCCGATCGACCTCGCTCTCAAGTCGATCGGTGCCAAGGTCGGCTACACCACCGGCAACCTCGAGCTCGGCATGAACCTCGGCCGCACCTCGACCAGCCCGGACATCGGCTTCCTGGGCGGCATCGACATCGACAACTTCGGCCTGAGCGCCAAGTACCGCCCGATGGACAACCTGGCCATCGCCGGTGCCTTCCAGCGCGCGACGCTGGACAATGGCATGATGGAGGCCGACATCGACCTGATCGGCCTGGCTGCCACCTATGACATCAACGAGCAGTTCTCGCTCTTCGGTGGCGTCAGCCGTACCTCGCAGGACGATCTGGACCTCGACGTGACC